>JARKQH010000066.1 GCA_029974925.1 Verrucomicrobiota bacterium
CCAACGCATTCGCTTTTCATGATGAAGTAGTGATCAACGAGATCATGTATCATCATCAGCGGCCGGCAGCCACCAATGACCTGCCTCCTCCCCCGTCCGACGAAGAATGGCTGGAACTTTACAATCGCAGCACCAATGCGGTGGACCTGAGCGGCTGGAGCCTGGCCGGTGGCATCGCCTATCAGTTCCCGCCGGGCCGGACGCTGGGCCCAGGCTCATTCCTGGTCGTGGCTCGGGACTCGCAGACGCTGAGCTGGCTCTACCCGGCGATTGACATCGTCGGCAACTACACCGGCCAGCTCGCCAATGACGGCGACACTATTGTGCTCAAAGACGCCGCCGGCAATCCAGCGGACCGGGTGCAATACTACACCTCGGGGCGGTGGCCCCTCTACGCCGATGGCGGCGGCTCGAGTCTGGAACTGCGGGACCCTTGGGCGGACAACTCGAAGGCCGAAGCCTGGGCGGCCAGTGATGAAGCGCCCCGCGCAGAGTGGCGTTCCTATTCGTATCAGGCCGTTGCGCAAACCCGCTGGTTCGAGCCTTCCCAATGGAAGGACTTCATCGTCGGCCTGCTGGAAGCTGGTGAATGTTTCCTGGACGACGTCAGCGTCGTCGAAATCCAGGGGGCCAACCGTACCCCGCGCTTGGTGAACGGCAACTTCGAGAATGGCGCCACCGGCTGGCGGTTCCTGGGCAACCATGCCCGCAGCCGGGTGATCACCGACCCTGATAACCCCTCCAATCACCTGCTTCATCTCGTCGCCACGGGCCCCCAGGAGCACATGCACAACCATGTGGAATCCACCCTCAACGACGGCGGGATTACCGACGGCCGCACTTATGAAATCGCCTTCCGCGCCAAATGGTTGGCGGGCGGCAAACTGCTTAACACGCGCCTCTTTTTCAACCGTGTGGCCCGCACCACCACCCTCGCCGCGCCCCAGCTCAACGGCACGCCTGGCGCACCCAACTCTCGGTACGAAACCAACATTGGCCCCACCTTCCTCTCCTTCCAGCACCAGCCGGTCATCCCTGCCGCCGGCCAGCCGGTGACCGTCTCGGTGACCGCCCAGGACCCCCAAGGCGTGAGCGCTTGTGAACTCTGGTGGTCCATTAACAGCGGCCCTTTTTCTCATGTAACAATGACCGCCAAAGGCGGCGGCAGGTTCGAAGGCACCATCCCCGGCAACACCGCGGGGAAAATCATCCAGTTCTATGTAACGGCGACGGATTCCCTGGGCGCCACCGCCGCGTTTCCAGCCGCCGGCCCCGACAGTGGCGCTCTGTACATGGTGGCCGATGGCCAGGCGCGACCCACCCTGGGCCACAACTTCCGGCTCATTTTCTCCCCCGCCAACTGGGCCCTCTTGCGCGCGCTCACCAACCTGATGAGCAACGCAACACTGCCTTGCACCCTCATCTACGACGAGCAGCGCCCTTATTACGACATTCGCGCCCTCCTCAAAGGCAGTCAAAGCGGGCGGCCCAACGACCCGCGCCCGAGCTTCAACGTCAAGTTCCAGCCCGATGACCGATTTCGGGGCGTCCACCCCGTCCTGCTCCTGGACTCCTCGGGCCCACCGGGCACGGTGAATCAACAACAAGAGATTCTCGCCCACCACATGCTCCTCCACGCCGGCGGCATCCCCGGCATGCAGCCCGACCTCGGCTGGCTCATTCCCCCCTTTCAAACCAATACCGGACCGGCCTTCGTCATCCCCCGGCACGAGGACGAGTTCATCGAAACGGCTTTTGAGAACGGGAGGGACGGCACCGAATGGAGTTTTGAACTGATTTATACCCCGACCACCACCAACAGCGCGGGTTACAAACTCCCCAATCCTCAAATTCTTCTCGGCGTGGACCTCCAGGATTTGGGCGACGATAAAGAGGCCTATCGTTACAACTACCTGCTGAAATACCATCGCGGGGAGGACAACTTCCTTCCCGTCATGACCCTGGCCTAAACCATGGAACTGCCCGGCGGCCCCCTGCTTGACGCCCAGGCCCATCTGCTCATGGACCTCAACGAATGGCTCCGCACCCTTGCGTTCGTCTCCCTTTGCGGCGAATCCGACTGGTACAGCTTCAGCAACCCCCATAACTTCAACCTTTACCAGCGGCCCGGCGACGGCCGGCTGGTGATGCTGCCCTGGGATATCGAGCATCTCTACCTGCGCTCCTCCACCGCCCCTTTGCTGGGGACCGCGGCGCCCTATTGGGCTGATTTGGCCAAACTTCCGGGCAACAAGCGCCGACTTTATGGGCATGCCCTGGACATGATTCAGTCCACGTTCAACACCGCCTACATGACCTATTGGGCCAATCATTACTCCCGCTTCACCCCCGGCCAGGATTTCACCGATTTATTGCCTGATATTCAGAATCGGGCGGCGGCGGTCCTGGCGGAGATCCACGCCGCGGGCGGCAACGCCCCCTTCGTCATTTTCGGCACCAATTACGTCGAGAGCTCCAATTCCATCGTGACTCTCAGCGGCACCGCGCCCGTCCAGGTCCATTCCTTGCGGATTAACGGCGTCGAGTATCCAGTCACCTGGACCACCCTTTCGAACTGGACCGTGAAAGTGGCCGTCTCCGCTCCCACCACCCCCCTGTACATCGCCGGTTATGATCTCTGGGGTAATGCCTTGACCAATTTTTCGGGGAGTGTCACGGTGCGATTCACGGGCACCTCGCCCAGTCCTGTAGGCAAGGTGATTATCAGCGAAATCCTGTGCCAGCCGCTGATACCTGGCGCCGCCTGGGTTGAATTGCACAATGCGTCCGCCTCGACCTTTGACCTCTCCGGCTGGCGCGTGGATGGCCTGGGCTACACCTTTCCCGCCGGCACGCTCCTGACCAACGGCCAGTTCCTTGTTTTGGCAAAGGAGGGCAACGCTTTTCTCAGCCTCCATGGCCCGGACGAAACGCCTTTCGATCTTTTTCCCGGGAACCTTCAGACCAACGGCGAGACGCTCACACTCCTCATGCCGGGTTCCCTGCCCGGTTCGGAAGTGGTGGTGGACCGGGTTCGCTATTCGGCATTGCCCCCCTGGCCGGCCCCCGTCCCCGGCCTGTCGCTCCAAGTGATTGATGTGGCGCAGGACAATTCCCGCCTGGCGAACTGGGGCCTCGGAACGCCCACGCCAGGCCGACCCAATGCCCTGGCCCAGGCTCTGCCAACGTTCCCCAATCTGTGGATCAACGAGTTGCAGCCGGAAAACCTGACTGGCCTTACCAATAGCGCGGGACAGCGAACCGCCTGGCTTGAGATTTATAACGCCGGCAGTAATGCCGTTTCGCTTGAAGGACTCTTCTTGACAGATTCCTACGCCTCCCTCACGGCCTGGGCCTTCCCGGAAGGGGCAACGGTTGCTCCCGGCCAGTTCAAGGTGGTTTTTGCCGATGGCCTCTCGCAACTGTCCTCAAGCAACGAGTGGCACACCTCCTTCGCTCTCGCCCCCGGCCATGGCACGGTGGCCTTGAGCCGGCTGTTCAATGGCCAGCCGCAGGTCCTCGATTTCCTTGACTACACCAACCTTGTCCCCAACCGCTCTTACGGTTCCGTGCCCGATGGCCAGTGCTTCGACCGCCGCGAGTTCTATTATGTCACGCCGGGCGGCACCAACAACGGCGCCAGCCCGCCGCTCAACGTGTTTATCAATGAATGGATGGCCGCCAACACCCACACCCTGCCCAATCCCCTCAGCGGCGCGTTCAGTGACTGGTTCGAGCTCTACAACGCCAGCACCAATCCCGCCGACCTGGGCGGATTCTATCTGACCGACAACTTCCTGGACCGCTTTAAGCACCGAATCCCCAATGGCTGCACCATTCCACCCGGCGGTTACCTGCTCGTCTGGGCTGACGGCCGAAATACCAACGGCACTCCCGACCTCCACGTCTCCTTCAAAATGAACAAGGACGGCGAAAGTCTCGGCCTTTATGGGGCTGACGGCAATCCGGTGGATTTTGTGTTTTATGGACCGCAATCCCCGAACGTCAGCGAGGGGCGCTATCCGGACGGGCCGGGTGCGCGCTATTTCATGCCCACTCCCACGCCGCGCGCCGCCAACGTCATCCCTAACACACGACCCGCGCTGGCGGAGATTGGTACGCATTATGTTTACGTCGGCCAATTATTGCGGTTCACGGTCACTGCCACCGACGCGGAAAGCGCCTTCCAGACTCTGTCCTTCAGCCTTGAGCCGGGCGCGCCGGCGGGAGCCGCCATCGGCTCGCTCAACGGTGTCTTCACCTGGGTGGCCAATGTTCCCCCTTGGAGCACAAACACCGCCACCATTCGGGTGAGCGATAACGGGCAGCCACCCTTGAGCGCCACCGCCACCTTTGCCATGGTTGTCCTGCCGCTGCCGCAGATTCAGATGGGCACGGAGGCCGGAGGCGCCTGGCGCATTTCATTCCCCACGCTGCCGGGGCAAATGTATCAGATTGAATACAAGTCGGACCTGGCTGAAGTCGCCTGGAATCTTCTCACCGCGCCAATTGTGGGGGACGGCACCGTCTTCGCGGTGACGGACCCCGCTCTGGGCTCTCAGCGTTACTACCGCCTGGTGGTTCTCCCTTCGCCCTGACGTTTCCACCCCGCGCACCACTTCGCCCGGGCCGCCCCTCAAATCAGGCGGCTTCCATCCGGGCCAGCGCCCGCTTCAAACCGGCTTCAATGGCATGCTGCCGCTTTGGATCCTCCACTCTGCGGCCGTCAAGCTCTCGCACGTAAAAGCTGTCAATGGCTGCTCCGCGCTCCGTGCAGATTTTCGCGCCCACAATGTCCAGCTCAAGTTCCGTCAAGGCTTGGGAGATCGTATAGAGCAACCCCACCCGGTCTTCCGATTCGGTTTCGATTACCGTGCGCGTATCCGAGGATTCGTTGTCGAACCGGATGCGGGTGGGCAGGCGCTCGCCCACATAAGCCTGGTAAAGGGGGCGGGTAATCCGCTGCCGGGCGATCAGGGCCGGAAAGTCGAGCTCCTCGCCTGTCAGCGCCCGCCCGAGCAAGCATTCGAACTTCTCGCGCTGTTCCGGACTGGCCAGGCCTCCCGCGCGCGCATCCGCCACCCAGAACGTATCCAACACGATCCCGTCACTGCGGGAAAAAATCTGCGCGCTGAGAATGTTAAGACTCGCCGCGCTGAAGCACCCGGCGATTTTCCTGAAAAGCCCGGCCCGGTCCCACGTGCAGATTTTGACCTGGGTGCAGTCGCGGTCCCGCTCGTCGCGCCAGTGCACCACCGGTTTGAGGGCGTTTTCCTCGTCGCCGATTTGCAGGCGCAAAAACCGGTGTGCCACGGTCAGATCGTCCAGAACTTCCGGCAACTGATGGATTTGAAAATAGCGCGGTGGCAGGTGCGCGAAATGCGCGTGGAGCTCCTCCTGGCTTACGCCGGGGGGCAAGTGGCGCTGCGCCTCCTCCAGCAACAGGTCCCGTTGCTTTTCCTCCGCGCGCGCGAATTCAGGACCGCCGGTGATCAGCCTCAGGGTCTTGAGATGCAGAGTCCACAGCAGCGAATCCTTGAACCCGTTCCATAGCTGGTCGCTGGTCGCTTGGGCATCCACGAACGTGTGCAGGGTCAGCAAGGCCAGGTTCTCCGGGTTCCGGACCTGGCGGGCGAACGCCCGAATGACCGCCGGGTCGTCCAGGTCGCGCCGTTGGGATACCACCGCCATTAGGGTGTGGTGGTCAATGATCAGCCGCAAGGTTTGGGTGGCGCTGGCATCCAGACCGAGCCGCCGCGCGGCCCGCAAGGCCAGATGGCCGCTCACGGTTTCGTGCCGTCCCCGGCCGTCCGGCTTGCCGGTGTCGTGGAGCAGCAGGGCAAGGTAGAGCAGGAACGGCCGCTCCAAGCTCTGCAGCAACGGTGTGTATTTGTTGTGGGGCGGATGCTTCGCCTCCCAAATGGCGTCCAGTTGGGCCAGGCATCGCAGCGTATGCTCGTCGGCGGTGTACTGGTGGTAAAACTCATGCTGCACCAGGCAGGTCAGCCGGCCGAATTCCGGCAGATACTTCCCCAGCAGATCCACCTCATGCATGGCCCGGAGGATTTGTGAAACCGCCCCCCGCTGGCTCAGGATGGTCAGGAACGTTTCCCGCACATGGGTGTCGCAGCGAAACTTGCGGTCCACCAGCGAGAGCTCCCGCCGGATCAGTTGCGCCAGGTCCGGATGCAGGCGCAAACCCCGGAGTTGCGCGTGCAGAAAAACCCGCATCAGCCGCCGCGGCTGGTCTCGAAACACCCGGTTTGACACGGCGTGGATTTCGCCATCAATGAAGCGAAAGCCGTCCACGGGTTCCTTTGCCGGCTGCCGCCGCTTGGGCAGCAGCGCCCGCAGCGAAATTTCGGGCAGCCGCCGCGGCGCCGGCAACAGCGCCAGCCGTTGTTCGATCGTGCGGGTGATCAGGTAGATGTTTCGCGCGTGGCGGTAAAATTCCCGCATGAATTGCTCGATTCGCCGGCTGGGCGAGCGCTCGCGATAACCCAGATTATACGCGACCGCCGGCTGAAGATTCTTGCTCAGCACATCCATGCCCCGGTTGGCGTGGTAGTGCATTTCCGTCCGCACCCGGAGCAGAAAATCGTAAGCGGTGTGCAATTGGCGGCGCTCGGCGCCGCTGATCAGGTCGTGCGCCTCCAGATCTTTAAGCGACCGGGTCCCATACTTGAAGTAAGCCATCCATAACAAGTTCTGAAAGTCCCGCAGGCCGCCGCACCCGCTTTTGACATTCGGCTCCTGCATGCAGGCCGAATTCCCGAACTTTTGCCGCCGGGCCGCCTGGTCCTGGACTCGCTGGGAGATGTATTCCGCTTCGTGGCCCCGGACGCACTTTGCCGACAAGGTCTCCTGGAACTTCTTGAACAAGGGATGGCTGCCTGCAATCAGCCGGGCCTCGATCAGCGAGGTCTTGGACTGCATATCGCTGTTGGCCACCTTGACGGCCTCTCCGATCGTTCGCACCGAGTGCCCCACCTTCAGCCCGATGTCCCACAGGGGATACAGAATCCCGTCCAGCATTCCCGACAGGTGCGGCAGCGGCCGGTTCGCCGCCACCTGGCCGTCGTGCAGCAGCATGAAATCTATGTCGCTGTGCGGGTTCAACTCCGCCCGCCCGTAGCCGCCGATGGCGACCAGCGCCAGTGCGGGGAATTCTTTGCGAGCCAGCTCGCTAAAATTGCCGCGCGCGACCTCCCACAAATGTTGCAGCAACAGGTCCAGCATCCGCGCCCGGGCCCGGCAGATGTCCAACCCCCCGCCGCCCGCGCGGTGAGCCAGCTTGAGGCGATGGGTTTCCAGCTTAAGGTAGGCTTTGTAACGGGCCAGTTCCTGGGTGGCCGCCACCCCGGGCGGCAACACCAGCCGCGCGGCGGCGTCTGCCTCGATCTTCTTCAACAAATCCTGCATCCATGGATTAGTTTGATTGAGAAGATCTCAAAAGGCAAGGTGGCCCCGGCAGGAAGTCTCCCCCCATCGCCGACGCAGGCAATCGCCCGCGCCGCGGCGTTGCCACAAAACTCCGCCGTCCGGCTCTGGCTGCTTCCAAACTCGCTTTGGCGCAGGCTCAGGGCTTGGGCAGAATGACGGTCATGTCGCTCAGCCGCTCCGGTCCGAGCAGTTTTAGCGCCTCCAGAATGTCTGACTCTCGCTCAATCCAGAGCTCGGGACAGGGGGGAACGCCGAACACGCCCTTCGCCACCGGGTTGCGCCGCACTTCGCAGGGTATTCCCGCGTTGAACAGTCTCCTTTTTAATCCCCTGACTTTCGCCGGGTCCGCTGAGGAAAACAACATTTTCATACTACTGCACGCGAAACTTCGTGCGTCACCTCCCCTCCGGCAACCGGAAGAAATACGGAAATCTTGTCGGGTCGTTACCGGTCTGATGGCACCGTCAACCCGAGCTGGCCCTGTTCCACCCAGCCGGCCGCGCGGCTCGTCCGGACCAGCACATAGCCGCGGCTGTACCGGACCCAGCGCGCTGGCTCGCCCGCCGCCAGGCGCGTGACGTATTGGGCTTCCTGGGTGGGCGTCAGTCTCAAAGGCGTGTCTTTTTCCAGAATGAACCCGAGCTTTGACCGTGTGTGGATGCCCAAATGAGCCGGCAAACTCAGCAGAAACACAGCCAGCCCGCAGGCTGCGACCGCCTGGTGCCAGGCCGCCTTCGGCGCCCGCAAAATCCCCGGCAACGTGACCAGGCCGACGGCTGTCCACAAGCTCAAGGCCGCGATCCACGCCCAGGCGCTGTTTGGCAGCCAGGTCGAAACCACCTCGAACCAGGTCAACCGCGGTGATTCCAATTGCGCGGTTTTTCGCGCAAATGCCAGGTTGTTGCGTGCCTGGTTGTTGAACGGGTCCAGCCAGCGCGCCCGTTCCCACGCCAGAATGGCCCGCCCCGTCTGGCCGCGCTGCCACTCTGCGTTGCCCAGGTTTAAGAGGGTGCCTGAGGCCGGTCTCAGAACGGCTTCTTTGCCAAATGCGTCTGCCGCCCGCGCGTAATCGCCCGATCGATAGGCCGCCACGCCCTCCTGAAAGAGGTTGCCATCCGCTTGCGCCTCAGCGGCGAGAACCGCCCCCGCCAAAACGGCCAGAACCATCCCCCTCCACCACCGCAGCCGTGGGGAAGTGCCGCCTGTTTCCGGGGACCGAGGCTGGACGCTCATAGTTTCGCCTCCAGGATGGCCAGCGCCCGCTCCAGACCTGGGTGCAGCGAAAGCAACGAATCCCATGCCGGCGCGGTGGGGCCGAATTCCAACGCATCGGCGGCGGCAAACACCCGTCGAACCGCTTCCCCCGCCGCTCCGGCGCGATCCGCCTCTGGCAGCAGGGGCAGGATATCGGCTCCCACCAAAGCCCGAGGCTCGGCCGGGTAATGCGGCGCACTGGCCACTTTCAACGCGCTGACCCCGATCACCGCGAATTGGCCCGCGTCCCCGCTCCGCACTGCCCGCCGCAGCGCCCGGCGCTGACGCTGCAGCGCCCTTCGCGCCCGCCTGCGCAGCACAATGGCCGGATTCTGCTCCAGGTACCGGCGGCGGCGGTCCCAGAGAAAAAGTCCCAGCAAGACCATGCCCGGTCCCACGTGCATCAAGGGGAACCAGACGCGTTGCTGAAGTGGTTTCAGAGAACGGGCCGCCGGTCCAGGCGCCGCGGACAGGCCGCTTAACGCCAGCTCATCCTGTTCCGTCCTGGCAGCCAGTTTCCGGGCCTGTGCCAGCGGGCGCCGGTCTGCGGCCATGCGCCCGCTCTCGACGACCACTGGCAGCGAGGGAATCGTGAGGTCAACGTAAGTCTCGCGCTCGGGATCGAAGTAGCAGAACGGGATGGGGGGCGTGGAGCGTTCGCCTTCAGCCAGCGGAACCAGCGTGTAGTGAAAGACGGCAAACCCTTGGGCTTGGCGCACTTGTGGGGGGATGCTTTCACCACTGGCCGCCAGCACCTGCCACTCGCTCGAGCGCGGCGCCGGCGGCGCCACGAGCCGGGCCAGATTGCCGCTGCCGCGCACACGCACTGTCAATCGGACCGGCTCGCCCACCTGAAGGCGGCCGCTCGAAAGTTGCGGCGGCTCGAGGGTAAAGCTTCCAACCGCCCCCGTGAAACCCGGCAGCTTGCCCTCGGAGGGCAAGGGCCGAACCACCAGTTCCACCGGGTCGGAGTCCACCAGCGTGTACTGCGGCAGCCCGCCCGGGATGACGGCGGGTCCCTGGATGATGATTGTGCCGGTGAAACGATTGCCCACACTATAGCCTTGCGCAAACACCGACAGCTTGCCGGCCGCGATGGGGGTCACCAGCGTCTCAAAAATGTAGGTGGGGATGGCCGTGCCGTTCCGGATAACGGTTTCGATTCGCTGCCGGGACGCGCTCTGGTCCATGATCAACCCTTGTCCGTTAATCTGCGCCTGCGCCAGCGCTTGCACCACGCCGCCGGGGAGGCCGGGAGACAAGATCCGGGCCGTCACCGATTGCCCGACAAACAGGTTGGTCGCCGGCAGCTCGAGAATCAGCATTTGCGGTGGTGTCACGGGTATGGGCGGGTCCCGCATCACTTCCAGGCTGGCCGCCGGCACCACCACCGGCTGGCCCGAAACCAGCACGGTGAATTCCGGTACGGTGAATCGTCCCGGGCTTTCCGCTCGAGCCCGAAAATTGTAGGTGGTGCGGGGCTGCATGTTGGTGCCCGTCATTTGCAGAATCTGGCCCTTGGCGCCGGCGCGCAGCGGCAGGTCCGCCGGGGCGGGCACTTCGCCCGGCCACTTGATCATGTCCTCCAAGGCGTTAAACGTCACTCGGTAAACCGATTCCATGCCCGGCCGCGCCACCGGGGGATCAAACGCCGCCGTGGCGCGAACAGGCCCCAGCTCAAGCCGCGGCTGGGACATCATGAGAGACATCAAGGGGTCGCGAACGGGGGGCGGTGAGGTGGGCTGGGCAACCGTGATCTGCGCCAAACCGGCGCAAAGAGCAACCCA
>JARKQH010000101.1 GCA_029974925.1 Verrucomicrobiota bacterium
CATGCCGCCACCTGAACTAGAATAGCAGGGATTGCATAAGACAAGACCTGTAGCCCACCGCTCCGCCGAACGCCCGGCCCGAACGCCCGGCAGTTCCACCCCGGCCATTGTCTGGTTCCGCCAGGACCTGCGGCTGGAGGACAATCCCGCCTTGGCGGCGGCCCTCGATCGCGGCGGACCCGTGGTTCCCCTGTTTATCTGGGCGCCGGAGGAAGAGGGCGCGTGGCCGCCGGGCGCCGCCTCGCGGTGGTGGCTGCATCATTCCCTCGCCGCCCTCCAGCAGCATCTGGAGCAAGTGGGTTCGCGGCTCGTCATCAGGATTGGGCCGTCGCTGGACACGCTGCGCCACGTCCTCGCTGAATCCGGTGGTGGCGCGGTTTACTGGAATCGCCGTTATGAACCCGTGGCGCGGGAACGCGATGCCCAAATCAAGCAATCCTTGCGCGAAGCCGGGATCGAAGCGGAAAGCTTCAATGCCGCGCTCCTTTATGAGCCTTGGACTGTTCAAAACAAATCCGGCAGGCCTTTTCAGGTTTTCACGCCTTTCTGGCGCCATTGCCTGAACCTGCCCGCGCCGCCCGTTCCGCTGCCCGCGCCCGAACGCCTGACGGCGCCTGTCAGGTGGCCCGCCAGCGCGTCCTTGGAACAACTCCGGCTGCTGCCTCACCCCGACTGGGCCGGCGGCCTGCGCCAAACCTGGCAACCCGGTCCCGCCGGCGCCCGAACCCGGTTGGAACGATTTCTCAAAGAAGGTTTCGCAGGCTACGCTGACGGTCGAAACCGTCCGGATTTGCCAGGCACATCCCGGCTCTCCCCCCATCTGCATTTCGGAGAAATTTCACCTCGCCAAATCTGGCATGCCCTGCGCAAAAAGGCAGAGCAGGGGCGGACAGCGGCAGGAGTGTGGGCGGCGTGGAGAAACTCCCAGTTTGTGGCCGAGCTGGGCTGGCGCGAGTTCTCACATCACTTGATTTACCATTTCCCCCATACGGACCGGGAGCCGCTGCGGCCGGAATTTTCCCGCTTCCCGTGGCGCAACAATCCCGAGGGCCTGCGGGCCTGGCAACGGGGACAGACCGGTTACCCGATTGTGGACGCGGGAATGCGCGAGCTTTGGACCACCGGGTGGATGCACAACCGGGTCCGCATGGTGGTCGCTTCGTTTCTGGTCAAGGACCTGCTCCTTCCCTGGCAGGAGGGCGCCCGCTGGTTTTGGGACACCTTGGTGGATGCGGACCTCGCCCAGAACTCGCTCGGCTGGCAATGGACCGCCGGCTGTGGCGCCGACGCTGCGCCCTTCTTTCGCATCTTTAATCCCACCGCGCAGGGGGAAAAGTTCGATCCCCAGGGAATGTATGTACGAAGATGGGTGCCCGAACTGGCGGCCTTGCCGGACCGATGGATTCACCAACCCCATGCCGCGCCAAAGGAAATCCTGGACCGCGCCGGCGTCCGCCCCGGCGCGAGCTATCCCAAGCCGATTGTCAGCCACGCGATTGCGAGGGAGATCGCCCTGGAAGCCTTTGCGCGCCTGAAGTCGTAGGCTGAATCCGGCACGCGGAAAACCGCATCTGGCCTCTGGCGCGGGCCGCGGAGAATTGCTAGTTTGGGCTTGCGGGCCGCGAGACGCGGTCCAACCGCTTATGAACAACCATTCGATTTCCATGGCAAGCGGCCAGACCCGCCGCGAATTCATTGCTACCACCGCCCTCGCCAGCGCCGGCTTGATGACAGGGACTTCGCTCGCGCCAGGCGCCCCCGCCGCCAGCGCTTCCAGCGGCCGCAAGCGGCGCTACGCGATTGTCGGCGTCGGCTCCCGCTCGCAGATGTACCGCGACGCCATCCTCAAGACTTACGCCCCGTATGCGGAGCTGGTTGGTTTTTGCGACCTCAACCAGGGACGACTGAACCTGGCCCGCGAGCATGCCCGCCGCGTGGCGTCCGCGGACGTGCCCGTTTTCCTGGCGCGCGACTTCGATCGCATGGTCCGCGACACCCGCCCCGACGTGGTGATTGTCACCACCAAGGACGCGGCGCACAGCGATTACATCGTGCGGGCCATGCAGTTGGGCTGCGACGTCATGACCGAGAAACCTCTCACCACGGACGAGAAGAAATGCCGGGCCATCCTCGAGGCCCAGCGCCGGACGGGACGGCGCTGCACGGTCACGTTCAATTATCGGTACTCGCCTCCCCGCACCCAGGTGAAGGACCTGTTGATGAGCGGCATCATCGGCGAAGTGCTTTCGGTTGACTTTCACTGGCTGCTCGACACCCATCACGGCGCGGACTACTTCCGCCGGTGGCACAGCCACAAGGCCAACTCGGGCGGCCTGATGGTCCACAAGGCCACGCACCACTTCGACCTCGTCAACTGGTGGCTCTCCGCCGTGCCGGTTTCAGTCATGGCCACAGGCAAGCGCGAGTTCTACACCCCCAAAATGGCCCGACGCCTGGGGCTGCAAAGCCACCACGAACGCTGCCTCACCTGCCCCGAAAAAGCCCAATGCACCTTCCACCTTGACCTTTCGCGGAGCGGCTCCCTCAAGGAGCTTTACCTGGACCAGGAGCAGTACGACGGTTATTACCGCGACCGCTGCGTGTTCCGGCCCGACATAGACATCGAAGACACGATGAACGTGCTGGTCCGGTACAACACCGGCGTCACCCTGGCTTACTCCCTGAATGCGTTTAACGCCTGGGAGGGCTACCGCATCGCCTTCAATGGTACCCAGGGGCGCATCGAGCACACCATGGAGGAAAACGTTTACATTAACGGTGACGGCTCGGTCCCGGGCGCCCTCAAGAAAGAGGGAACCACCATCCGCATCTACCCCTTCCGCGCGCCCGCGTATCAGGTGCCCATCTGGGAAGCCAAAGGCGGCCACGGCGGCGGCGACGCCCTGTTGCTGGATGATCTCTTTCTGCCGGAGAAACCCGCCGACAAGTACCTGCGCGCCGCAGACCAACGGGCGGGCGCCTACTCCATCCTCACCGGCATCGCGGCCAACAAGTCCATGGTCACAGGCAAAGCCGTGGAAATTGCCGAGCTGGTGCCGCGGCTGGCACTGCCCGACTACCCACCCATGCCCTCGGCCGACTCGCCGGTGGCGATGCCACCCCGAGCCTGAGGCTGCCCTTCAGGTCCAGGCTCGCTGGTCAGCCGGCCAGGGCTGCGAGCGGGGGCTTTTCCTTGTGCCAGGGAGTGGATTGCTCGTAGGCGTGGGCGAGGCGCAAAATGGTTTCTTCGCCAAACGGTTTGCCCAACAACTGCAAGCCGAGGGGCAGCTTGGGCTCGCGCGTGAAGCCGCACGGCACACTAATGCCGCAAATCCCGGCCAGGTTGGCCGAGATGGTGAAGATGTCCGACAAATACATCTGCAGGGGATCATCGGCTTTTTCGCCAATCTTGAAAGCGGCGGTTGGCGTGGTGGGAGTGAGAATCGCGTCCACCTGCTCGAACGCCTTCAGAAAGTCCCGGCGGATCAATGTCCTCACCTTCTGCGCCCGCAGGTAGTAGGCGTCGTAGTAACCGCTGCTGAGCACGTAGGTGCCCAGGATGATCCGTCGTTTGACCTCGGGACCAAAACCCGCCCCCCGCGTTTTGCTGTAAAGCTCGATCGGGTCGGCGCCCTCCACCCGCAGGCCGTAACGGATGCCATCAAAGCGGGCGAGGTTGGCGCTGGCCTCCGCCGTGGCAATGATATAGTAGGTCGCGATGGCGTAATCGGTGTGGGGCAGCGACACCTCCGTCACGCGGGCCCCCAGCTTCTCGAACTGGGCCACCGCGGCGTCAATGGCTGCTTTGATCTCGGCATCCAGCCCGCCCACCATGTATTCCTTCGCCAAACCCAGCCTCAAACCTTTCACGTCGCCTGTCAGGCTGGCGGCGTAATGGGGAACCGGCTGAGGCACGCTGGTCGAGTCGGCAGGGTCCACGCCGCTGAGAATTTCGAGCAAAATGGCCGCGTCACGCACGTCCTTGCTGAAGCAGCCAATCTGGTCCAGCGAGGAGGCATAGGCCACCAGCCCGTATCGCGACACGCGCCCATACGAAGGCTTCAGCCCCACACACCCGCACAACGCCGCCGGCTGGCGAATCGAACCGCCGGTGTCGGATCCCAGCGCCGCGATACATTCGTCGGCCACCACCGCCGCCCCGGAACCGCCGGAAGACCCTCCCGGAATCCGGGACAGGTCCCACGGGTTGCGCGTGACCCCAAACGCCGAGTTCTCCGTCGAACTGCCCATGGCAAACTCGTCCATGTTCAGCCGTCCGAAGACGACCGCGCCCGCCGCCTGGAGCTTGTTGATGACCGTGGCGTTATAGGGAGAAACGTAGCGGCCAAGAATCTTCGAGGCGCAGTTGAGTGGCTGGCCTTTCACGGCAATCACGTCCTTGATGCCGATGGGCACGCCCAGCAGCGGCTGCCGGGCGTGGGTGGCTCCCAAGGCCAACGCGCGGTCGGCCGCGTCGGCTTGGGCCAGGGCGTGGTCCGCATCCAGGCTGATGAAGGCATGGAGCCGGCCGTCCAGCCGTTCGATCTGGTCCAGGCACGCCTGAGTGGCCGCTCGCGAAGAAACCTCGCGGCTGGCGAGCCGTGTCACCAATTCTGAAATTGTCAGCCGATTCAACATGCGCATGCCCGGCGCGCCAACATCCGGCCGCCACGACCCGAAAACAGTGGCCGAGCCACGGCCAAAACGCAAGCCGCGAGCCCCAAGAGCCAAAAGAGACGGTGGCCCAGAGGAACGCCGACATGGTAATGTGGAATGGCGGCTGTTCAGTAAACCCGCCCCCGCCGGGGGCTTGGCGAACCAGACGCGGAGCTGCCTTTCATGGGTGGCGACAATTAAGAGCCCGCCAGCACAGATTATGGACGCAAACAGGGATGAGCCGGATGCTCGGACAGGCCGGATTGACGAAAAATTCAAGCCGGTCTTCGAGGCGTGCGATTCTGCATCGCGGAAGGCCCTTTTTCAGTACTTCCTCCCGACGCATTCCCGAAAACCTCGCCTCGCCCCCACCCGGCCACGCCTGATCAAGTGGTACTGTCCCTTCGCCTCCCAGAAGGTCTTCCCCAGCGGACACCGTTACTGCCTCAACGTTTACGCCGGCTGCGGACATCGCTGCCTGTATTGTTATGCCGCGGCTTATTCGCCCGAGCGGCCCGCGCCCAAGCGGGATTTCGAGCGGCTCTTGAGGAAAGACTTGGAAGACCTGGAACGGTTTAATGTTCCCCCTGCCCCGGTTCACCTGTCCAACAGCACCGATCCCTTCCAACCGCTCGAAGCCCGCCATGGACACGCGCGTCTGGCTCTGGAGAAAATTCTCGAGACGCGGCATCGCTTCTCAACGGTGACGGTTCTCACCAAAAATCCTCTGGGGGCGGCAACCAGGGGCTGCCTCGAGCTATTCAAGGCGCTGACAATCCTTCCTGCAGGCCATCCGCGCCACGCCGAGTTCTCTGCGAGCGGCATTCCCCCCTTTTGCGTCGAGGTGAGCCTGGCCTTCTGGCGGCAGGAGCCAGCCTCCGTGTATGATCCGTGCGCTCCCACGCCTGAAGAACGCCGGGAAGGAATCCGGCGCTTGCGCGCTGCCGGCATCCCCGTGGTTCTTCGCATTGACCCGCTTTTCCCACGTTCGCCATTACCCGGCGGATTGGCCTTGAACCACTTCGGCCTTGCCGAAGCGCAGACGCTCCACGACCTCGAGCAATTGGTCCGCTTCGCCAAAGACATGGCGGTGCGTCATGTGGTTTACTCCACGGTGAAAATCGTCCAACCGCGGGGCCGGCCTCTTGACCCCGTCATGGGCCGGCTTCGCCTCGTGTTTGAGAAACTGGCTGCGCCGGGGCGCCCGCCTTTTCACAGCGGGTCCTGGCGTTTGCCGACACCATTGGCCGGGCAGGTGGTGGTGCAACCGTTTCTCGCCCTGTGCGCGGACTACGGTGTCCAGGCAAAGCACTGCATGCGGAACCTGATCGAAGCGCCATGATTTGCTTCCCCCGCTCCTCTCTGCGAAGTCACCCCCCAAAAATCAAAGAGACTGCTCGGGGGCACTGTGAATGACGGGACTCGCAGCCGGAGTCCGTTTTGGTTCATGTTCGATGACTGAGGCGCCCCTGGGGTTTGGCCGGTTTGGCGGCAACGGGCTCGCTGATGCGAAAGAAATCGAAGTCTGCGAAGCCGCCCGGGGTTCTTGTGGCGTAGTAAAACAGGCCAAACCGGTAGCCCATGAAGTGAGGAATGGTATAGCTCATCTTCAACTCATTGCCAATGGCCGTCCAGGTTTCGCCATCGAGGCTGAAGAAGAAACGCGCCGTGTCGGCGCGATTCCTGAAATCGCACTCGGCCTTCAGGAACACTGTCTTCTGGCCCAAGGCAACGCGCTCCACCTCGAGTGGCCGCCCCGAGCCCGCGTTCACCATGACCACCCAATTCGTTCCCCCCTCAGCCTTCACCCCCACCAATCCGTAGTTCTTCTGCAACAGGGCCAGGCCAGCCACATCGCCGTCTCTCAGTTGGCTTAAATCCAATGCAGTCATCGCCGCGGATTCCGGTCCAAAGGTGCGCTGCGTCAGAGTATTCCGCGCCGAGAGGAAATCGTTGTCCACCCGGCCGGTGGTGAGGCGCAGGAAACCCGGCCGCGCGGTCAGCGACCAGAGCGTGTTGTCAGGATTGTGATTCCACTGCCAGACCAACGGCAGGGCCCGTTCACCCGGTTTGCGCTCGAATTCATCCGAAGCCACGAGCCCGGGAATGAGTCCCCGGCTGGCCGGCAGGTCCAACTCGTCCGGCACTTTGCCGTCCTCGCCCAGGACGGGCCAGCCCTTTTCCCACTTCACGGGCACAAGGTAGGGCACGCGCCCCACCGCGCCGAAATCCCGGAACAGATAGGCGTACCATTTGCCCTGAGGCGTTTCAATCAGGCTGCCCTGCGCAACGCCCTTGTCCTGCAACGCCACCCGGCCTTCATACGGCCCCGTGATTTGGTCCGCCCGATGCACCAGTACCGTGCGCATGCCGCCGCGCGGCCAAACGATGTTGAACAGGTAATACTTGCCGTTGACTTTGAGGAGCTGCGAGCCCTCGGCTGGAAGTCCGATGTTGGCGCCGGCCACGGCGCTGGCGTTGGAGATGACCACCGCGTTGAACCCGCCGGGCTTGAGGCCCGACACATCCTCGTTCAATTCGATCAGGCGCAGGTTGCCGCCGCCATACAGCATGTAAACCCGGCCGTCATCATCAAAGAACAGGGAGTGATCATGCAGCATCGGCCTGAACGACGAAACCTTCCACGGGCCTTTCTCGATGTCCCGGGTGGTATAAACGTAAGTCTTCCCGGTGGTTTGGGCGAAGGTGGTCACGTAGTAGGTCCCCTTGTGATAACGCAGACTGCTGGCCCACGACCCGCGTCCATAAGTGCTCTTGCCATTCCTGAGGCTCAACTCGTCCCCCTCGTCAAGCACGTCGTAGGCATAATTGACAATCTCCCAGTTCACCAGGTCCTTCGACTTCAGGATGGGCAGTCCCGGGCTGAGGTGCATGGTGGTGCTGCTCAGGTAGTAAGTGTCGCCCACTCGAATCATCGCGAGGTCCGGAACATCCGCGTAGAGTATGGGATTGCGGGCGTTTTCAGCCCGGAGGGCCGCCAGACCCAAAAGAGCCGCGGCGCAAGCCAGGGCGAGCTTCCGGAGGAACGGCTTCATCGGGGCCTGCGATGCTTACTTGAAAAGGCGTTGCGCAAACAGCCAGAGGTTGTTCTTCCAATGGGTTGCGTCGTGACCGTTGCCGTCCACGTGCCAAACATGCGGCACCTGCTTCTCTTTGAGAAAGGCGTGGAGTCCCTGGCTGATCCGGATCAAACCGTCCTTGTTGCCGCAGGACAGCCATAACAGCTTCAGTTTTTGAGCCGCCTCCGCCGCATCGGGCACCAATTGTCCGGGCGGCTTGGTGTTGGGCGCCGAGGAAAACCCGCCCACCCACGCAAAGGTGTCGAGGTGCCCCAAACCGAAGTTCAGCGCCTGGCCGCCCCCCATGGACAAACCGGCCAACGCCCGGTGTTCGCGGTCCGCTTGCACCGAATATTTCGACTCGATCGCCGGAATCACGTCCTCAAGCAAATCCCGCTCGAACGCGGCAAAAGCCGGCGCCGCCGCAAAGATGTTCCCTTCCGCCCGGTCGTTCTTCTGCGCCCGGCCGTTGGGCATGACGATGATCATCGGCACCGCCTTGCCGTCGGCGATCAGATTGTCCAGAAGGACATCGGGCCGGGCAAACCGCTCCCATTCCGTTTCATCGCCGCCGATGCCGTGCAAGAGATAGAGCACGGGATATTTCCTCTCCTTCGAATAGCCGGGCGGAGTATAAACCTGCATCCTCCGCTTGGCGCCCACCGTCTTGGATTCATATTCGATCATTTCCAGTTTGCCCCGCGGAATATCCTCGCGCCTTCGGTCGAAGCCGGCAGGCGGATCGTCGAATGCCGGTTTGTCGTCCGGTTTCAGTTCAATGGGGCCACCGAATCCCACGGTCCTGCGCGGCGGCTGATCCGCTTCCGGTGCCGCCGGGGAACCCGCAAGTTGCTGGCCCGGAACGGCTGAACTGGTCGGTTGCCCACTTTCACCAGTCTGGCCCGGCCAGGCGAGAACAAACACCGCCCCCGACAGGACCAAACCCATGACGGACGATTTCACGCGCTGCTTCATCATGAAGGCAGGTTGGGATTTGCACGCCCAAGTTGCAAGTCACGTTTGCATCCAGTCGCTTTCCCTTGGGGCCGGGGTGTGTCTGATGTCCTTGCAGGACGGAGTCCAGCGCCCCCGCCAATTCTGACCGTCCCGCCCCCTTTCCGGGCTTTGGCGGAGAAACAGTGCGTGAACTTTGCGCGTGCGTTCGGCGGGGCAGGCGGTAATTTCATGGCATGATCTCGCGGACCCAATCCGATGCGTTGTTTGCCGAGGCCCTGAACTACATTCCGGGCGGAGTCAACTCGCCCGTCCGGGCATTCCGGGCGGTGGGCGGCCGGCCGTTTTTCGTCAACCGGGCGCGCGGAGCGCACGTCTGGGATGTGGATGGGAACGAATATGTGGATTACGTGGGCACATGGGGACCCGCCATTCTGGGGCACGCGCATCCGGCGATCATCAAGGCGGTGCAGACCGCCGCCGAGAACGGCACCAGTTTCGGCATTCCCAATCCCCTCGAGGTAACGATGGCGAAGCTCATCTGTGAGCGCGTCCCCAGCGTGCGGAAGGTTCGCCTGTGCAACTCCGGCACGGAAGCCACCATGTCCGCCATCCGACTGGCTCGAGGGTTTACCCGGCGCGACAAGATCATCAAATTTGACGGCTGTTATCACGGCCATGCCGACTCGCTGCTGGTCCGGGCCGGATCGGGCGCGCTCACCTTTGGCCATCCGGACAGCGCCGGGGTGCCGGCCAGTTTCACGCAGCACACCATCGTCCTGCCCTATAACGACACGGAGGCGGTCCGCGCCGCGTTTGCCGCCAACCCCGGGCAGATTGCCGGCATCATTCTCGAACCCGTTCCCGGCAACGCGGGGCTTTATCTTCCCAAACCGGGTTATCTGGAGGCGTTGCGTGAAATCACCAACGCCCATGGGGCGCTGTTGATTTTTGATGAAGTGATGACCGGCTTCCGGCTGGCCCGGGGCGGGGCGCAGGAACGGTTTGGCATCCAGCCGGACCTGAGTTGTTTTGGCAAAGTGATTGGCGGCGGCCTGCCGGTTGGGGCGTTTGGCGGCCGGGCGGAGATCATGGATTGTCTGGCGCCGCTGGGGCCGGTCTATCAGGCCGGCACCCTGAGCGGAAACCCCGTGGCGATGGCGGCCGGCATCGCCGCCCTCGAGGAGCTCGGCAAGGGAGACGCTTACGCGCGGCTGGAAAGCCTGGGCGCCGCGCTCGAGGCGGGCCTGAAGGAAGCCGCGGAGGCTGCCGGGATTCCGGTTCGTTTTAATCGGTGTGGCTCGATGTTTTGCGCGTACTTCACCGCCCAGCCCGTGTGGAACCTGGGCGATGCCATGACCAGCGACCGCGAGCGATTCAAACGCTACTTTCATGGCATGCTCGAACAAGGCGTTTACCTGGCGCCCTCCCAATTCGAGGCGGGCTTTCTCTCCACCGCCCATTCCGAGCAGGATATTGAGAAAACGGTGCGGGCCGCCGCCCGTGTGCTCAAGACCCTTTAGCCGCTTGAGAACGCCACGGGTTTTGGACACCTGAGAATTGCAGCCTCCCCAACCCCTATGAGAATTCTGGCCCTGGATCATGGCACCAAGCGAATCGGCGTCGCCATCAGCGACGAAATGAAGATGATCGCGCAGCCGCTCGAATACATCCCCGCCGAACCATTCGCCGCCTTCCTCGAACGGCTCAAGAATTTGCTGCGGGAAAAGGAAGTCGAACTGGTGTTGGTCGGCATGCCGCGCAACATGGACGGCAGCTACGGTCCCGCGGCGCTGAAGGTTCAGGAATTTGTGGCCGCGTTGAAAGCGGCAGTAGCCGTGCCCATCAAGACCTGGGACGAGCGTCTGACCTCGGCCTTGGCAAACCGTTTCCTCCTCCAGGGCAACGTCCGGCGCGACCAGCGCAAGGAGAAGGTGGACAAGATGGCGGCGGCCCTCCTCCTCCAAAGCTACCTCGACAGCCTCGCCGCCTGAGGTCCCCGCCGTGGTCAAACTCAAGCTCACCATTGCGTACGAAGGGACCCGCTACGAAGGCTGGCAGGTGCAGAAGATCGGCACGGGCGTTCAGCAAAAAGTTGAGGAGGCTCTTGCCCGCCTTTTTCCGAGCCACCCCCGACTCCACAGCTCGAGCCGCACCGACACCGGAGTCCACGCCCTCGGAATGGTCGCCCATTTTGAGGTGCCCAAGTCCGAGTGGACCCTGACGCCCCGGAAACTGGCGCTCGCGATCAACGCCTGGCTGCCCGAGGACATCCGCGTGCTGGGCGCAGCTCGAGCGCGGCCCGATTTTCATGCCCGCTTTGCAGCCACGGGAAAACAATACCGCTATTCGATCTGGAATCATGCGGCGATGAATCCCCTCCTCCGGCACATCGCCTGGCATGTACCCCGTCCTCTCGACCTCCGCGCCATGCGCGCCGCCGCCGCCGCCTGTGTTGGACGCCACGATTTCAGGTCTTTCACCGCCAACCCCGGCTATGCCCGGCAGTCCACCGTCCGCCACCTGACTCGGTGCGAAGTCAGGAGGCGCGGACCCTTGATCACCGTTATCATCGAAGGCGACGGCTTCCTTTACAAGATGTGCCGCGGCATCGTCGGCACGCTGGTTCAGGTGGGACTCGGGAAATTCCCGGCGTCGGAAATGCGCGCGATGCTTGAGAAGCGGGACCGGCGGGTGGCCGGCATGACCGCGCCCGCTCACGGCCTGGTTTTGTGGAAAGTCTTTTACTCGAAGCGCGCCGCGGCACGGGTGACTCCCGAGGCGGCGAGCGCGCCCCCTGCCGGCTGAATTCACACGCGAGCACATGCACGTTGTTCTGGTCGAACCCGAGATTCCCCCCAACACCGGCAATATCGCCCGCCTCTGCGCGGCCACACGCACGACGCTGCACCTGGTGGAGCCGCTTGGGTTCAACCTGGACGATGCCCAGTTGAAGCGCGCCGGCATGGACTATTGGAACCAGGTTTCCTGGCACCGGTGGCGGAGTTGGCTGGAGTTCCGCTCCAGCCTTTCGTCCCACGCCCGCCTCTGGTTCATCGAGTCCAACGGCCCCCGCCGCTATTCCGAGGTTGCCTATGCTCCCGAGGATTATCTTGTGTTTGGGCGTGAAACGGCCGGCCTGCCTCGCCGCCTCCTTGACGCCAATCGCGACTTCTGGCTGAGAATCCCCATGGCCAACCCGGCGTCCCGGTCCTTGAATCTCTCCAACTGTGTGGCGCTGGTCTTGTTCGAAGCCTGGCGGCAACTGGGATTTCCCAACGAAACGGGGGGTGGCGGG
>JARKQH010000114.1 GCA_029974925.1 Verrucomicrobiota bacterium
GAGACGTCCCAGCCCCCATCCAGACCCTCAATTACTTCAGGGTTGGAGACATCCCGTCTCCACACCTCCCGCGCCTTCGAAACCAACACCCTCTGGGACGAGACGTCCCAGCCCCCATTCAGACCCTCAATTACTTCGGGGGTGGAGACGTCTCGTCTCCACACTCCCACGTCTTCGAAACCAACACCCCCTGGGACGAGACGTCCCAGCCCCCATCCAGACTCTCAACTCCTTCGGGGGAGGCGACGTCTCGTCTCCACACCTCCCACGTGCTCGCAACGCCCGTCATCAGTCCGGCACTTCCCCTGCGCTTCCCCAACCCGTCTTCAAAACCCTGAAAGGGTTTCAGACAGTAGCCGGGGGTAAGGCCGTCAGGCCGCCACCCCCGGTCCCCCGTCCCCAAAACGTCCAGCCCCCTCCGCCTGCGGAGGGGGTTGGGGGTGGTGGCACCCCCGAGACTCCGCAACCCGTGAGTCTCCGCGATACCACGGCGACGAAAGAAAGCCCATCCAGGGAGCCTCCCTCGGAGCGGAGTCTGTGCGGGCCGAGCCGCAGCCCGGGCCCCGCCCATTTCTGCGTCCTTCTGCGTGCTCTGCGGGCCCCCGCTCCCTGCCGCGAAGCCTGAAGGCTGAGCTGCGGCGCGCGGAGCCCAACAAGAACGCCCTACGCGTGACCAGCAAAGAAGGGACCGCGGATTTCGCGGATTTCGCGGATGAGCGAGACGCCGCACAGGGCGGGCAAAGTCGCTTGGGCCGGACACCACCCTCCTTGCCGCCATGCTCTCCCGCTCTTTCCTATCGTGCCATCCGCGGTCAGTTCCACCCCCTCGGGGGGGGCGACGTCTTGTCGCCGCGGCCCCCCCTCCCAACCTAGAACTTCCTGGGACGAGACGTCCCAGCCCCGATCCTCCTGGGACGAGACGTCCCAGCCCCCATTTGGACTGCGCTGCAGCCTGTTACTTCAAGGCTGCGGCGGCGGTTTTGTCCATCTCCCGGATCATTTCCTCGAGCTTCTCGACGGGCTTGCGGACCAGCGAGGGCGCCTCGGCGCCGGTCACCGCCCGCTCCCAGGCGACGAGCGCCGCACCGGCTTGCTGCAACGCGGCGGTGTAGCGCGCAAATTCTTTTCGCGCCGCCTCCTTTTGGGCGGCCGCCACGGTTCCGCTCTTGACGAGCTTGCGCAGGTTGCTCAAGGCGTGCAGCGATTGGATGTAACCGTCCACCACGAGCGTTTCCTGCAGGAATTCCTCCGAGCCAAGCTGGCGGGCGAGCGGGAGGGCCTGGGCGGAAGCCTGGACATCCTGTTCGAGTTGCTCGGCGGACTTGATCTGGCCCCAGGGGCAGCCGTAGAGACCCCACTTCACTTCGCCGAACGGCGGCAGCTTCCCGGCCAACAGCAGCTCGGCAACGGGTCCGGGCTGCCGGCGTTGTTCCCCGCCGGGCCAGTCCGACCCATAGACGTCCCAGGACACCGCGCCGTGCCGCTCGGCCCAATCCGCGAAGGTTTCGGGCGGCAAGCCGTTTCGCGCGGCAAATGACAGGGCGAATTCGCGCGGGGAGCGTCCGTTGGGGTTCCAGGCCCACTCGGCCATCGCTTCGAGGTTGAAGCGCGCCAGCGCGACGCGCGGCGAGGGATAGCCGAGGATTCCCTGCAGCTTCTTGTCGGCGAACTCGCGCATCCGATAGTGCATGAACGGGGCGCTGCTGAAGGGTTGGGGAAAGCCAACGTAAGCGACCACACTGGGGCAAACCCCCACCCACTGGCCCTGCGCCAGCCGGGCGATCTCGCCGCGAATCATCGGTTCCTTCCGCGCCGTGTAGGTCAACAGGCTGTGGTAGTACCAGAGTTTGACCTCGGGCGGGATTTCCGGCAGCAGCAGCGGGTGGCTGCGATAGGTCTCCTCGCTGGTCAACACGCGCAGCCCAAGGGCCCCGGCCCGGCCTTGCGCCAGCTTCCAGGCGCGCAGCACCGTTCGCAATTCCAACACCGAACGGTCCACTTTCCGGCAGTCGTCGCACCGGCAGCCGCCCTGGCCGCCGAGATTCTCCGCCAGCCAGACGTCCACCTCGCGCACGTGCGGCAGACGCGACAGCTCGACCAGCCAATCCGCCAGCACCTCGGCGAATTGTGGCTGCGAATAACACACCACACCGGGTCGGCCAACCCCTTTGCCCCGCAGGTTCGGATAGGCTTCAAACACGCCCTTGTTCTCCAACTGTTCCAGGTGCAGCACCACCGGCACAAATTGAATGCCCAGCTTCGGCCCCAGCTCGAGCAGCGGCTCATGACCCGGCTTGGGCCGGGCCGTGGCGCGCCGGGTCGCCGGGTCCACCTGCACCGCGGCAATTTGTTCCACGTAATTGATTTTCCGCTCTGCCAGCCACGGCAGGCAGTTGAACGCGTCCACGCCCCACAGGCCGCGGTCGGCCAGTTCCGGCCAATCCGTCATCGTCACCAGCGGGATTTCCAGCGCGTCACCCTGCGTCCGGACCAGTTGGCCCAAGGTCCTCACCCCGTAGAGCAGTCCCACCGGTTCCAAGGCCACAAGGTCCAGACCGCGGCCCGCCCCGCGCGGCACGATCCGGCAGGCCTGATTCGCGTTCTTGAGACCGCGCAACGGAACGCTGGCCTCCCCGCCCACTTGCAGCCGGATTTCAAATCCCCCGTCCGCGCCCGCCGGCTGGGTCAGACCCAGCCGCTCCACCAGCTCCAGCCGCGCCTGCGCCGCCACCGGCGAATCCGGCAGCTCGGCGCGCACGACAACTTCCGGGCGTTTCACTCGCACCAGGTTCGTGAACGTGATCTCGCGGGGCAACGCGATGACCCGTCGCACAAAGGCGGTTTGTTCTTCCGAAGCCATGGGAAGCAACTGGCCGGCCGGCACGGGCGATGCCAGCAAACCGAACAGGAGCAGAAAGCGGACACTAGGCATGGGGAGAAGACGTCTCAAACGTTGTAGTCATGGGCGATTGCCACGGCAATCTGCACGACAATCAAGCCCGCCGTCAACTCTCCGGCCTCGCCTCCGCATCACTCGGGTGGAGACCGGGATTGGCTGGCGACCCGGATTCGGCAGGGACCTGTTCCACCTGGTCCCTGACCTCCGTAAGAAGCGGGCACGCGGCCGGGCCCAGCCGCCGCTTGCGGGCCGAGCAATTCCGGGCGGAGGAAATCGCGCTTGCCTTGCCCAACCGTCCCCCCGAAGCTTGGGAGGTATGATGAACCCGTCGGACGTTGTCAGCATTCATCCCTACTTCAAAGTCAAACCCGGCAAGCTGGCCGAGGCCCGGGCCGCCCTCCCCCGGTTCGTGGCCGCCACCGCCCGCGAATCCGGCAACCTCTACTACGACTTCACCCTCAACGGCGATCTGATCTTCTGCCGGGAAGCCTACCGCGGCGCCCAAGGTTTGCTCGATCACCTCCAGAACGTGGGCCCCATCCTGGCCGAATTTCTGAAACTTGTGGATGTCCTCCGGGTCGAAGTCCACGGCTCGGCCGCCGACCTTGAAAAACTCCGGGGCCCGCTCGCCGGCCTCAAGCCCGAGTGGTTCACGTTCGAGTGCGGCGTGACCCGGTCGTAAGAACGCTCGCAAGCCCAGGAAATGATGAGCCTGCTGTTCCGCAAGCTTTGGCTCGCCGGCCAGGCGCGCCTGACCGGTGCCCTGTTGGGGCTGGGATGCCTTTCGGGTTTCGCTGCCGAGCCGTTCTTCTTCATCCAGCTCACCGACCCCCAGCTCGGCATGTTCGCCACGAACGCAAACTTCGCTCAGGAAACCGCCAATCTTGAATTCGCGGTCGCCACTGTGAACCGCCTGCGGCCCGCCTTCGTGGTCGTCACCGGCGACCTGGTCAACCAACCGGGGGACGCGGCCCAGATTGCCGAATACAAGCGGATTATGGGCCGGGTGGACGCCGGCATCCCGGTTTATCATGTCGCGGGCAACCACGACCTCGGCAGCGTCCCCACGCCGCAATCGGTCGCCGCTTATACCAACGCGTTTGGCCGCGACTCCTACACCTTTCAGCACGGGGATTTCGCCGGCGTGGTCCTGAACTCCGGCCTGATTCACTCGCCGCAAAAGGCGCCGGACCTTTGTGCCGCGCAAGAGCACTGGCTCCGCACCGAACTCGAGCGCCTCACCAAGCGCAACGCGCGGCCCCTGGTCCTGTTCCAGCACCACTCGTGGTTCCTCAAATCCGCCGATGAACCGGACGAATATTTCAACCTGCCGCTGGAGAGCCGGAACAAATATCTGCCGCTGCTCCGGTCGGCCGGGGTGAGATTTGTTTTCTGCGGCCATTACCATCGCAACGCCGTCGCGACCGACGGCGGGCTGGAGGTCGTCACCACCGGTCCGGTCGGCAAACCGCTCGGGAAGGATTCCAAGTCCGGCCTGCGCGTGGTGATTGTGCGCGGCGAAGAGATCGAGCATCAGTTCTACGACTTTGGCGACCTGCCCGACCGCATCGAGCTGTACGCCCGCAGACCGAAATCCGCCCCACCCCGCTGATCCCCTGTGCGCGACGTTCCGACCCCAACCCTCGCTCCGCCTTCGAGAACCCCGGAGACCCGCGCCGAACCTGCCTGCCCGGAACCGGCGCCGAGAACCAAGGCAATGCGTGACTGGACGATGAAGCGGCTCGGGTTCTGCGTGGTGTTCGGCATGGCCACCGTGGCGTCGGCGGCCCAGTGGGTCAAGTCGCCTGAGCCTGGCTGGCCCCAGTTCCGCGGTCCGTGTCGCAACGGGGTTTCGCCAGAAACCGGCCTGCTGCAGTCCTGGCCCGAAGGCGGCCCCAAAGTGCTGTGGACCGCGACGAACCTCGGGGCGGGCTATTCCTCGCCGATCATCGTGGGCCAAACTGTTTACCTCACGGGCGACGTGGGGGATGAGCTGCACATTTTCGCCCTGGATTTGCAGGGCCGGCTGGTCTGGAAGGCCACCAACGGCGCCAGTTGGAAGAATCCTTACCCGGGGGCGCGCGCGAGCTGCACCTATTCCGAAGGCCGGATCTATCACCTGAACGGGCACGGACGCGTGGCCTGTTTCGACGCCCGGGACGGGCGGCCCATCTGGGCGCGCGAGGTGGTGAGAGACTTCGAGAGCCGCGTGCCCACCTGGGGCATGGCGGAGTGTCTGTTGGTCGCCGGCCCGCGCGTCATCGTGACCCCCGGCGGCCGCAAAGCCTCCATGGCGGCCTTGGACAAGCGCACGGGCGACACGGCCTGGCAAAGTGAGCCGCTCCCGCTCACGAACAGCGGCGAAGGCGGGCGGGACCGCATCGAAGGCCCCGCTTACGCGTCGCCCATCCTGATCGAAGTGAACGGCCGGCAGCAAATTGTGGGCGTCACCGCCCGCCACTTCTTCGGCGTGAACGCGGAGACCGGCGAACGCGAGTGGCAATTCGAGATGCCCACCCGCTATGAAGTCATTGCCAGCTCCCCGGTCCTGTGTGGGAACGGCGTATTCGTCACCGCCCCCGATGGCGGAGGCGGCCGGTGGCTGGAATG
Source organism: Verrucomicrobiota bacterium (assembly GCA_029974925.1). Lineage (GTDB taxonomy): Bacteria > Verrucomicrobiota > Verrucomicrobiia > Limisphaerales > UBA8199 > JARKQH01. Next base: position 5,510 of record JARKQH010000114.1, read on the forward strand.
GGTTCCGGAGGGCGGGCGAGTGGGGGTGAAACCGCGCTGGACCACCACGCTGGATACCTGCCACGGCGGCGTGGTCGAGGTGGACGGATTTCTTTACGGCTCCTGGTATCGGGACTTCAACGGCTGGGGCGCGGTGGACCTCCGGGACGGCAGCGTGCCGTATCGCGACAAGGAACTGGTAATGGGCTCCGTGCTCCATGCCGACCGCCGGCTCTACGTCCTGAGCCAGTCCGGCACCATGGCCCTGGTGAAGCCCAACCCTGGCCGTTGGGAAATCGTCAGCCGCTTCGAGTTCGCCCGCGAACGCCGCAACGACGTTTGGGCCCATCCCGTCATCCTGGACGGACGGCTCTACCTGCGCCACCAGGCGAAACTGGTCTGTTTCGACATCCGGGACCCGCAGCGCAGGGACAAGTCGCGGCGGCGGGCGAAACAAGGAAGGGTTTCACGTCTCAAATATTGAGCGATTCTCCCGCACCCCGGCACCGCCCAAGGGCCGGGGCACGCGGCCGGCCCACCTGCCACCGACCGGCCGCTTGCGCTTGACCCCATCCTCCGCGGTCGGGCAGACTTGGGTTATGCTTGGTGAGCCCAGGTCAACCTTCCTCACCCCTGGCGCGCGCCGTCCACGCGGCAGGAAAAAAGCAAGTATTATTAGTATGCAGTAGTCCACACCGCCCAGTACCGCACCGGCAGCCCGGGCGCTGTGATCCAGAAACCAGTTTCCACCTCCGATGAACAGCCAATCCCTCGAACAACATCCCCGCCGGGCTTTCCGCTGGGAGCGAAGTCTCGCCTTAATGGCTTCCCTGCCCACGGTCTGGCTGGGACTGATCGCTGCGGCGCCAGCCAGCGCGGCGTCGCTGCAGTGGGTGCCCGACTGGGGCGCCAACGCGGTGCCCACCAATCTGAGCATGTATGTTTACGTGCCGGACCGTGTGGTGCCGAACCCTCCCATTCTGGTTCTGCTTCATTCCTCGAGCGGGGGCGCCAGCGGGGTGTTCGCGGAAGCGCAGGCGGGGGGGATGGTGGCGGCAGCGGACCAATACGGTTTCATCCTGGTGGTCCCCCAACGACCGGACTGTTGGGACGCGAACTCGCCCCAGTCGCTCACCCACGACGGCGGCGGGGATTCGCAGGGGATTGCGCAGATGGTGCAATACGCGATCACCCATTACCAGGCCAACAGCAACCGGGTGTATGTCACGGGAACGTCGTGCGGCGGCATGATGACCGAAGTCATGCTGGCGGTGTACCCCGACCTTTTCAAAGGGGGCGCCGCCTTCGCGGGGCAGACCGTCGGCGGGGCATGGACCCCGATAACGCGGACAGCGCAGGAATGGGGAGACATTGTTCGCGGCGCCTACCCGGGCTATGCGGGCGCGCGCCCGCGCGTGCAGCTCTGGCACGGGACGGCCGACGGCGTGATCAGCTACAGCAACCAGGTTCAATCCATCATGCAGTGGGGCAATGTGCTGGGGTTGAGCACCACGCCGGCCTACAGCAACGTGGTGACCCTCCCGAACTTGACCAACCAGTGGATTCATCAATTCTGGCAGGATGCGGCCAGCAACAAGGTGCTCGAGGCCTGGTCCGAGCTCGGCGGCGGGCATGGCACGTCGGCCAATCTCAATGCCCGTTACGTGATTCCGTTCCTGGGCCTCGACAAGGCCGGCCCGCTCGATCCCGGCGCGGGCGGCCCGCGCGGCCGGCCCCGCCTCAACCCGGCGCGCACGACCCTGGTGGCGGACAACGGCCAGCCTTTGAGGGGTCCCTACACCTCCACCGAGTGGACAGGCGCCACGAGTTACGAAGAGATTGCCAAGGTGAAGAGTCTGGGATGCAACGCGGTGCATCTTTACGCCGAAGTGTTCGACCCGAACTATCCCAATGCCGGAAGCACGGCCCCGGGCTATGCCGCCAGCCGGATTGACAGCATCGTGGCCAGCACCCGCGACCTGGGGCTTTACCTCATCATGACCATCGGCAACGGCGCCAACAACGGGAACCACAACCGGGCTTACGCCACCAATTTTTGGAACCTCTACGCCTCCCGCTACGCCAACGAAACCCACGTCATTTTCGAGATTCACAACGAGCCGATGGCGTGGGGGCCTTCCTACCTCACCGGCACGACGCCGGCAGGGACGCTCGACATGGAGATTGCCGCGTATCAAGCCATCCGCGCCCGCGCACCCCAAACGCCGGTGTTGCTGTTCAGTTACGCCGTGCTGGCGGGCAGCGGCGGCGCCAATGCCGCCTTGACGGACATTCGGGCGTTCAATCAGGCGGTCTTCGGCAATCAAAACGCCGTCTGGACCAATGAGGCCGTGGCTTTCCACGGCTACGGGGGCTGGGAAGGCACCGCGTCGGCAGTGGCGGCGCTGATCAGCGCGGGTTATCCGTGCTTCATGACGGAATTCGGCTGGCCGCGTTGGGGCACCAGCCGCGGCGTCAGCCTCGAACTGGAACTGACAACCGACCTGGAACGCCTCGGCGTCTCGTGGTTGACGTTCCAATACATTCCGCCCACCGGCGTGTCGGATGACGTCACCCGCCCGGAGCTGTTCAAAAACCTCGTGGAAGCCGCCGGATTGTCGTGGACCCCTGATTTTGGCAGTTGGCCGCCAGCGCGGGGCATTTATGGGAACAACGGCCAGCCGCGCGCCACCGTGGCGAACTGGGCCAACAATTTCCTGACAGGCACCCTGCGGATTGAGGCGGAGGATTTCGACTGGGGAGGGGAAGGGGTGGCGTGTCATGACACCGACGCTTCAAACAACGGCGGGCAGTATCGGCCCAACGAACCGGTGGACCTCGCTGTCTGCAATGACACGGGCGGCGGTTACAAGGTGACCGGCACCGCGAACGGCGAATGGCTCGAATACACCATCCTGGTCCGCGAGCCGGGCTATTACAACCTGGCGCTCCGTTACGCCACGCCAGTCAGTGGTTGTACGGTCGAAGCCGGCAGCACCGTCACGGACACTGCCACGCGGCGGACCCTGGCGCCCACCGGCGCGTACACGACGTGGGCAACAGCCAGCGTGCCGGTGTTTCTCGGCTACGGCCGCCAGAAGCTGCGGTTGCAGATCGTGACCGGCGGCTTCGACCTGAACTGGATGGAACTGTCTCCAGCCTCCACCGGCCTGGTGAACAACGGGCTCTACAAATTCCTGAACGCCGCCTCGGCGCTGGCGGTGGAGGGCGTGATGAGCAACAACAGCGTCGTCGCCAGCAGCGATGCGGGCGCGGACTCGCAGCGTTGGAATTTGCAGCACATGGGGGGCGGCCAATACAAAGTCACGTCGGTGGTGAACGGACGGAGTTGGAACATGTCGGGTGACACGCTGGCGCTCGCGTCGTCGTGGAGCACGAGCAACGAGCGCTGCTTCATCCTCCGGCCTGGCGTGGGCGGTTTTCATCGCCTTCTGCCCGTCAGCTCCGGGTTGTCGCTCGGCGCGGCGTCCACCAATCGGGCGCCGGTGGAGCAACGGGACGACCTCGGCAGCGCCTCGCAACAGTGGGCCATCGTTTCGCCCTCCACGCCGGCGTTTCCCACCGGGTTGACCGCCACGGCGGTGTCTGCCACTCAGGTGGCCCTGAATTGGAGCCCCGTCGCCGGCGCCAGTGGTTACAACCTCAAACGCGCGGCGGACCGCGGCGGCCCTTACACCGTTCTGGCCGCCGGCCTGGCGACGACGAACTACACCGACACCCTGAACGCGGGGATGAAATACTACTATGTGGTGAGCGCTTTGATTGGAGCGTCCGAAAGTCCGGACAGCTTTGAGGCCAGCGTGAACCTGCCGTACCCGTGGGGGTCGGGAGACCTGGGCGCAGTGGGGGTGGCGGGCACGGCGATGTTCCAGAACGGGGTGTTCACCGTGGGCGGTTCGGGAGCGGACATCTGGGGCACGGCGGATGCGTTCCGGTTCGTGCATCTGCCCCTGAGCGGAAACGGCGTGATTACCGCGCGCGTGCTTTCCGTCGAAAACACCGACGGCTGGGCGAAGGCGGGAGTGATGATTCGCGCCAGCTTGACTGCCAGCTCGGCCCATGCTTTCGTCGCGGTGACCCCGAACAATGGCGTGGCGTTCCAGTATCGTTCCAGCGCCGGCGGCAACAGCAGCAACAACAACATCCCGGGATTGCGCGCCCCCTACTGGGTCAGGCTCGCACGGAGCGGCAACACCTTCACGGCCTACCGCTCGGCGGACGGCGTGAACTGGGTCCAGATGGGCAGCGCCACGATTTCCATGGCGGCCACCGTCTATGTGGGACTGGCGGTGACGAGCCACAACAATTCCAGACTCTGCACCGCGACCTTCGACAATGTGAGCGCCCCCGGCTGGCTCAATCCGCCGCTGCCCCTTGCGCCCGCCAGCCTGACCGCAACCGCCGCGAACGGGAAGGTGGATTTGACCTGGCCGGCCGCAGCCAACGCCACCAGTTACACCGTCCGGCGCGCCACCACGGATGGCGGCCCCTACGCGTTCCTGGCCAATGTCATTACAACGAACTACACCGACACCGCCCTGAGCAATGGCGTGCCTTACTACTACGTGGTCTCGGCGTTGAACCCGGCCGGCGAAAGCGACCCTTCGCCGCAAGCCGCCGTGACCCCCCTGTTCTTCAAGCCGACCGGGCTCACGGTTACGCCGGTTTCCGCCACGCAATGCCTCCTGGTCTGGACTGGGTTGACCAATGCGGCCAGCTACAACGTCAAACGCTCGCCCACCAGTGGCGGGCCTTACACCACCGTGGCCTCCGGGATTGTTGCAACCCAGTTCACGGATACGACGCCCGCGGGCATGAAGTTCTATTACGTGGTCAGCGCCCTGGTGGGAACGGCGGAGACCCCCGACAGCGAGGAAGCCACCTTCTCTCTGCCCTACCCGTGGCTGTCGCAGGACGTGGGAACGGTGGCGCTGACAGGCAACGCGACCTTCAGCAACGCGGTGTTCACGGTCGCCGGGGCGGGCGACGACATCTGGAACACGGCGGACGCATTCCGGTTCACCTACGTGGCGGTGACAGGCAATTGCATGATCACCGCCCGCGTGCTTGCGCTCCAAAACACCGACCCTTGGGCCAAGGCCGGCGTTATGATCCGAGCCAGCCTGAATGCCGATTCGGCCAACGCGTTGGTCGCCGTGACGCCGGGCAACGGGGTCACTTTTCAATACCGGCCGGTCGCCGGCGGCAGCAGCAGTTTCAGCAACACCACGGGACTGGGGGCGCCCCATTGGGTGAGGCTCCTGCGCAACGCCAACACCTTCCTGGCCTACCGCTCGGCCGATGGCGTGAGCTGGACGCTGCAGGGCAGCGCCACCATTTCCATGGCAGCAACCGTGTATGTGGGACTGGCGGTGACGAGCCACAACAATTCCAGCCTGTGCACCGCCACCTTCGACAACGTGACCGCGCCCGGCTGGCCGAATTGGACCGTCCCGGCGGCGCCGCTGGGCCTGAGTGGCGTGGCCGCCCACGGGCAGGCCGCGCTGACCTGGGCATCTTCGCCCAACGCCACCAGTTACAACGTCAAGCGTTCCACGATCAGCGGGGGGCCCTACCACATGGTCGCCAATGTGACCACACCAGGCTGGACCGACACCGGCTTGACCAACGGCATCACCTATTACTACGTGGTGTCGGCCTTGAATCCGGCGGGCGAGAGCGCAAACTCCCTTGAGACAGCGCTTTCCCCGCGTCCGCCACTGCATCTGATACTGACGGAAGCCAGCCTGACCCTTTCCTGGCCGCTGGCCACTGAGGGCTTCACCTTGCAATCCCGCACGAACCTGGCTTGGGGGGCGTGGGAGAACGTCACGGGGCCCGCCCCGCAGATCGTCGGGAACGAATGGCAGGTGTCCTTGCCACCCCCCACCGTTGGCGACTCGAGATTCTACCGGTTGGCGAAATAACGCTTAAACTCGAAAAGCGGATTTGAATCGCCGGGTTTCCCCCCGTGAGCCGTCGGCGGGCAGGAATTCAACCGCCCAGCGCCAACCGCGGGAGCACCCCCCGGAAAGCAATTTCCTATCAATTCATTTGCCGGCTTGGCCGCGGCCGAACCGGAGGTAAAGCGCCGGGAGAACCAGCAGGGTGAGGAGGGTGTTGGTCAGCACGCCGCCGATGACCACGGTGGCCAGCGGGCGCTGGACTTCACCCCCGACGCCGACATTGACCGCCATGGGAATGAACCCCGCCGCGGCCACCAGCGCGGTCATCAGCACCGGACGCAACCGCGCCAGGCAGCCCTCGCGCACCGCCGTTTCGATCGGGGCTCCCACCCCGAGCTTTTGGTGAATGAAGGTCACCAGCACCAGGCCGTTGAGAATGGCCACGCCGCTCAGGGCGATGAAACCAATGGCCGCGCTCACCGTAAAGGGCATGCCGCGCAGCCACAGCGCCAACACGCCCCCCACCAACCCCAGCGGGATGCCCGAGGCGACGATGAGAACCTCCCGCAGCCTTTTCAGGCTGAAATACAGCAGGACGAAAATCAGGCCCAGCGCCAGGGGGACGACAAACAACAGCCGCTCGCGGGCGCGCTGCAAATTCTCAAACTGCCCGCCCCACTCGAGGGCGTAACCCTCCGGGAGCCGGATTTCCGCCGCGATTCTGGCCTGGGCCTCGGCCACGAAACTCCGGACGTCCCTGCCCCGCACGTTGCACTGGACGGTGATGCGCCGCCGGCCCCATTCGCGGTTGATTGTCGCAGGTCCCTCCATCTCGCGGATGGCCGCCACCTGTTTGAGGGGCAGGATGGGGCCGGCGGCGGTGGGGATCAGCGTGGCAGCCAGGGCGTCGGGATCGCTGCGCTGCCGGTCGGGCAGCCGCACCACGAGCGGAAACCGGCGCTGGCCTTCGCGCACCTCGCCCACCCGGCGCGAGCCGGCGGCCTCGACCACATTCAACACGTGGCGCGCGGGAACGCCATGGCGGGCCAGCGCTTCCGGCTCGACCCGCACCTGCAGGAACGTCTGCCCCGTCAACTGCTCGACGCTCGCCTCGCTGGCGCCCCGGAGCCCGGCCAGCACGGCCTGCGCCCGCTCCCCCAGCCGCCGGAGTTCCTCGAGATCGTCCCCGTAAATCTTCAGGACGATGTCGCCCCGCGCGCCCGCGATCATTTCATTCATCCGCATTTCAATGGGCTGGCTGAAGGAGGGGCGCAGACCCGGCACCTGGTTCAGGAGTTCGCGCATTTTGTCCGTCAGCTCCGCCTGGGTGCGGGCTCGTTTCCATTGATCGCGCGGCTTGAGCGCGAGGAAGAAGTCGGCCAGCTCCACCCCCATCGGGTCGGTGGCGACCTCGGCCGTGCCGAGCCGGGTCCAGAGGTGTTCGATTTCGTCCGGAAATTCGCGCAAGAGCGCCTGCTCGATCCGGTCGTTCTGGACCACGGCTTCCTCCACCGAAATGCCCGCCAGCCGCACCGTGGTGCCCACAATCGCGCCTTCGCCGAGCCGCGGCAGAAATTCCCCACCCAGCCGGAAAGCCAGCAGCAGGGAGCCGGCCACCACCAGCGTCGCCGCCAGCAGCGTGAGTCCCGGGCGGCGGAGCGCCAGCGCCAGCGCGGGTTGATAGGCCCGCTGCGCCAGGCGGACCAGCCACGGGTCCCGCTCCTTGACGACCCGGGGCAGGAAGAAGGCCGCAAGCACGGGCGTGAGAGTTAGTGCCAGAATCAACGAGCCCAGCAGGGCGAAAATCAACGTCAGCGCCATGGGCTTGAAGAGTTTTCCCTCGATGCCCTCCAGCGCCAAAACCGGCAGGAACACAATCAGGATGATTCCGACACCAAAAGCCACCGGCCGCGCCACCTCGACCGGCGCGCTGCGCAGCACTTCCTCACGCTCCGCCCGGGTGAGCGCCCGGCCCAATTGCTGCTGGCGGTCTGCCAGCCGCCGCATGGCGTTCTCCACCATCACCACGGCGCCATCCACAATCAGTCCGAAGTCCACCGCCCCGAGGCTGAGGAGGCTCGCCGCGATGCCCGCCTGCAGCATGAGGCTCCCCGCAAACAGCATCGAAAGGGGAATCGCCGCGGCGACAATCAAGCCGGCCCGCAGATTGCCCAGGAAGGCAAACAGGATGGCGGTGACCAGCAGCGCGCCCGCCAGCAAATTGTGCCGGACGGTGCGGATGACGTTGTCCACCAGCTCGGTCCGGTCGTAGAGCACTTCGAGTTGCACGTCGGGGGGCAGCGTTTTCCGCACTTCCGCCAGCCGGGCTTTGAGCGCGCGGGTGACCACCGCGCTGTTCTCCCCCATCAACATGAAGCCCAGTCCCAGCACCGCTTCGCCCTGCCCGTTGGCCGTCACCGCCCCCCGCCGGATCTCGTGGTCCTCCCTCACCTCCGCCACGTCGCGGACGCGGACCGGGGCGCCGTCGTGGCTGGTGATGACGATGGCGCCGATTTCCTGGACATTGGTGGCCAGGCCGATTCCGTGAACGAGGAGGGATTCTCCGTGGCGCACGATTTGGCCGCCGCCCACGTTCTGATTGTTGGCCTGCAACGCCTCGACCAGTTCCTCGAAGGTCAGCCGGTATTTGATCAACCGCCCGGTGTCCACCACCACGTGAAACTGTTTCTCGAAACCGCCCCAGGTGTTCACCTCGGCCACGCCGGGCACCTTGCGCAACTCCGGTTTGACCACCCAGTCCTGAATCACCCGCAGCTCGGCAAGCGTGCGGTTGGGGTCCGTCGAGCGAACCAGGTAATGGAACACCTCGCCCAACCCGGTGGCAATGGGCCCCAGTTGCGGTCGTTCCAGCCCTTCCGGCAGCGTCACGGTCTGCAGCCGCTCGGCAACCAACTGCCGGGCCAGGTAGATGTTGATCCGATCGTCAAAGGTCGCCACGACCTGCGACAGGCCGAATTTCGACAGGGACCGCACGTTGCGCAGGCCCGGCAGCCCGTTGAGGGCCAGCTCGACCGGCAGGGTGATTTGGGCTTCCGTCTCCTCCGGATTCAGCGCCGGCGCCGTCGTGTTGATCTGCACCTGGACCGGCGTGGTGTCGGGGAAGGCGTCAATCGGCAAAACCCCGAGGCTCCAGCCGCCCAGAACCACCAGGAGCCCGGCCAGCACGCCCACCAACAGCCGGTTGCGAAGCGAAAAAAGGATGAGACGACCCAGCATGGTCCTCCGGCGTTAGTCGTCGGCGCAGCCCGCCCCGAGGCGCGACAGGAGCAACGCCGACTTCAGGGCAAAAGCTCGTTCGATGGCCACCGGCTCCCCCGCCTGCAAGCCGGCCTGGATTTCCTGGCGGCCGCCGGCTTTTGCGCCGGGCCGGACCGCGCGCGCCTCAAACAAATCGTCGGCGAGCTTCACAAAAACGAAGGGCCTGCCCGCCACGTGCTGAACCGCCGGGGCGGGCACCACCAGCGCCGTTTGCTCCTGGCGCGTGAGAATCCGCGCCGTGGCAAACATCTTGTCCTTGAGCAGGCCCTCCGGGTTGGCGAATTCGGCCCGCGCGCGGACCAGCCGCGTCCGCGGGTCCACCGCCGGGCCGATCCACGTCAGCTTGCCCCGGAAGGGCCGGCCGGGAAGCGCATCCACTCGAAGTTCGACGGTTTGACCCGTGCGCACCCGGTCGAGCGCGGTCTCGGGCACCTGCAGCATCGCCCACATGGTCGAGCGGTCCGCCAGCGTGAACAGCGGCCGGCCGGCCTCGACCAGCGCCCCGCGCACCGCCATGCGTTCCACGATTTCCCCGGCGAACGGCGCCCGCACCTCCATCAACACCTTTTCTTGGGGCCGCTCGCCGAGTTGATCAATCTGTTCCTCCGTAAAGCCCAGCGTGCGCAATTGCTGGCACGCCGCCCGATGCGTCGCTTCGGCCTGGTCCAGCGCCGCCTGCGACGTCACCCGCTCGGCCCGCAGTCTCCGCTCCCGCTCCAGCGTCTGGTGCGACAGCACCGCCCGGGCGACCGCTTCCGCAATCGAGGCCGACCAGATGCTCGCCACCGGCTGCTTTTCCCGCACCCGGCTCCCCAGGTCCACCTCGACCGACTGGATGATGCCGCCCACCGGCGCGGCGATTTCCGCCAGCTTGTTCTGGTCGAAGCTCAGCTCGGCCACACACTCCACCGCCTCGACGATGGGCCCGGTCTCGGCGGGGGCGGTCTGAATCCCCACCAAGGCGGCTGAATTCGTGGAGGGCAGCCGGACCTTCAGGCCCTCGCCGGGCTGGAGCGTCGCCGCGGTTTCCGGCCGGCACACGCCACACTCGGCTTCCGGCACCCCGTGCTCGGCGCAGAACGCTTTCCCGCCTGAGGAGGATTCGCCGGAACCCGCCGCAGCCAGGGTTGAGCTGGCAGGACCGTGGCTGTGGCCGGCATGGTCATGATCATCCTGTCCGTCCGCCGACGGCTTGCAGCCCGCGGCCAGCGCCGCGCCGATGCCGGCGAGCGCCAGCCAATGAATCGCGTTTGGGTATTTCATAATTCGGTTTGTCAGGGAACCGCTGGAGGTTCCGGCGTCTGGGGTTCGAGCAGCGCCTCGAGTTCCACCTGCGCCAGGTTCAGTTCCAGCAAGGCTTCATGGTAAGCCAGGCGCGTTTCCGCCGCCACCCGCTGCGTATCGGCCTGGTCAATGAACTCAAACTTGCCCTCCTCGAAACCGGTCTGCACCAGGCGCAGGGCTTCCGCCGCTTTCGGCAGCGCGCGCTCCCGATACACGGCCACCTGCTCCGCCGCCGCCCGGTAACGGCTCTGCGCGCCGGCCCATTGCCGCTGCAACTCCAATCGAACCCGGCGCAATTCTTCCTCCGCCATTCGCACGTTCGCCCCCCCCTCGGCCTGCCGGCCCTTGCCCCGGTCCAAAAGGGGCAGGGGCAGGGCAATCCCGACCTCGACGATGGATTGGTCGGTTTCGCCCAGCCGTCCCCCGGCCACCGCCACCCGCACGTCCGGATACGGCTCCAGCCGCGCGCGCCGGCCGGCCAACCGGGCGCGCTCCAGCGCGGCCTGGGCCCCCCGCAGGCTCGGGTGCGACGCCAGCAGCCCGCGGCCATCATTGTCAAGCAGCGCCTTTTGGGCGGATTCGGACAGCGCGCCCACGAGCCGGGCCTCGCTCAGCTCCGGCAGCCCCACGCGGGTGGCGAGGGTCCACCGGAGCGCCGCCAGTTCCGACTCGAACCGTCGCAGCTCGGCCTGGGCGCGGTCGCGCTCCACTTCCGCCCGCAATTGTTCCTGATAGGGCGCGGCCCCCGCCTCCACCCGCTTGGTCGCCGCTTCAGCCGAGGCCCGGGCCACCTCCGCCAATTCCCGCGCCACTTCCACCCTGCGTTCCGAAGCCAGCACGCGGAAAAAACCGGCTTTCACATCCCGGACCACCTCCGTGCGGCGCAACGCCAGCTCCTCCGCCGACAGCTTCACCTCCGCCCCCCCAATCCGGCGCTCCATGGATTTCTTGCCCGGAAACGGCACGGTCTGAGCCACGCCCACCGTCTGCTTGGCGTCCGCGAACCCCCGCCCGCCTCCAACAGGCCATTCCTCCGCTTTCAGCTCCAGCTCGGGATTCGACCAGAGCCTCGACTGGACGGCGCGGCCCGCGGCCGCGTCCACCCCCGCCTGGGCCGCGCGCAGCTCGGGACTGTGCTCCAAAGCCAGACGAACCAACTGGTCCAGTGTGACGCCCTGGCCGGGAGCGGGGCCCGCCTCTTGCGCCCCAAGTTGGATGAAACCGCTGGCGGCGACGGCCGCCACCCCCGGCGCCCACCGTCGCCATCGCCATAACACATGCCTCTTCATAACTCGACAAAAACGGAAACCACTTGCCAATACGGGAAAACACGCGGTGTGCGACCACACCGCAACACTCAGGAAAAAGCCCGGCGCGGGAGCGTTCAGCAGAAACGTCTCCCGCCGGACGGCCTAGGCGGGACAGTTGGGAGCTCGCGGCGGAAGCGCCGCGCGGAGGGCAAATTGCCAGACGCGCTCACGCTCCGGAGGAGCTGCAACCGTCGTGGCGTGACTGAAGGACGAAGGTGGAATGATGACCGGGGGAGCGGGCAGCGCAAAAGCCAGAGCCAGCACCGGCGCCACCACCCGGGCCGGCGCCTCCTCGAGCCGGTACAATCCCGACTCGACCACCGAGCAGGCGTCCCCCTGGCAATCCGCGCTTTGATGGGCGTCGCGCCCGTCCGCGTCACCGCACGCCAGCCATTCCCAGCCGGACAAATGCTCCAGTTCACAATGGCTCGCCGCCAGCCCCCAGAGGGCCAGCACCGCCACCGTGAAAACTCGGGCAAGCTTGCTCACCGCCCTTAGCATTATCACAAAACCACCCCTGCTTCAACCCGGAATGGCCGTTCCCGACCCCCGGCTGCCCGGCCCACGCCGCCAGGGGTGGCGCACCCCTCGCAGGGCCAACGGCCCGACCTATTCCCGCCCAGGTCGTCCTGCGCCTGGCAGGCCACGCGCACCTGGCCGCGGCGCCGCCGACTGGGCGAACGGACTGCACCGGATCGGCTCTTCAACCGGCTGAATCGGAACCTCTCGCTGGCGCGGGTCAGGCACGGAGCGGGTTCAGGGTTCGAATGGCGGCATTTGCGCGATGGCGCGCTCCAAATGCTTTAACAGTTCCGGCACGCCTACGGTGGCCGCGTGCCAGAGCTTGGAAGGGTCAACCGAGTCGTAGCCGTGGATGAGAACGTTTCGCATCCCGACAATGGCGGCCCGGGGAATCTCGGGAAAACGCGCCTGGACTTCTTTGGGAACGCGGTTGGCGGCCTCGCCAATCAACTCCAACATGCGTTCCAGGCTGGCCTGCAAACGCCAGTCCCCGCCCGGGCCGAACCGCTCCGGTTTCTGGCCGGTCGTCAACTCGACCACCCGTTGCGCGTACTCGCGCATGTCCAGCATCGGCCCGCGCGGATTATGGTGCGGATTCATCGTAGAGGGTCAGCGCGTGTTTCTTCACCAACGGGCGCAGCCACGGGCGAAGATGCGTGCAGAAATCCACCTTGCACCCCAGAATTTCCCCCAGTTGCTCCCCGTAGAGAAAGAAGTCCCATCCCGCGCGGCCCAGCGCGCCGGGATGAAACTCCGCCAGCACGTCCACGTCGCTCCGCGCCGGGTCGAAATCCTCCCGCAGCACCGACCCGAACAACGACAGCTTGCGGATGCCGCGCTCGCGACAGAATTGCGCGACGCGCTCCCGGTCAATCTTGAGGGGCAGGTCGGCGACGCTCATGCTTTCGAGACCATCACAATTCGTTCATTCATAACCCCGCCCCAAGAATAGCTCATTCCCTCGCCCTCCGCCATGCTTGATTCAGCGCCGCGATTGGTTTCGCCCCCCCAGGGCTTCGACGGTGTGTGCGCCCGACCCGGGGCGCTGCCCCGGGCTGGCATGTCGCCGCACCGTTGGTGCTCGCGGGACGGTTGCCGTCCTGCCGCCGACCCACGCCCACGCCGCCAGGCGCGGCACATCCGTTTCCGGGCCAACGGCCCGACCTATTCCAGCCCAGGGCAACGCCCTGGGGCTGGATGGCATAACCTCCCAGCCCTGAAAGGGCGGGCCAACCCGAGCGCCGCGATTGGTTTCGCCCCTACAGGGCTTCGACGGTGTGTGCGCCCGACCCTCAGACCCGTCCTCCCTCGTCGCCGGATTCACGTGTTTTGCGCTGTTGCGCGCTCTGGAAGGAAGGGCTATGGTAGCTCGCGGCTGAAAGCGAAACCGGTATGATGACCTCCATCGAAGCCACGATCGAAAAGGACGGCAGCGTTCGTCTCAAAGAACCGGTCAGCCTTCCGCATCCCTGCCGGGCGATCGTCACCATCTTTGATGAGCCGGCCATTGCGGATACGGCGTTGTTGAGCGAACCGGCCTTGGCCGAGGACTGGAACCGACCCGAGGAGGACGCCGCGTGGTCACACCTGCAACCCAAACCGTAGTCCTCGTCCGCTTTCCCTTCTCCGATCTCTCCGCCTCAAAATTGCGGCCCGCTGTGGTGCTGGCCGATGCCGGTCGCGGCGACTGGGTGCTCTAACGCCGCCGTGCGGATAGACGACACCGATTTCGTCACCGCTTCCCTGCAACGGGCCAGCTTCGCCCGCCCCGGCAAACTGTTCACCGCCAATGCCGCGTTGATGGCCCATGAAGTTGGCCGGCTCAAGCCCGACAAGCACCGTCAAATCATCGGCGCGGTCGTGGCCTTGCTGGAAGGTCGGGCGCCGTAGCCTCATTCTCTTCCTCCCCCACCAATTCGAGCCCGTCCATGTCGCCCCGCAAAACCAGCACGCGCCGCCCAGGTCGTCCAGCGCCTGGCAGGCCACGCGCACCTGGCCGCGGCGCCGCCGGCTGGGCGAACGGACCGCTCAGAATCGGCTCTTCGACCGGCTGAATCGGGATTTTGGGTTGGGTGGGGGCGGGCAGGATCGGACTCACCGCTCCTCGAAGCCGGTTTCCTCATACACCCGGATGCGTCCGCGCTCCACAATCCACAAGTGCCCCGCCAAGTCGCGGGGGGGCAACCCTGGTTCGAGGTACCGGCCAGCCAGCCCCGCCGCGAGCGTCCGCACACCGGCTTCCAAATCCGCCGTCGTCGGCTTCGGCGGCAGGCGGAGCACGGCAATGCCGGCATACTGGCTGGGCCGGAACCGCAGCGGGTTGGCGAAATCCAAATCCAACGTCACCAACGCCCGGCCTTCCGTGGCGCAACGCTGGATCAACTCGGCATCCAAGGCGCCGGTCAGGGCTTGGTCTGGCACGGTCGCCACGTCATGCCCTGCGCTCTGCAAGAGCCTGCGCGCGCGTTCGCCCAGATTCTCGTCCAGTTTCAGTTTCATGCCCCGGCAGGCTCCAGCGGCACCGCCACGTAGCGTTCCCGCGCCATCTCCGAGCCGTAGGCGATGCAGGCCAGAATGTCTTCCTCCGTCAGACCGGGATAATCCGCGAGAATCTCCGCGTGCGTGCAGCCACTGGCCAACAGGTCGAGAATGAGTGACACCCAAATGCGATGGCCGCGGATGCACGGCTTGCCGCCGCACCGCGCCGGGTCAATCCATATCCTTTCCAATAACTGCTCGCGTGTCATAATCTCGCAGCCAGCTTAAGCCCCGGGGCCGCTTTGCGCCATTGAATACTTTACCTTCCCTGCCACCCGCTGCGCCCGCATCACCTCGTCGCCGGGCCAACGGCCCGACCTATTCCCGTCCAGGTCGTCCCGCGCCTGGCAGGCCACGCGCACCTGGCCGCT
Source organism: Verrucomicrobiota bacterium (assembly GCA_029974925.1). GTDB lineage: Bacteria > Verrucomicrobiota > Verrucomicrobiia > Limisphaerales > UBA8199 > JARKQH01. The sequence goes on from JARKQH010000114.1 coordinate 20,720, forward strand.
GCGCCGCCGGCTGGGCGAACAGACCGCTCAGAATCGGCTCTTCAACCGGCTGAATCGGGATTTCGGGTTGGGTGGGGGCGGCCATGGCGCTTTCCTCAACCATGACGGAAGCGCACACGCCAGCCTTCCACGATGGCCAGTCGCCCGGGCAACCGCTCCACCAATTCCCGCTGGGAAAGAAACGACTCGAAGGCCCTCACCACCGCGCCGGCCACGGCGTCATCAGGCAACTGCAAGACAACGATGCCCGCGTAGTCCTGTGGTGGATAATTTCGGATATCGGAAAAGTCGAAATCCCGCGTGACGAGCACCATTCCGTTTTCCTTCGCGTGCCGGGCGATCGCCGCGTCGTCCGGCTCCAGCCCCAGCTCCCGGACATCCACCGCCTCGTACCCGTGGCGAACGAGCAACGGGCCGGTTGAACGCGGCATGTTCGCGTCTATCAGGAAGCCCATGAGCGGTTCAGCCGGGCAACGGGTGATACTGCTCCTGTTCCACCAGCTCTCCGGCGAACTTCAACGCCGCCCGGATGTCCTCCATGCTCAGGTTGTATTCCTCCTGCACCGCCTCGAAGGTCATCCCGCCAGCCAGGCTGCCCACCACCAGGGCCACGGGCATCCGCGTCCCTTTGATGACAGGCTTGCCGTGGCAGATTTTCGGGTCTATCACAATTCGTTCATTCATAACCCCGC
>JARKQH010000211.1 GCA_029974925.1 Verrucomicrobiota bacterium
ATGGCGGGCGGGCTGTGGAGCGGAGGCGAGGGCACGCTCCAGGAGGAGGTTCAGGTTTTGGAGGAGGGAGGTTTTTTTTTGAGCGGGACGGGGTCGGGCGGGACCCACTGGCGGGAGAGGACCAGATGGCCCTTGTCCACAATGGTCCATTCGAGCTGCTCGCCCTTGTGGAGGTCGAGGGCCTGGGCGAGCGGCGTGGGGACGGTGATGTAGAACTGCTGGGAGTCCTGGCGTTGGATGCACTGGAGCTTGGTGGGATAGCCCAGAACGGCGATATCTAGTCATCAGACTAGAATCAGGGCAACAAAAATATGCGCGCTCTGCCAGCGCGTCTAGTCAGGGCCAAACTCCAGACATGGGGCGATGCCCCATGCTGGTATGGACCGGGCCTTTGGCCCTGAGATGCACGGCGACCTTTGGCCGTGAGATGCACGGCGGTGGCCAGCGCCAACGGCGCGGCCTCATACCAGCCTGGGGCAACGCCCCAGGAACGGAATGCCAACGCCACACGAGGGCCGAAGGCCCGTGCCATAATCAGCGCCTGACCGTGCCCATCACGACCCTCCCGCCCAGCCGCTATTTCATCGCGGTCGAACCCCAACCCTGACGGTTCGGCGCAGGTTCAGCCGAGCCGGTATTGTCCTGGAATGGCGACCTCGGGAAACGGGAGGGGGCCGAATTCGTATTTTTCGGGCCCCAGGCGGGTCGGGGCGTTGAGAATCTGGTCCCATTCCACCGACCGTCCGCTATAGGCGGATTCGCGGCCCATGATGCCGGTCAGCGTGCTTTCGGCGATGGCGCGGGCCTCGTTCAACGGCTCGCCGGCGCGGATGCTGGCGATGAGGTCCAGATGCTCCTGCTGGTAGGGATTCACGTCGGGGTCGCGGAAGCGGAAGAGCAAATCCTTGTTGGCCGCGCGAATCCAATCCTTGCAGTTGCTGGTGCCGCGGGTGCCAACGACGGCCTCCTCGACCTTGCCCTCGCAGCCGTTCATCTGGCGGCACTGGCTGAACATGCGCGCGCCGTTGGGATACTCGAACTCGACGGCGAAATGGTCGTAGATATGGCCGTAGTTCTGGTTGGGGCGGGCCTGGCGGCCTCCCAAGGCGAGGGCCTTGACGGGGTGGGCGTTCATGACCCAGTTGATGATATCGAGGTTGTGGACATGCTGCTCGACGATGTGGTCGCCCGACAGCCAGGTGAAGTAGTTCCAGTTGCGCAACTGCCATTCCATGTCGCTCCAGCCCGGCTGCCGCTCGACCACCCAGATCACGCCGCCATTCCAGTACGCGCGCCCATAAAGCAACTCGCCAATCGCGCCATCCTGCAGCCGCTTGATCGTTTCGTTGTAGCTGCGCAGGTGCCGCCGCTGCGTGCCCGCCACGATGCCGAGTTTCTTCCGGGCCGCCAGTTCGCCGGCCTCGAGCACCAGCCGCACCCCCGCGCCGTCCACCGCCGCGGGTTTTTCCATGAACACATGTTTGCCCGCTTCAATCGCCGCTTTGAGATGCGCCGGGCGGAAGTGCGGCGGCTCGGCCAGGATGACGTAATTGACTTCGGGCACCGCCAGCAACTTCCGGTAGGCGTCAAAGCCGACGAAGCAATGGTCGTCCGGGATGGTGATGTCGAGTTTGCGGAGCTGCTCGCGGCAGCCATTCAGGCGGTCGGGGAACACGTCCGCCAGCGCGACGACCTGGACGTTGCGATGTTGGAGTTGCGCGCCGGCGGCGATGTTTTCGGTGTGATACCCCGCCTGCGGATATTTCACGTCGGTGGCGGCTCCCAGGGCGTCGGCGACCGCGCCCGTGCCGCGCCCGCCGCAGCCGATCAAGCCGATGCGGATGGGATCATCCGGGGCGGCATGGGCGGTTTGGATAAAGGGGAATTGCGCGACGGCGACCGTTCCGGCCGCGGCCAGCGAGGTGTGCTTGAGGAAATCCCGGCGGGAAACCGGGAGGGGAGGTTGCAACGACGAATTGTCCGGCTTGTTCATACGCCCCGCATTTAGCGTGGACGCGCTGACAAAGGCAAGCTCAAGGATGCACAACCACCGCCGGGGAGGCACCGGCCGAAAGTTCCGCTCGCGCCAGGCCCGAGGCGGGGCGGGCCGCCGGGCTCGGGCCCAGGCTCAGGTGACGGCCGGTTCGAGAATCACCAAATCCCCGCGGTCGGCGTCCAGCCTGGCCCGGGCTCCGACCGGCAGGGTGGCATTGCAGGGCACGTGGCCAAAGGGCAGGCCAATCACCAGCGGCACCTCCAGGGGCAGCAAGCGCTCCGCCAGCACTTCCTCGAGGGTCTGGCGGTACTCCCTGGCCTTGCGGGCTTTGGGGTCGCCGCAGTTCTTGTTGACGCCCACGGCGATGCCGGCGACCTGTTGGAGCACGCCGGCGTTCAGGAGGTGCGTCAACATGCGGTCGAAGCGGTAGGGCACTTCGTCAAGGTCCTCAAAGAACAGGATGGCGCCCTTGAAGGACGGCTGGTACGGGGTGCCCAGCGTCGTGCACAGGATGGAGATGTTGCCGCCGACCAAACGTCCGGCGGCCTGGCCGGGGCGCAAGACGGCCACGGTCCGTTTGCGGTAGGAATCCACAATGCCGCCCGGCGCGACCGGTTGGGTCAGGGTGCGCCAGCAGCTTTGCAGCGTGAATTCCGGCATGTCCTTCTTGAGGAAGTCCGAGTTCAGCATCGGACCGTGGAAGGACAGGAGATTGGCCTGGGTCAGCAAGGCGCAGTGCAGCGAGGTGATATCGCTGTATCCCAGCAGGATTTTCGGATGCGCGCGGATGGCCGCATAATCCAGCCGGGACAAGAGGCGCGCGGTTCCGTAGCCGCCCCGGACGCAGAAGATGGCTTTGACCTTGGGGTCCAGAAACATGGCCATCAAATCGCCCGCGCGGTCGCGGTCGCTGCCGGCGAGGAAGCCCCAACGCTGGCGGACCTTGGGGGCGAGTTTGACTTTGAAGCCGAGGCGGGTGAGCGCCTGAACGGAGCGGTCAATGGCTTTGGGGTCCGGGGGAGCGCTGGCGGGGGCGACCAGGCCAATGGTGTCGCCGGGACAGAGGCGCGGGGGTTTGATGGGCATCGGGTGGTTTCCTTTGGGTGGCGCCGGTCAGGAGGATGGGGTCTGAGTTTGGGGAGCCAGCCGCTCCCGGTTGAGCCAAGGCAGCAATTCGGCTTTCGTGCGATCCATGGCGGCCTCGAGTTCGTGGAGCAGGCCCGCCGCCTTGTCCACCTGGCCGAACCGTCCGGCTTGTTCAAGCTGCCGGGCCAGGTCCACGACCTGCACGGCGCCCAGATTCAGGGCGAGGTTTCGCAAGGCTTGGGCATGGAGGGCCAGTTGACCGGGGTCCCGCAGGAAGCGGCGGATTTGTTCGAGCTGGACGGGGGCGTTTTTGAGGAACAGGTCAGCCAGCTCCTGCGCCGTGTTGATGCCAGGGGCCGGCGGCCGGGCGCGCAGGTCCGCCAGCAGGCCGGCATCCAGCACCGGAGGCTCGGCGCCCGTCCGGCCGGGGGCCGGGCGGGAATCATCCCGTGGGCGGCGCCGCCCCGCCGTGCCCCAGCGTTCCAGCGCCGCCTGGATTTCGACCGGCTTCACCGGCTTGGAAATGTAATCATCCATGCCCGCTTCCAGGCATTTTTCGCGGTCCCCCATCAGGGCATTGCCCGTCATGGCAATAATGACCGGCCGGCGGTCGGCCGGCCAGCGGCGGCAGATTTCGCGCGCGGCTTCCAAGCCATCCATCTCCGGCATCTGCACATCGAGGAAAAGGATGTCGAAGGATTGTTGTTCGAGCGCCTTGAGCACCTCGAGGCCGTTGCCGGCCAGTTCGGCGTGATAGCCGAGCTTGGACAGCACACTCAGCCCCACCTTTTGGTTGATGGGGTTGTCGTCCGCCAGCAGCAGCCGCAGGGGCAGGCGCCGCGCCAGGTTCGCGTCCAGCAACGGGGCGCTGGGCGCCTTCTTTTCCCGCTGCAACTGGATGCTCATCGCCCGGCACAGCGCGTCGAGGAACTGGGCCGGCCGCAGCGGTTTCTGCACGGCGACCGTCACGCCCGGCAAGGCCGAGACCAGCTCTTCGCCCTGTGGCCGGGCGTAGGAGAAGAGCAGCAGGGGGACTTCCCGTCCGCGCGGCTGGCTGCGGATTTGTTGCGCCAGGCCGCCGGCGTCCGTCTCCGGCAGTTGCATATCCAGGAGAATCGCGTCAAACGGCTCATTTTGGGAGAGCGAGAGCAGCGCCTCGCGGCCGGTGGCGGCGCAATGGACCACCATGCCCCACTGCTGGGCCCGCCGGGCGACGAGTTGCTGGTTGGTGGGGTTGTCCTCGATGACGAGCAGGCGTTTGCCGCTCAATTGCGGCTGGGCGCCCTGCCAGGGAGCCGGGGCGCTGCTGGCCGGCGCGCGCGCCAGGATGGTGAAATGGAAGTTGGCGCCCTGGCCGGCCTCGCTTTCGACCCAGATTTTGCCGCCGAGCAGTTCCGCCAGCCGTTTGGAAATGGCCAGGCCGAGCCCCGTGCCGCCGTAATGCCGGGTGGTGGCCGCATCCACTTGTTGGAAGGATTTGAAGAGGCGCGATTGCTTGTCCGCCGGGATGCCGATGCCGGTGTCGCGAACGGAGAAATGGATGAGCCATTCCTCGGGATGGCGGAGGAAGTCGGTGTCCTGCTGCTGGCCGGGGGCCAGCACGCGCGGGTGGCGGGCCGAGGGCGACACCTCGACCACCACCTCGCCCTGGTGGGTGAACTTCACGGCGTTGCCGACCAGGTTCACGAGAATCTGCCGCACGCGGGTCACATCGCTGACCAGCACCTTGGGGATCGAGTCCTCGACGTGATAGGCCAGGTCCAGGCGCTTTTCGGCCGCCTTTTGGGCCAGCAACTCGAGCACTTCCTCGATGCAGGTTCGCAACTCGAAGGGATGATGCTCCAACTCCAGTTTGCCGGCCTCGATTTTCGAGAAGTCCAGGATGTCGTTGATGATGGTCAGCAGCGCCTCGGCGCTGCTGCGGGAAGCCTCGACAAAATCCCGCTGCTCATCGGTCAGCTCCGTCTCGAGCAACAGCGCCGTCATGCCGAGAATGCCATTCATGGGCGTGCGGATTTCGTGGCTCATGTTGGCGAGGAACTGCGATTTGGCCAGCGTGGCCTCCTCGAGCTTCTGGTTGAGGGAAATCAGGGCGGCATTGCTTTCGATCAACTGCTGCTGGCTTTCGCGCAGGGCGCGGTAGGCCGCGTCGCGCTGTAAAAGGTTCAAATACGCTTTGGAATGGTAGCGGATGCGGGCGACCAGTTCGATCTTGTCGGGGAGCTTGACCAGGTAGTCGTTGGCGCCGATGGCGAAGGCCTGGCCCTTGACTTGCGCGTTGTCGTTGGTCGAGAGAACGATGATGGGGATTTCCCGGGTGGCGGGATGCGAGCGGTACTGGCTGACGAGGGTCAGGCCGTCTATCCCGGGCATGACCAGGTCCTGGAGGATCACCGTGGGCCGGATTTGGGTGGCGGTGGCCAGCGCCTCGCGGGCGTCGGGGCAGTAGTGGAAATCAATGTCGGGCTGGCTGGCCAGGGCCCGGCGAACCGCCTCGCACACCATGGCCTGGTCATCCACCAGCAGCACCATGACATGGTAATCCTGCGGGTCGCCCGGGCGCAGCGGGCTCTTGGCGGGGAACGGCGTCAGAGATTCACCCGGCATGGCGCCTCCTCAGGGACGGGGCGCCGCCCCTCGGCTGCCGCCTGCCGCTCCGCCGCGTTCGGACAAGCCGGCCCCGGTTATGACTTGGACTGCCATCGCGACCCCCATTATAACCCATTTCCCGACCGGTGGTAAAGCCTTGTTCCAGGCGACTCACCGCTCCGGCGGGCCGATCAAATCGTTCACCACCTGCAACAGGGTTTGATCGTCAAAATATTCCTTGGTCAGGTAAAAGTCGGCTCCCGCTTCCAGGCCGCGAATGCGGTCCTCCTCCCGGTCCTTGTAAGAGAGCATCATTACGGGCAGGGATTGCCAATGAGGGTTGCGCTTGATCTCGCGGGTCAGTTCAACCCCGTCCGTGCCCGGCATGTCCGCGTCCGTGATGACCAGATCGTACTGGCCGGTCTGCAAGGCTCGGAGCGCCTCCTTGGCGTCCCCGACGGCGTCGGCCAGGTAGCCGCGCTGGGTCAACACCTTGCGCTCCAATTCCCGCACCGCCGTCGAGTCGTCAATGACCAACACGCGCTTGGCCGGCTGCGGCCGCCCCAGCAGCTTCTGGCGCCAGGCGGCGCCCAGGAGCGAGGCGGCTTCGAGCCGGCCGCCGGAACGCAACAGGTCGTCCACGTCCAGAATCAAGACCGGGTTGCCATCCTCCATCAACGCGGCCGCGCTGATGTCTTGAATCTTGCCCAGGCGGCCGTCCAGGGGCTGCACCACCAGCTCGCGCTCGCCCAGGAAGCGGTCCACCACCAGGCCGCACTGGTTGTGGCGGTCGCCGATCACGACCACCGGGAGGTCCGCCTCCGAAAACTCGCGCGCCCCCAAATCCAGCAGGTGGTGCGCGGGCACCAGGCCGACGGGTTGGTTGTGGAATTCGAAATGGGGCCGTCCCTCCAGCAGCATCAGGCGGTGGCGGGGGAGTTTGAGCGCCTGCTGAATCTGGTTCAAGGGGATGGCATACGGCTCGGCATCCACTTCCACCAACAGCGCCCGCAACACCGACAGGGTCAGCGGCAGTTGCAACTGGACGCGAAAACCGCGGCCCGGTTGATTGTTCACGCGAATCGCCCCGCGCACGCTGCGAACCATGTTTTGCACCACGTCCAGCCCCACGCCGCGGCCGGACAGTTCGGTGACCTGGTCCCGCAGGGTGAAGCCGGGCCGGAACAGGAACTCGAGCAATTGGGACTCGCCGAGGCGGCTGGCCAGGGCCGGCTCGACCAGGTTGTGTTTGAGGAGCGCCTGCCGGACCTGTTCCAGTTCGACGCCGGCGCCGTCGTCGGAGACCGACACCAGCAGCATTCCCGCGCTGTGGCGGGCCTCCAGCCGGATGGTGTTTTCCGGGGGTTTGCCGGCCTGGAGGCGCTCGGCGCGGGTTTGGCAGCCATGGTCCACCGCGTTGCGCAGCAGGTGCGCCAGGGGCGTCTCGAGGCGCTCAAGAATGTCGCGATCCACCTGCGTGCTCTCGCCGGAAATCTCCAGACGCACCTCTTTGCCCACGGACCGCGCCAGGTCGCGCACCATGCGGGGAAACCGCCTCACGCCGTCCCCGAACGGCCGCATGCGCGTGCGCAGGACCTCGAGGTAAAGCCGATGGGAAAGATGCGCGGCGCGGCGGTCGAACAGGTCCAGTTCCTGGACGCGTTCGGCCAGAAACTGCCGCGACTCGGCCAGTTGCTGAAACAACTCGCTGAAGTGCGTTTTGGCCCGCGCCGGCAGGGCGTATTCCTGGAGGCACTGGCGCAAGGCCTCGAGGCGCTCCGCCAGGTCGGTGTTGTGCCGTTTGAGTTTTTGCAGGGAATCGGTGAACGGCCGCAGCCACCGCGATTCCACCAGGGATTCCCCGGCCAGGCCAAGGAGCCGGTTGAGGCTTTCAGCCGTCAGGCGCACAACCCGGTCGGCCGCCTCCGGTTTGGTGTTGAGGAACGGGGCGGGGGTTGGCGTCGCCGCGGCCGGCTCGGGCGGGGCCGCGGGCGGCGGCGGGCGCGCCGCCGGTTGCGGGGGGGCGGCGGTGAGGGCGCCGG
>JARKQH010000137.1 GCA_029974925.1 Verrucomicrobiota bacterium
TACTCCGGCGGGACGATTACGGACTGGGGCGCGCATCACAATGACATCGCTTTTTGGGCCACGGGCTTCAAGGGTCCCAGCGAGGTTTCGGGCAAGGTGCTGGTCCAGCCCATTCCCGGCGGTTACACCGCCCCGAGCGAATACGAGGTGCTCTTCACCTATCCGGACGGGGTGAGACATCTCATCAAAACCACCAAGGATGACAACATCTTTGGCGGGGTCGTCAATCCGCAGGGGCAGCGCAACGGCATCCGGTTTGAAGGCGCGGACGGCTGGATTTGGGTGCGGCGCGGCCAGCTCGAGGCGAGCGACGAGGATCTGATCACCACCCCCCTGCCGGCCGGCGCGGAACGGCTCTATGTGAGCAATGATCACATGCGGAATTTTTTCGACTGCGTTCGGACCCGGAAAGACCCGATTTGCGATGTCGAAACCGGTCACCGGTCCGCCAGCGAATGTCACTTGGCGCAGATTTCCCTTCGCCTCGGCCGCACTCTGAAATGGGATGCCGACCGGGAGCAGTTTACCGGCGAGGGAGCCGGGGAGGCGAACACCCATCTGGCGCGGGAAATGCGCAAACCTTACGACTATTCCTTTATTGGCTAGGGCGCCCGGGCTGGGCTAAGGTGGGGCCATGAAATCCACCTCGGGGCTCCTTTGCGCCCTCGCAGTGATCATGGTTTCAGGGGCTCGCGCGAGCGAAAGCTCGCCGGGGGCTCCTGAGTTTGTGAAGCAGCTCGACCTGGTTCACTTCTCGCATACCGACTACGGGTTTACCGACCACCCGGCGGTGTGCCGCGACATGCAGGTGCGCTACCTGGACATTGCGCTGGATGCCGCGCTGGCGACTCGCGACCTGCCCGAGGCGGCGCGCTTTCGCTGGACGGCGGAAACGACCATCGCCGTGAATGACTGGTGGCAGGCCGCCGCGCCGACGCGGCGGGCGCAGTTGCTCGAAGCCATTCGCGCCGGCCAGATCGAGATCACGGCCCTGCCTTTCAACAACACGCCGTATCTGAACCGGGACCAGTGGGAGGTCATGATGCGGTGGCTGCCGGACGAGCTTTGGCGGGAATGCAAACCGCAAAGCGCCATCCAGAATGACGTCAATGGATTCCCCCGCGCCGGCGCCAGGGTCCTCCTCGACCGCGGCGTCCGCTACCTCTTCTCCGGCATCAATAGTGACAGCGGCGGCCCGCCCCTGCCGCGGCTCACGGCGTTTTGGTGGCGGCAGCCGGACGGCCGGCGGTTGCTGGTTTGGATGAGCCTGTCCTACGGCGACGGTTTTTTCTTTTTCGAAACGGAGGAATGGCGGCGGGGCCCGCTGCCGCTGGCGGCCGACGGGCGATTCCGGCCGCCGCGCGCCGGAGACATCCTGCGGACCGACGAGGCGTCGCTGCGGCGCGCCCACCAGCAATGCGTGCGGCGCATCCGCCAGTTCGAGCAAGCCGGCTATCGGCACTCGGTCCTGGTGCTTTCAATGACCAGCATGTGGCGTTACGACAACGATCCGCCGTTTCCGCCCCTGTCGGATTTCGTGTCCGCCTGGGAGCGGCTGGGGCTGCAACCCCGGCTCAGGCTCGCGACGGTCACCGAGGCCATGAAACACCTCGAGACGGAGGCGGGGCCCACCGCCCCGGAATTTCAAGGGGAGTGGACCGATTGGTGGGCCAACGGGACGCTGTGTGCTCCGCGCGAGGTTGCCGCGAGCCGGTTTGCGAAACGGCACCTGGCGGCCGCCCGATCCCCTGTTTGGGGGCCGCTGGACAAACCGGCCCAGGACCGGATCGAGGAACTAACCCGGGAACTCTGTTTGTTCGACGAGCACACGTGGGGTTCGGGGATGAGCGTCGGCCAGCCATACAGTCTGGACGCGCAAGGACAGTGGAACGAAAAAGCGCGCCTTGCCTGGCGACCAATGGCGCTGGCGGAGTGGCTGCTGGGCCGGCGCGCCCGCTCCCGTCTCGCGCCGGAGGGCGAGGGTCTTTGGCTGGCGAATCCGACCTCGCGCCCTTTCAACGGGTGGGCCACCCTGATCACCTCCTGTTTGCGGGATGATTACCGGTCGCTGGTTGACCCGGTCACCGGCGCGCGAATCCAGCTTTACTTCGAGCCCGGGCCATTATGGGGCCGGCCGGAGAAACCGGAGGACCTGAGCCGGGAGGATGTGTCCGCCACTTTTCCGGATCAGGTTCCCAAGCGGTTCGCGCGCTTCTGGGTGGAGCACCTGCCATCTGAAAGCGTGAAAAAGTTCAACTTGAGCCGGTCAATTATTGAAGATGCAAGCGAGGCGGGGCAGGGCGGGGGCGCGCCTGAGGTGTCCGTTGATGAACACGGCTGGCCGGAGGCCGCCACCTGGCCGGGCATGCCCAAGCCGCTCTTCACGTCGGGTCTGGGGGATTTCGTTTCGGTGAAGGTCAACGCGTTTGCGCCGCGCTGGGCCTTGCAGGACATTTGGGGCACGGGCGACCGGTCCAAGCGTCAGCAGTTGCAGAAAGAGAAACTGGAGTTTGTCACCGCGCGGGCAGGGGGAAAAGCATCCCTGGAAGAGACGCCGCACACGCTGCGCTATACGCAGCCGCTCGAGCACCCGCGGCTGCGATGGGCCACGCGGCGGCTGGAGCTGTGGAAACGGGAGCCTCGGGCCCGCCTGACGTTTCGGTTGAACCGGATTTCCTCGTTTGAGCCCGAGCTGCTATGCATTGTCCATCCGATGCCGTGCGATGGCACCTTGCCCCGGCTGAGCAGCGGCGGAATGGCTTTCACCCCGTTCACGGACCAGCTCCCGGGCACGTGCCGCGACTATTTTGCGATTGACGGCTGGGCGCATTATGGCACCCCCGAGGGTCACTGGCTTTGGGTCAGCCGCGACGCGCCGCTCATCACCCTGGACGGCCCCCATCCGAAGTCGCATCTGGATGCGCCGCCCCCGCGGACTGGACGGGTGGTGGCAATTGTGTTCGACAATTTCTGGTACACCAACTTCCAAGGGGACAGCCCCGGCGTGATGGAGTTTCAGTTCGATTTGGTCTGGGGCAAGCGGATTGAGGGTGACGCCGAGGCCGCCCAATGGGCCGACTCGCTGATGAGTGAACCGGTCATGGTGATCAATCCGTCGCTGCCGGAAGACCCTCTTTATCTCCAGCATCTTTACCGTCCGTAACCATCGGGGAGCGCAAGGCGGGAAATCTTTTCGCTTGAAAGACGCCTTGACGCCTTGGTAGGGTCAGCCCCGGTTATGGCTGCAATTGGCCGGTTCCAGAAGGGCGACGACATCTTTTATGCCAAGGTTGTCGAGGGGGAAGTGTATCCAGTGCGCGGCGATGTCTTTGGGTCCCCTTCGTTTGAAAAGAAGCCGATCAAGTTGAAGGGGGTCAAGACCCTCACGCCCGTCGCCCCCTCGAAAATCATCGCGGTGGGCTTGAACTACGCGGACCATGCGCGCGAGTCGGGCAAGCCCTTGCCCAAAGAGCCGCTGTTTTGGCTGAAGGCGACGACGTCGTTGCTGCCGGACGGGGGCAAGATCGAGATTCCGTTTCCCCATCACCGCACGGATTACGAGGCCGAGCTGGCGATTGTCATCGGACGCCGGGTGCGCAATGTGACGGCGGCGGCGGCGGCGCGTTACATTTTTGGGTACACCTGCGCGCAGGACATCAGCGACCGGACGATTCAGAACGGGGAAAGCCAGTGGACGCGAGCGAAGAGTTTCGACACCTTCACCCCCCTTGGGCCATGCGTCGAAACCAAGATTGACCCGCACGACCTGAACATTCAACTGTTTCAGAACGGCCAGTTGCGCCAGAATTCCAACACGCGCCACCTCATTTTCAACTGTTTCCAACTGGTCAGTTTCATTTCGACCAACATGACCCTGCTGCCGGGCGATGTCATCCTCACCGGGACGCCCAGCGGGGTCGGCCCCATCCAATCCGGTGACCGGCTGGAAGTGCGCATTCAGGGGCTCACGCCGCTGGTCAACACGGTGAAGTAGTCCTCAGAGCGTCGAGCGGAATTCGTAGTGCCCGGAGGGAATCTGGAACGCAACGCCGTGAGGGTCGCGACGCAGTGGCTTGAGGGGTTTGCCGGTGTGCAGCCGCTCCGTGACCGTTGCACCGGGCGCGGCCGGAACCACGACGGTTGCAGTGGTGTTGGGCGGCAGGGTGAAGGAGAGCGAGAGAGTGCGCCCGTCACGGCGCCAATGGCTGACGATGGGCCCGTAGAGTGAGCGGTAAGAGGCCCGCACCCAGGTGAGGTCCCCCACAATCGCAGGGCGGATGATGATTTTTTTGAAGCCGGGCGCGGCCGGGTCAGGCTGGATGCCGGCCAGGTCGTGGTAAAACCACTCGGTAATCTGGCCCAGCATGAAGTGGTTGTGGGAGGATTGGCGGCGGGCATCCCACGCTTCGGTGAGGCTGGTCGCGCCCTGTTTAAGCTGGTAGCCGTAGCCCGGCTTCTCGGACTGGTTGTTCATGTCAAAGATGACGTCTGAGCGGCCGCCATCGGCCAGAGCCCGGAGGAGGTAGCGGTAGCCCACATCGCCGGCGGTGAGGGCGTTGCCGCGGGAACGGACATCCACGACCAGGCTCTCCAAAACACCGGCGCGGGATTTGGCCGGCACCAGGTCCATCACCAGGGGAATCGCGTTGGCGCATTGCGAGCCGGAGGCATAGCCGGGCAGGGCAGGGGACCCCGGCGCGGCGTTTGAGCCTGTGGGATGAAAGAACGCCTCGTTGAACGCCCGGCCGATGGCTTGAGCAAGCTGGCGATATTCGCGGGCCTCCCGCGGCTTGCCGAGCAGTTTGGCGGCCTCGGAGAGCACCCAGGCGTCATAATAATAAAACGCGGTCGCGGTCAGGGCCGCCGGGGTGAGCTGGGCATAACCCGGCGGATTGGGGCCAAGGTCGTACCAGTCGCCCAGCCCATGCGACACGATGTGGTTGGTGGCACGCGACCCCAGGTAGGCCACGTACGCCTCCATGACCGGGAAATAGCGGCGCAGCAACTCCACATCGCCGTTGAACAGGTATTGCTGCCAGGGCACCAAAACACACGCGCTGCCCCACTCCGGCGAGTCCCGAAACCCCCCGTTGAATTCGACGTACTCGGGCGCGATGTCCGGCACGAGGCCGTCCGGCAACTGGGAATCGGCCATGTCATTGAGAATCTTGGTGAACACGCGGGACAGGTCGAATTCGTAGCGGAGCGCGGGGCCGTTGAGGTGGTCTTCCTCGAGCCAGCCCAATTTTTCCCGATGAGGACAATCGGTCATGACACTCATCATGTTGCTGCGCTGGGCCCAGCGCACGAGCTTGCGGATGCGGTTGAACAGCTCGTTGGAACACTCAAAATCGCCAACCGGTTCAGCGTCCGCATGAACCACAACCCCTTCGAGGGACTCGAGGACGGGCAGTTCAGCGCCGGCGGGGGTCTCGCATTCCACCTGCAGGTAACGCGCGCCGTGGTAGTAGAATTTGGGAAACCACGTTTCGGAACCCTTTCCGGCCAGCGTGTACTTCCAGTAAGCAACCCCCCGCCCGCACGAGGAGCGATCCGCGAGCCCGTTTGTATCCACCAGTTCGGCGGGAATGATCTTGACGGAGCTGCCGGCGGGGCCCCGCACCCTCAGGCGAGGCATCAGGGAGGCGTTCTGTCCAAGGTCGTACACGGTCACGGTGGGGCTGATGCGGTTGGTTGCGAGCGCGGGCAGCGCCTCGTGGGCGATGATGGGCGGCGCGGCGCAGGAATAGCCGCGCAGAACTCCGCCGGGGCCGGATACCCTGAGGGCCACCTTCCAGCCGGAATCATCAAACCCCGGCTCCGACCAGCCGGAGGGTTCGAGCCGCGCATCATGGTCTTCGCCCCCAAACACGCAGGAGAACGTGATGGGGCCGGGCGCGAGTTTCCAGTGGGTGTCGGTCGTCACCAGGTCGGTCGCGCCATCCGCATATTCGAGCACCAGTTGTCCGATGGCCTTCAGGGGGCCGAACGAGCCCTTGAACTTGGTGTAGCGGCCGCCCACGACATTATACATGCCGTTGCCCAAGAGGACGCCAAGGGCGTTGGTGCCCACGCGCAAGTGCGGCGTCAGATCATACGTGTCATAAAGACAGGTTTTGTCGTATTTGGTCCAGCCCGGGGGGAACAGCGCCGGCCCGATCTTTGCCCCGTTGACCGACAATTCGTAGCACCCCAGCCCGCACAGATGGACCAGGGCGCGGCGAAGGCCTGGCTTGACGCTGAATTCCCGGCGCAGTGCAAGCGTTTGGGGGTCCGCCGGGGCCTCTTCCCGGCTGAGGAATCCGTCGGTGAGCCCGATCCTCCCCCAGCCGTAATTCTCCACCGAATCCCTGGCCGTAACTTTGGCGCCCCGAGCCACGTTTTGGCCGGAGCTGAAAACTTCGAGCTCGGCGAAGGCGCAGCAGTAGAGTTCGTCCCGCTTCCACAGCGAAGTGGCGGTGATGCGCACAAATCGCGCCGGGACATTGTTGGCGGGAATGACGACCGGCTGGGCGCCCGGGTTGGGGAGGTCCGTGGTGGTCTGGTCGCGCAAGAGGACGGCGTGGGTGAAATCGCGTTCCAGACTCGCCTCGACCTTGAATCGCAGCGGGAAGCCAAACCCGGTCCTGGAGGCGTGCCGTCCAACCGGATGAAGGCGGATTTCAGACAGCGGGCAGGCCGTCCCGAGGTCAACCTGCACCCATTTGACTTCGTTGGATTGAGGCGTGGTGCCCGAGTGATACCCGATGAACAGCGGCGGAAGCGGATTGGGGTTGGCGCCAATCCAATGCGCCTTCCAGTCGGACGGGGCCAGAATCCCCGTGGTCCAGGACGCGGTCTCGCTCCAGTCTGAAACCTGGCCGTCCTTGTCCCAGGCGCGGACCTTCCAGAAAACCTGCTGGGAGGAACGGAGCGGCTTGCCGGCGTAGGGGACATGCAGGTTTTGGTCGGTGCGGCGTTTGCCGGTGTCCCAGAGGTCGGCGCGATTCTGATCCAGGAGCGCCCGCGAAGACGCGGCCAGAATCTGGCAGGCGGTTTGTTTCTGGCCCTGCGTTTGACTTTCGAGTTTCCAGGACAGGCGCGGCGCCGGGGTATCCACGCCGAGGGGGTCCGTTCCGTACTCGCAACGCAGGTCCGTGACCCGCCAGTCTGGGGAGGCCGGGGCGGGCTGGGTCCACGCGACGACGAGACAGGCCAGGAAGCCAGTTAGAGCTCGCATGGGGCCAGCATAGGAAGGGGAGGGGGTTCGTGCAACTGTTCCGCCACGGGCTCTCGCCAGCCGGCTTCGTTGACATTTGGGTCCCGGGCCATCAGGCGGCGCCTTCAGAAAACTCAACCGACCCGCTTGAGCCGGCCGACACGCAACATTCACTCCTTGACATGCCCGGCTGCCTTTGGGGAGTATCCGCTTGTGCTCGGTGAGACCCAAAAGTAATTCTCGCTCACCGGCGCAGCGCCCAGTCAAGCCGGGCGCGCCCAAGGCAAATTCTTATCAGTTCAGTGAGTGACTGTTCAGTCAGTATGGATTACGAGAGGAAAAGCAACGGACCTTCAGACCTTTCTTGAACACTGGGGATGCCTGCTCACGGCTCTGGCCGCCATCGCATTCGGCAACCTGTTGACGTTCTTCTTTAATCTTGCAGGCAGGCCGTGGATTTACTTCTTCATCGCCAGTACGGTTCTGCTCCTTGTCGGTGCGGCCATGATCGGTTATGCCAAGCTACCGCTCTACCGAAGTGGCCGCCTCCTGACCTTTGGAGTCAAGTCCATCCCTGTCGGTTTGGTGGGGTATTATCGCTGGGGCTGGCGGCTGTTCTCGTTCGGCGTGGCGTTGTCACTTTGCCTGCTGTTGTCCAAGCAATGAGGAAGCAAGAGATCACCGGCGCAGCGCTCGGTCAAGCCCGGCGCGCCAAAGGCATATTTCTATTAGTTTAGGAGAGGGGGTTGGTGGCAGTGGCGCAGCCTGGGCCCGCCCGGTTCCGCGTCCTTCCACGTGGTCTGCGAGCCCTCTCCGTCGAACCGCCGAGAGGCAAGGGGACGCAGAGCTCCGGCATTGCACGCCCGGCTTCAGCCGTCCCTCCGGGACAGGACAGGGCTCGCTCGCATGGGACGGCGCGTCCGAGCCCGAAGGCGGAAGGCTGAGATGCGCGCGCAGAGCCAAAGAAGACGCTACACGCGTGACCGGGCAAGGCACCGACCATGGATTTCGCGGATTTCTCCCCCGCAGCGCCCAGTCAGGCCGGGCGCGCCACAAGCAAATTCTTATCAGTAGAAAATCCAGGGCAGAACTGGTGGGAAAACTGAATGCAAAGTGATTGCCGGGAAAGGGTTCGGAGCGCATGCTGGCGCGGTTGGTGACCGTGCATACAGATCAGTCAGAAAGCGCCAGGGCAGGGGAGACCCGTTTTCCGCCGGGTCTGCACAACGCCTATTGGTTTTCGATTTTCAACGCCTTCTCCTACCAGATTGTGCTGGGCAGCCCGATGATTCTCTACTCGAAAAGCCTCGGGGCCAGCGCAACCGTTCTGGGCGTGATCGCCGGGATGATGCCGTTGCTGGTGATTTTCCAAATCCCCGCGGCGAGTCACATTCCGCGGCTGGGTTTCCGCCGGTTTGTCTATGCGGGGTGGGGGACGCGCGTGATGTTTATTTTTGGCATGGCGCTGGTGCCGTTGACCGGCGGTTTCCTGGACGCGCGCAACCGGCTGGCCTTGCTGCTGGTATTGTTGTTCGGCTTCAACCTGTCGCGGGGCATTTCCAGTTGCGCCTGGCTGCCGTGGATCACGGCGCTGGTGCCCGAATCGCTGCGCGGCAAATACCTGGCCCGCGATGCCGCGGTGCAGAACCTGGCGAGTTTCTTCACGTTCCTCATCGCCGCCGGCTGCCTGGCGGGGCAGCCGCAGCCGTGGCAGTTCGCCGTCCTTTTCGCCTTCAGCGCCGTCAACGGCGCGGTGAGCCTCGCTTTCTTGAAACGCATGCCCGACGCCCCGATCCCGGAGGAGGTCCGCGCCTCGCAAGGGCCCGTTCCCTGGCTGGCGATGGCGCGGTTCGATCCCTTCAAGCGCTTGTTGCTGATGATTGTCGGGTGGTCGGTGGCCTACGGGGGCATGACGGCTTTTACCGTCGCGTTCTTGAAAGCCCAGACGGGAATGGGGGAGGGGCAGATTCTGCTGGTGACCTCGGCGGCCTTTCTGGGCGGCCTGAGCAGTCTGTGGCTGATCGGCTGGCGGCTGGACCGCCTTGGCAGCAAACCGGTCCTGACCTTTTGCTGCACCGCGTGGCTGGCCGTGCTGGGCGGGTGGTTGCTGCTGGCCGGGGGAGCGTATCCTGCCACGCTCGGGGTGCTGCTGGCCCTGCAATTCTGCATGGGCCTCCTGGCGGCGCTGGTGCAAATGGCCAACACGCGCCTGGCCATGGCCGTCATTCCGCCGATGGGACGAAACCATTTCTTCGCCATTTACTCGGTCGTCGGCAACGTGACTTTGGGCCTGGCCCCCGTGGGGTGGGGGGTCTTGATTGACGCCGTGGGGTCCCACTCGCCGCAATGGCTCGGCCTGAGCTGGAACCGTTACAGTGTCTTTTACGCGGCCACCGCGGTGGTGTTTGTGGTGACGATTGTCTTGTCCCGGCGCCTGCACGAGCCGGCGGCGGCCAGCATGGAGGACCTCCTCCGCGAAATCCTCATCCAGTCCCCGCTGCGTTTTTGGCTCCGGCTCTGGCCCCGAGGCTAGCGGCGGCCGTCAAATCCCCGCTTCCCGGGTGACAGGGAGGGGGCAGTCCGCCGCTGGCGCCGGCCCCGCCGCCGGCCCCACCGCCTTCCCAGCAGGACCGCGCCCGGCAAAGTGAAGGGAGCGTTTTCCGTCGAGCGCTGACAGCAGCGACGGGGCGTGCCGGCGCATCAGGAAGTAAGCGCCCAGCGACAGGGTCACGGTGCCGGACCAGACCAACCCCAGGAGGAGCAGGTCGGCGGTGTTATGCGAAGCCCTCGGCAGCGCATGCCCCACGGCAACGGAGATCAGGAACAGGACGCAGAAATGCGAGGCAAAGAGAAAGAAGGAGGCGG
>JARKQH010000139.1 GCA_029974925.1 Verrucomicrobiota bacterium
ACCACCTCAGCCCGCGCATCCCCAACTACCGCCTGGAAGAGTGCCACGCCTCGAACCCCATCTTCCAGACCGAGGTCAAGTCGATCGGCTTCTTCGAGGCGGTGCGCATGGTGCGCCTGCAGCTCATCGACGAATCGCGCAGCAACACCCTGGTCACTTTTCAAGATATCCTGGGATAACCCCCTCCTCAACCCCTCCCCGCCGCGCCCACACGCTTCTTCAAGCGGCCGAAGCGGCAGGGGCGCGCCTACGCATCGCCACGATGCGCGGGGCGGGGGAATCAATCCCTCGTAGGCGCGGGCCTTGTGCGCGCCCCCTCCCAGACCCTCCCCCAAGGTCGCCGCGACCTTGGGGGAGGGCCGTGGGTGGGGGTCATAGGGCCGCGGGAGGGGTAAGTAGGCGCGGGCCTCGTGCCCGCGTTTGAACCCCCTCCTCACCCCCTCCCCCAAAATCGCCGATTTTGGGGGGAGGGGTGCGCCCGCAGGGGCGGGGCCCGGGGTGGGGGCACCCCTTGCATTCCCGCCCGCGAGCGATATAATCACCTACGTAGATCAATAATATCGCATATACCGCGGAGGCGCGCATGAAGGCAGACATCGAGACGGTCATCATCGGCGGCGGGCAGGCCGGCCTTTCGGTCAGTTACTTCCTCTCCCGGCTGGGCCGCGAGCACACCGTGCTCGAAAAGGCCCCCCTCCCTGCAAACGCCTGGCGCAATGACCGCTGGGATTCCTTCACCCTCGTCACCCCCAACTGGATGTTTCGCCTCCCCGGCGCCGAATACCGCGAGGCTTCGCCCGAGGCCTACATGCCAAAGGCCGAAATCGTGCGCCGCTTCGAAGCTTATGTCGAGCAATTCCGCCTGCCGGTCGAGTTCGGCGTCGAGGCCGGCTCCGTCGAGCCGCTCAACTCGAGCGGCTACCGCCTCCAAACCTCGCGCGGCGAGATCAAAGCCCGCAATGTGGTCGTCGCCACCGGCCTCTACCAGCGCGCCAAAATCCCGGCCTTTGCCGCGCGCCTGCCCCAGAACATCCTCCAGCTCGGCTCGGGCCAGTATCGCAGCCCGGGCGCGCTCCCGCCGGGGGCGGTGCTGGTGGTGGGCTCGGGACAGTCGGGCTGCCAGGTGGCCGAAGAGCTGTACCAATCTGGCCGCACCGTTTACCTCGCCACGGGCAAAGCCGGGCGCGCGCCGCGCCGTTACCGCGGCAGAGACATCGCCGAGTGGATCTACCTGGCGGGCGTCATGGACCGCACCCCCGCCCAGCTGCCCTCTCCGCAGGCGCGTTTTGCCTCCAACCCGCTCGTCACCGGCAAAGACGGCGGCCACACCCTCAACCTGCACATCTTTGCCCGCGAGGGCGTGCGCCTGCTCGGCCGCGCCCAGGATGCCCGCGACGGCAAATTCTACTTCGCCTCCGACCTGATGGAAAACCTGGCCCGCTCCGACCAGTTCGAGCAGGAACTG
>JARKQH010000162.1 GCA_029974925.1 Verrucomicrobiota bacterium
CAGCGGCCAGGCCGGCCCGTCGCCATAATTGATTTCATCCACCATGAAGTAGGGGATGATCACATTGGTGCTGGTGACATCGGGTTTGTCGGGGCATTTGAGTTCGACGCTGTCGCTGGAATTGTCGAGCTTGCCCTGCCAAGGGCCATAGATGGGAACGTTGGTGGGGACGTTGTAAAGCGTCCGGAAGGCGGCGAGTTGGGCGGTGTTGGTCGGGTTGAAGCCTACGACCAGCAAGCGGCTGTTGGCGGCCAGGACCTGGTGGCTACGGATCAATGCCAACTCGAGGAGGCCTTGGATTACGGCGGCTTGGCCGTGCTGCGCGACGCCTGGTCGCGCTTTGGCCTGGACGCGCTGTTCGCGGGACTGGGCACCTCGCGCCAGCGCGGGCTTTTGCAGGCCGTCATTTTCAGCCGCCTGCTTTTTCCCTGCCCCAAGCTTTCCCTGGCGCAAAAAGCTCAGGGCACTTGGCTGGCGCAAGCCTGCGGACTCCAACCGGGGGAAGGGTTTGACGAAGATGACATTTATTACGCCATGGACCAGCTCAATGGCCAATGGGTGAACCTGGAAAAGCAACTCTATGCCCGGGCTTTCCCCCAGACGGTGCGGCTGGTTCTTTACGATCTGACCAGCGTTTATTTCGAGGGTAAAGGCCCGGAGCACCTGGCCCAATACGGGCACAGCCGCGATCACCGGGGGGATCGGCCGCAAATCATTCTGGCGGTGGCCACCGATCCGGAAGGGCTGCCGCTGCATGTGGCGGTGCTGCGTGGCAATCGCAACGACACCCGAACCTTGCAAGGACTGTTGCATACCTTGCGGCGGCGTTTTGGCATCACCGAGGCGACCTTTGTGTTTGATGGCGGCATGAGCAGCCGGATGAATCTGGCGGCGATGGATCAGGCGGGGTTGGGATACGTGACCCGGCTCTCCGCCGCCACGCTTCAAGCTTTGGCCGCCGAACTGGGACTGGAAAAGCAACTGGAACTGGGTGACCGGCACCCTCTCCTGGAGGTAACCCATGAGGGCAAGCGCTACGTGATTGCCGGCGGACCGTGGCGCCAACAACGGGATCGGGAACGACGCCAGAGCCGCCTGGACAAAGCGGAGGCCGAACTAAAGCGTCTGGCCGCCCGCAAACGCAAGAAGGTCGATGTACAGAAGCTCGCCAGCCAGGTCGGGCGCACCCTGCAGCGGCTCAAGGCGCACCAGTATTTCACTTATCGCGTCGAAGCCAACGGCCAACTGCACTGGGAACGCAAGAACGATCTGATCGAGCAGGAGGCCCAACAGGATGGCTGGTACCTGTTGCACACCAATGAATCGGTGGAGGCTTGTCCGGCTCAACAGGTCCTCGGTCACTACAAAGGACTGCTGGAGGTGGAGGAAGCCTTCTGCGAGCTCAAGAGCTATTTGGAAGTCCGTCCGGTCCACCACCGCCGCCCCGACCGGATCGTCAACCACGTGCGGCTCTGTTTCCTGGCTTATTGGCTTAGTGCGCGCCTGGGCAGCGAATGGCGACAAAAGGGCGTGAAAGAGGAAGTGCCGCGGGTACTGCGGCAACTCCAGACTATCCGGTTAGGCCGCCTGCAGACGGGCAAGCACCTACACCGCACACTCATGACGCAGATTCCGAAACCCCTGAACCAGCAGTTACATCAACTCGGATTGACCCGGTTGTTTGCCGCACCGCCCAACTTGTAGCCCGACAAAATCGAGAAAATCGCGGTTTCACTCGGGTTTTTTCTCGACCTAAAAGGAAGTTAGGTTAACGTTCGTCGAAGTGGCATTGTAAATCTCGATCCAATCCTCGTATTGGCCAAAATCATCGGCCACCGTTTTGGTGTTGCTGGCCATGAACTCGGAAATCAACACCTGCCCCCAAACCGGCTGGGCCGCCAAAAGCAAAAGGATGGCGGTGAATTGAAGCCTCTGAAACATGCTAAACCTTGCCAACTTATTATCGGAGAGAACTCAAAGAACGAGAAGAAGACAGCCAGGAAGCCCGGTTTGGGCAACTAATCTACCCTCTGCGTGAGACAGGAAAAGCGAAGGCTTGCTGCGGTAAAGGGTGCCGGGCCCCCTTTGGAAACATCACGATTCAACATAAGAGATTATTAGCAGGACCGAGAGTGTTTATCAAACCAATACTTGTCACTTGACCTCGCGCGGCTGGAGGGATTCCTGAATACAACATTTTCACCCAAAGCAGCTTGGGTGATGGGGCGTTCCCGGGCAGAAGCCCCTGACCGGCCGGCGAAATCCGATGGCTTTGAGAAAAGTTCCGGCACATAGCCCGACATTCTTTATCGAGCGGCGTCCGCTCCCCTTGACAAGCGAGGGCGAATCGGCCACCACACAGGGATGATTGCTTCTTTCAACCGTCGTCAGTTTCTGCTCCGCACCGCCGCGGTCACCGCCGCCGGTCTCACCTTGGGCCTTCCGACCCACGCCGCCATGTTCAAAGGAAAACTGCGCAAGGCGATGATTGTGGGCGAAGTTACCGAGGCAGCGCTCCAACCATACAAGGAAGCCGGTTTTGAGGGGGTCGAGACAACTCATATCTGCCCGGAGGCCGACGCCGCCAAAGGCCGCGCGATCGCCGAAAAGCTGGGCATGCAGGTGCACTCGGTCCTGCGGGGGTGGATGGAGTTTAACAGCGAAGATGCCGCCAAGGTCGAAGACAGCCTGGAGAAGACACGGCTGGCCTTGCGGGCCGCGCGGGCTTACGGCGCCGATGCCATTTTACTGGTGCCCTGCCGGGTGGGCGGGATGCCAATGCCCGAGCCGTGGGAGTTTGAAATTGAATTCGACGAGCAGACCGGCCATGTGGCCAAAGTCGCCGCCGGGGACAATGAGAAATTTGCGGCCTACATCAAGGCGCAGAACCGCGCGACGGACACTTCCCGGGCAGCCATCGAAAAGCTCATCCCCATGGCTGAGGAATTGCGCGTCGTGATCGGGATCGAAAACGTTTGGAACAATCTGTGGGTCAAGCCCGCCCTGTTCCGGAATTTCGTGGGCTCATTCAAAAGCCCGTGGGTGAAAGCCTACTTTGACATCGGGAACCATGTGAAGTATGCGCCGCCGCAGGAGTTCATCCGGGCACTGGGCCCGCTCATTGTCAAGCTCCACATCAAAGACTTCAAGCTCAACCCCGATGGCCGCGGCGGAAAGTTCGTGCATCCGCGCGATGGCAGTGTCAACTGGCCGGAGGTGCGGCGCGCGATTGACGAAGCCGGCTATGACGGCTGGGCCACGATCGAAGATGGCGGGCTGTCCCTCGCCGAATTCAGCAAGCGGCTGGACCAGATTGCCGCGGGAGAATAGCACGAGGATTCACCGGCCTCCCGGAGGGGATTTCAACCCCCGCTGGGCGGAAGCCACGCCGCTTCGGGATTTCACTTGCTGGCAGGGGCCTGGAGCCAACCTCGCGCGGTGGCCGATACTCCCGGGTCAAAGACGGTCGAGACACTCGGCCAGGTATTCATACTGGGGAAGGCTGTTATAGAGCTGGGCCGAGATGCGGAAATAGCGGCGTTCCGGGTTGCCGATCCGGACGAAGGGCACTTCGATGCCGAAGCGGTCATAGAGCGCGACCTGTTCCGAGTCCAGTTTGCCGCGGCGCGGACGGCCTTGAAACCGGTCTGGCAACGGCAGGGTGGCCATCGAACCCAGCAGGCTTTCCGGACAGGGAGGGGCGATTTTCAGCCGCTCGAGCAGGAGGCGGCGAGCCCGCAACAGCAGTTGATGGTTGCGACGGCGTACGCCTGCCCACCCGTCGGGCAGAAGCTTCCTCATCCATTCGATCGCCGGCCCGACGCACATCCAGGCGGTGGGATCAAAAGTCCCGGCCCAGTCGAACCGGTCCTGGAAGGGGGTATAGCCCGGCCGCGGCGTGTTGTTGCCGTGGCTTACCACTGGCGGCTGCATGCGCTTCTGAAGGTCTTCGCGCACCCAAAGGAACGCAGCGCCCTTGGGGGCGCAGACCCATTTGTGAAGGTTCGCCGTATAGTAGGCGGGACGAAGCCGCGCCAGATTCAATGGCAGCATGCCGGGCGCATGGGCACCGTCCACCAGTGTCTCAATACCGCGGGCCTCCAACTCGCGAACCAGGCGCTCTACTGGCAGGATCACCGCCGTGGAACTCGTAACGTGGTCCAGCATCACCAGCCGGGTGCGGCGGGTGACCCGGTCCAGGACGCACTCGGCGAGGGTTCCCTCGTCAGGAAGTGGAAACGGCAGGGGCGCGACCACCAGTTTCGCTCCCCTTTCCGCGGCCGCCTGGGCCAGCGCGTTGCGGCAGGCATTGTAATCAAAAGCGGTCGTCAGCAACTCGTCTCCGGGCCGCAAGGGAATCGAACGAAGCACGGCGTTCACCCCCGTGGTGGCGTTGGTCACAAACACCAGGTCGCGCGGACGGGCGCCCACAAACCGAGCGAGAACCCGCCGGGACGGCTCCAGGCGCTCCTCGTAGCGACGCCACAGGAACTGAACGGGCTCCGCCTCCATTTGCCGGCGCAGCTCGGCCTGCAATTCCAAAATGGGCCGGGGACAGGCGCCAAAAGCGCCGTGGTTGAGGAACACCGTTCCGGGTTTCAGTTCCCAATGCGTCGCCAGTCGTGACAGTTTTGTAAACTCAGGTTTTTCAAACACTCCATTTGGCTAAGGGCGAACCGGCTGCCATGCAATCTCTTTTGAGTTTTGGGCCGAGTGGCAGGGTGACTTGGATTTCGTCGGCCGCCGTTGATGAAAGCGCCCTGCATCACTCCGCTGGAGCATTGCCGCTATAATTAGCTTGTAGCAACAGCAGGCGGGTGGTAAGGGTCGGTTTAATCAGAGCAAACGGGTTGGGTATGAGTCGTCAACGCGCAGGGTCACCGCAGCCAGCTCCCGCTGGGTTTGAGAGACCGCGCCGATACTCGGATGGCTCTGAGCCAAAGCCTCGAAAGGATAACCATGAAGACAATCGTTCGTTTCCTCACCGCTTCCGCATCCGTCCTTTGCAGTCTGACGCTGCTTTTGGCTGCGCGGACTTACGCTGACTGGCAGCCGGTCGCCCCCTATCCCCTCGCCGGTTTTCAGTTCGACCCCGTTGAAGCCGGCAATCATATTTACATTGCGGGGGGTACCACTGCCGGGCCGCTGGCTGATGTGTATTATGTTCCAGTTCAGAGCGGCGGCGGGCTGGGGACATGGACAGCCACCACCGCGCTGCCGCAGGCGGACCCGGGGCCCGGTCTGGCTGCGCACAACGGCTGGGTTTATGCCGTCCTGGCCAACGGCGCGGTGTTGCGGGCTCCGCTACAACCCACCGGCGGCCTGGGCAACTGGATTTCCGAGCCGGTGGTGGACCCCAGCACGGCGTACGCGACGGTCCTGAAAGTGTACAAGAACCATCTTTACCTTGTGGGACGGTATGCCAATGGCCCCCGGAACACGTTGCGGATCGCTGCAATCAACCCTGATGGTTCTCTGGCGGCTTGGAGTGCCGGGAGTCTTCCCCTGGCGCTGTTCCGTCCGGCGGTGCAGTTTTACAACGACCGGGTGTACCTGGCCGGCGGACTGGGCCAGGGCGGGTTCGTCAGCGAGTATGTTTACTCGGCGCCGGTGCAGGCGGACGGGTCGGTTGGAGCCTGGCGGCAGGAAGCGTCGCTCCCGGTGCCGCTTTGGTATCACAGCAGCGTGCGCATTGACGATCGGATACTGATTTTCGGCGGGCTGACCAACACGCTGGCCGGCAGCCAGAGCCCGGCAATCTATGAGGCGGTTCTCGCGCCTGCGGGCGGAGCCATTACCACCTGGGCGCTGGCCGGAAGTGTTCCAAACACATTCGCCTGCGGCCAGGGGGCGGTTTACGTGCCAGCCAATGGAAATGTTTACCTTGCGGGTGGCCAGGGCGGCCCTGATTCCACCAACTTGACCGACCAGGTCTGGCGCAACGCGTTCGGTCCGGTCCCGCCAACCAATGCCGTCCCGGTTGCCCAGGCGCAGACGGTCGCACTTCCGAAGAATACCAGCACCAACCTCACCCTGACGGCGTCGGATGCGGACAACGATCCGTTGACGTTTAGCATCGTCTCCGGCCCGACCAACGGGGTGCTGGTGGGGACCGCGCCAAACGTGACCTACACGCCAAATGCCGACTACGTCGGCCAGGATGCGTTCCTGTTCAAGGTCAACGACGGGCAGGCGGACTCGGCGCCAGCCTTGGTGGCAATCGAGGTGTTGCCGGTAAACCGGCCGCCGGTGGCCCTGCCTCAAACCGTGACGGTCCTGGTCAACAGTCTCAAGGTGGTTACTCTCAGCGGGACGGATCCTGACGACGATCCTCTGACTTTCGAAGTGGTTGCCGGCCCCACCAACGGCGTCCTGGCCGGCACCCCACCCACTCTGACCTATACTCCCAACCCGGCGTATGTTGGGCCTGACGCATTTCTGTTCAGCGTGAGCGACGGAGTGCTCGATTCCGAGCCGGCGCTGGTAACGATCCGAGTGGAGGCGGAGCCAGGCGAACCGACGGCGATCATCAAATTCAGCCCGCAGACGACTTTTCCGGGCGAGACCGGCCTGTTTGTGATTGCGCCGAAAACGGTGGCGTGGGTGACCCTGGACGGCAGCGATTCGAGCGATCCGCAGAATGATCCTCTGGAGTACGAGTGGACCGAAGGTGACACGGCGCTGGGCACGAATGAAGTGGTGACGGCCCGCTTTTCGCTCGGGTCGCACACGGTCACGCTCACCGTCAAGGATGCGAGCACGGAAGGAACGGCCGAGGTCAGTTTCAAGGTGATTTCTCCCCTGCAAGCGATTGCGCTGCTGGCAAAGTCGGTTCGTCAGTCGGCGTTACCGGCGCAGAAAAAGCAGCCGCTCATGGCCTCGCTGAACGCGGCTGCCGCTTCCTTGATCAAAGGCCATGCCATCCCGGCCGCCGGCCAACTGGGCGCTTTTCAATCCAAGCTGCGGCCGCTGGTCAACCCGCATGATGCCGCACTGGCTGCAGACTGGCATCTCTGCGCCCAGCAGATTATCAACGCCCTTTGCCTGCCGGCCCGTCCCGGAAGGTGACGAGTCGGGTTTGGCAACGGCGAAGAACGGCCGGCTTTCGTCAGCGCCGCAAGCGCCAGCTTGCCTCGCGGTGCGGAATGCTTGAGTGGGCGTGGCAGGCCGCGCGGATGCGGCAGAGAGCCGCTGGGGCCGGCTCAGGCCGCCACCTTTTGCCAGCGCGAAGATTTCGCGGACTTCAGGACGGCGTCGCAGACATATTGGGTTTGCAACGCATCCCGGAACGTGGGGGAGGCGGGCTTGCCGGCGGCGATTCCCTGGAGGAAATCGGCGAATTGATGCACGAAACTGTGTTCGTAGCCGATCTGGAGACCCGGCACCCACCATTTGCCCATATAGGGATGGTCGCCGTCGGTGACGTGAATCGAGCGCCAGCCGCGAACCCGGCCTTCGTCGCGGTGATCAAAGTATTGCAGGCGGTGCAGGTCGTGTAGGTCCCAGAAGATCGAAGCGTGCTCGCCGTTGATCTCGAAGGTGTAAAGCGCTTTATGACCCCGGGCATAGCGCGTGGACTCGAAGGTGGCGAGGGAGCCGTTCTCGAACCGGGCCAGGAATGCGCAGGCGTCGTCAATCCCCACCTTTTCCACCTTGCCGGTAAGGTTATGCTTGCGCTGTTTGATAAAGGTCTCGGTCATGGCGCTGACGCGGTCAATGCGGCCATTGAGCCAGAGGGCGGTGTCAATGCAATGAGCCAGCAAATCGCCGGTCACGCCGCTGCCGGCGACCTTGACGTCCAAGCGCCACAAGCCGGCGCCGCCCTGCGGCAAATCCTTCGAGATGGTCCAATCCTGGAGGAACTTGGCGCGGTAATGGAAAATCTTCCCGAGCCGGCCTTCGTCAATCAGTTGCTTGGCCAGGGTGACCGCGGGGACGCGCCGGTAGTTGTACCAAACCATGTTGGGCACGCCGGCTTTTTCGACGGCCTGGACCATTTTCAAGCCCTCGGGGCCGTTCATGGCCAGAGGCTTTTCGCAGGTGATCATTTTGCCGGCCCTGGCCGCGGCGATGGCGATGTCGCGATGCATGTCGTTGGGGCAGGCAATATCCACCAGGTCAATGTCGTCCCGCTCGACCAGCTTGCGCCAATCGGTCTCGCAGGTTTCGTAGCCCCAGCGTGCCGCGAAGGCTTTCACCTTGGCGGCGTCCCGGCCGCAAACCGCGCGGAGCACCGGCTGATATTCGAGGTCAAAAAATTTCGGGGCTTTGCGAAAAGCATTCGAGTGAGCGCGCCCCATGAAACCGTAACCGACGAGTCCAATGTTTAGTGTTTTCATGCTTCGATCGTGTTCCTGCTGTGTGAATACAGGAAAGCCCGGGGGGCTGGCCGAGGCAAGCGGAAACAAGCCATGAAATGGGAAAAACCGGAAGCACGGGTTGAGGGGGGTGGCGCGACCCGGCGGACGGCTTTGGGATTGCCAGGCTCGCGCCGGGACTTACCCTGCGCGGCATGGCGATCTTTTTTGACACGCATGCGCATCTGGACGCCCCGGATTTTGCTTCAGATATCGCGGCCGTGGCAGCCCGCGCGGAAGCGGCTGGCATAGTCAAAATCATCAGCATCGGCACGGACCTGGAAAGCAGCCGGCGGGCGATCCGGCTGGCGGAACAGTTTCCCAGTGTGTTTGCGGCGGTGGGCTGGCATCCGTCTCATGTCAACGAGGCGCCCGAGGACATCCGCCCTGCCCTGCGCGAGCTGGCGCGGCATCCCAAGGTGGTGGCGCTGGGCGAGACCGGCCTGGACTACTACCGGCTGCCGAGCAAGAAAGCCGGCTTCACGGCGGCGGACGACGAACGGTACAAGGCCCGGCAGGCGGCGCTCTTCCAGCAGCATCTGGAGGTGGCGGCTGAAACGGGGTTGGGCTGTGTCATTCACCAGCGGGAATCGCTCGAGGACATCCTTGCGCAACTGGCGCCCTGCGCCTCGCGGGTCCGGGGAGTGTTCCATTGTTTCTCCGACAGTGTCGCGGCCATGCAGCGCATCCTCGCGCTGGGATCGCTGGTCAGCTTCACGGGAATCCTCACGTTCAAAAACGCCCAGAACATTCGGGACACCCTGGCGGCCACTCCCCTGGACAGGTTCATGCTGGAAACCGACAGCCCTTTTCTGGCGCCGGTCCCGTATCGCGGCAAACGTTGCGAACCGGCGTATGTGCGCGAAATCGCGGAGGTGGCGGCCCAAATCAAAGGGTGTTCGCTGGAAACCCTCAGCGGCGCCACCTGCGCGACGGCCGAGCGCTTCTTCAGCAAGCTGCCGCCGCGGTAGAAACCTTCAAGCGGAGAACCGCGTCAGAGCGGGCTCTGGTTTTCGCCGACGCGAGTGTCGCAGGCAACAGGCTGGGTTGCAGTCAGCCGTTGAATGGGCTAGATTTTTCCATAATGAAACCGGTTGCGCTAATGGCCCATTTTGATGGCGAAAAGGTTCAGTTTGATGAACCGTGCGAACTTGCCACCAATGCCCGTCTGGTCGTAGTCGTGCTTCCGCCGGACTGGGAGCGTTCTGAGTGGTCGAGCTTTTCCGCCAGCCACCTGGCCAGGGCCTACGGCGATAACGAACCGGAATACACTGCCGCAGACGTGCGGCCATGAACGAAGGCGATATTGCTCTCGCTCCGCT
>JARKQH010000190.1 GCA_029974925.1 Verrucomicrobiota bacterium
CTCATGGCACAACCGCGAAACCCACCCGTTGCCGGGATTCAAATAAGGCTGCGCCCGGGCTTCGGCCGTCAGTGGGTAGTTCCTCAAGTAATACTCCCGTATCTTCTGGCGCAGCAACAAGTAGCTCCGGGTGCCGCCGAAGCTTTCGATCCAGGGATTTTCATCGGGCGGCACCGCCTGCGCCGTCAGTTGCCCGCCGATCCAGTCGGTCTCCTCAGTCAGGATCACCTTCAAGCCGTTCCGCGCCGCCGCCAGCGCTGCCGCGCATCCTCCCAAGCCGCCACCGATCACAACCAGGTCGGCCGCCAGTTCCCGGGCCCGGCCCGGCTCCGGAACCTTTTTGGCGACTGGACCTGACGCCGGCGGCGGAGCGGCCAGCGCGGGGGCAGCGATGACAAACGATAAGGTTCCCCCCGCGCGCCTTAGAAAGGCGCGCCGGGGAATGCCAGGATTGTTCTTCATCACTAATCGGATGTTGCGTCCGCCGGGTGGCGAAGAGTCAGGTCTCTGCGGTCCAGGCGGCCAGTTCCTCGCCGTGCAAATCCTGGATCGAGAGTTTGAGGCGCTCGCGGGTGACTTCGCCACGGATGAGGGTTGCGTTGTCATCGCCTGGTCCGCCGCCGATAAGTTGCGCGTAGGGACGATTTTCGTCCGGCGGCAGGCACGCATGGCGATGGGTGTGGCCGGAAACAACGGCGGCGACTTTGCCCTGAACGAATACCTGGTGCCAGCCCGAGCGGGGGTCGGTGGAGGCGAAGGCGGGGACTCCCTCTCGGCGAGCGCAGGGGATATGGCAAAAGACAACGCGGAATGGGGCCTGACTGATTTCCGGCCGTTTCAGCTCGGCTTCGAGCCAGCGAGATTGTTCCTGGCGGTAGCGATCGAAGTCGCCGAGACCGGCATAGACGGGGTGGGTGTCGAGTTTGTCCTCGCCGGTGTCCAGGACAATGCCCGCAACGGGTCCGTGGCGGAATGAATAGTAAAAGCGGTTCCCGGGCAGATGGACAAACCGGTGCAAGGCGCGGGCCGCGGCACCGCGGGTGTCATGGTTGCCCCGGACAAAGATCAGTGGCATATCGCGCGTGAAGGGCTGTCCGGCGGGAGAAAAATACTGGATGGGAATGCGCTCCTCCTGATTCACATCGGTGACGTCCCCGTTCCAAACCAGGAAATCCGAGGGGAGCGTTCTGGTGCGGCGCATGAGGGCCTGCAAAGTTGCGGCGTTTTCGTGGGTGTCATTCCACACGACGAAACGCGCCTGAGCGGCCTGCGGGTCAAAGGTCTGGAATGAAAAAACGTCGGTGGAGATTTCTTCGCCGCGCCGGATGTCGTAGGGCCCGCGGAAATCAATCGGGCAGGCGCGAACGCGGTAGAAGATGCGGCGGCCCGGCGGCAACGGCGCCAGGGGAATATGATGCGCGTGGTTGGCAAAAGGCTTGAGGCCGTCCCGGCTTCCCCAAGCGGTCTGGCCCAGCGCCTCGGTCTCCCCGTATTCAACCCAAGCGGTCGAAGGTCCATCCACACCGATGGCCACAGTCACTCCGTCGGCGGTTGGGCACTGGAGGGAGGGCGCGGTGGTGAAACGGACCTTGAACGAAGCGCTTTTGGGAGCCTCCGGCTGGGCGCCGAGGAGAACGGGTGAGGTCCCGGCGAAGAGGGTGGCGAGGGCAGTCTTTCCGAGGAATTCACGACGGTTCATAAACCGGTGCAGTTTGATTCAACAAATTGGCAAGTCTGCAGCACTCGGAAAGGATACCCGGGCACCCGGCGCGGTCAAGGAGTGGCGATACGATAGAAACGCCGGGCATGATTGGGAGCTTCGACATCCACGAACGAAAGGCTGCCGTTGGCATCGGCGGTGTTTGTAGCCAAAACCGCCCACGCCGCTTCCGGTCCGAGGGTGGGTGTGGCCCACAGGACGTAGCTTTGGGCCACACTGCCCGTTGCCAGGAGTTGCAGCCTGCCATCCGGCAGCCGCTGCGCGGCGAGGAAGGCGGGCACGACAGGAACAGGACCCACGTTGATGCGCAGCTCAACCTCGTCGCTGGCGCCCTGGTCATCCATGACGCTGACCAAGAAGGAATTCAAACCCAAATCTGCGGCCGTGGGGGTGCCTGACAGCGTTCCGGTCTGGGCGACCGTGAGCCAGGCCGGTCCGCTGGTTTTCGTGAAGCGCAACGCGTCGCTGGGGTTTGGATCCGAAGCATGCGCAGTCAAGGAGGCGCTGTAAGGCTGGCCGATAGTGGCGCCGGCCAGGACCAGCGGATTGGTCGTGAACGCGGGCGGGGCGTTGGCATAAATGGCCTGGATTTGGGCGTCCGTCAGGGCCGCCCGGTAAAGCCGCACGTCGTCCACGCATCCTGGGAACCAGTATTGGCCAGGGCCTTCGGTTGAGCCGGCCCCGAGGCGCACCGGGAACAGGTCGTTGGGCCGGAAAACGGTCGCGGCCGAGTTGGCCAGGACGCCGTTGGTGTAAAAGCGGAGGGTGGCGCCATCATAGCTGCCGGCGAGGTGCATCCAAGCGTTGGTCACCACCGGCCCGCCTGCAAGGGTGCGCCAACCGGAACCGGTACCGACCCAGAACTGCCACGTGTTATTGTTGCCGGCATAGAACACATAGCCCGATTGGGGGCCGTCGCGGCGGCTGGTCAGCGGGGAACGATAGGTGCCGCCGCCGCCAGTGACTTTCGCCCAGAGCGCAACCGTGAATACCGGGGGATTGAGTTCGGCCGAATAGGGTATCTCGACCTTCGAGTTCGTGGCCCCGTCGAAACAAAAACTCGTGCCGGAAAACGGGGTGGCCCCCGGCTGGCCGGGCGTCACACCGCCGTTGCCAACGCCATTCTGCGCCGGAGCGGCCGAGTCCACGACGGTTGAAATGGCCGGGTCATCCAGCTTCCACCAAGCGGACAGGTAGTCCATGGCCCACACCTGATCCCGAATCGCGATGAGCAGCAGGGTTTCAGCCTGGAGTCCCGCCCGGTCCTCAACCCGCACCAGGAAGGAATTGGTGCCGACGTCCGTTAAGGCAGGGGTCCCGCTCAGAGTGCCATCCGCGGCCACCGTCAGCCAAGCCGGTCCACCCCGCTTCGAAAACACCAGCTCGTCGTCCCAAGCCAGGTCCGGATCAACCGCCCAGCGCGCGAGCGTCTGGCCGTGGTAAGGCTGGTTTTGGAAACCGACGGGCAGGACAATAGGGTTGGCGACGAAGGAGGGCGGGTCATTCGTCAAGTTGGCGAGACCGGGGATGTTCTCCAGAAAATTGCCCGCCGCGACGCCATTGGTGACGACGTAACCGTTGACAACAATATTGCTCGTCAAAACCGAGTCCGCTCCGACGGTTGAGGCATATAAGCCCCACCATTCGGAGTGATAACCATCGAAGTTCTCGCCCGTGCGATAGACCGTCGAGACGTCCGGACGCCCCTGAGAGACGTGGCAATCCAGACCGATGTCTGCCACCTGGCGGAGAGTCAGGTTGGTCAGCTCGAGAAAAGGAATCTCCGTGTATTTGTGGAACAGGCGGTTGGTGGGGTACAGGTGGAGATAGAGTTTGCAGGCCTGCCAGGGAGGCAAGGCGGCGACGTTGGTTGCCGGGGCCGTTGGGTCAGCGGCGACAAAGAAAGCGTTGGTTACGGCCCAGGCGGTGGCGCGGTGGTTGTCATGCCCGTATTCGCCGTTCAAATCGTGCGTGATAATCACGTCGGGGCAGTATCGGCGAATCTGCTCGGCGACGTAATTGATGGCCTTGAGCTTGCCAGCTTCAACGTCCGACCCGTCGCCTTGGAGAACGCCGTCGGCCCAATAATCCCACGTGGCGTCAATTTTGTTGGTGTAGGGATTGTTGGCCAGAGACTGAGACGGCACGTCGCGAAAGCGGGGAAACAGAGGTTCGTAACGAAACCCATACGTCCAGGCGGCACAGCGAAGTTCCTCCTCGCGCACGGTGAGATTGCTCGGGGTCCAGTCGCCGCTGGTCATCGAGAGGAGCATGGCCGGCACGCCAAGGACCTTCGTGTAATAGGGTAGTGTGCCACCAAAGAAGATGCCCTCGTCGTCCGGATGCGCGTTCACGACCAGGATGGTGATCTTCGCGGGGGGCGGGTCCCAATCATAAGCCCGGAGAGCGGTGGCCCTGGCCAGGAGCAAGGCGCAGAGGCAAAAGAGGGCGGCCTGGCAGGAGACGCGTTTTGACCGGCACGCGGCCCGGGCCTCCGGCCCGGCCGCACTGTTCGTGCGGAGTGAACAAGCCATGGTCAATAGAATGAACCAAACGCTGTGATAGTCGAGCGGCAAAGGCTGGTAATGTTCAGGCGCCAGCCCGGAGCTCTCTTCCACGGGTCATGGACCGGAGGTCCGTGGCACCACTGGCGAAAAGCCGCTTTTCATCAGGGCACGTTGTCGGCGGCCGAGACCTCCTCCAAGGGGGCGGGGGCGGCGACGAGTCTGGAGGCCTCCAACTTGATGTAATTGAGGAGCACGGGGGCGATGATGATACCGGGGATGCCCATAAGTTTTTCGCCCACGATCAAGCCCAGAAGGGTGAGCCAAAGGGGATTGCGAATCCGCTGTCCAATGATCTTGCTGTTCAGGAAATACTCCAGCTTGTGAATGGCCACCAGAAAGGCCAGGGCGAAAAAGGCCATTTGGGGCGAGACAGTGAAACCGATGCCGACAATAATCGTGTTGCTAATGAGGTTGCCGATGACCGGGAGCAACCCACAGAGAAAGGTGACACCAACGACCAAGGGGGCATAGGGCAGCCCGATGGCAACCACGAAGATGCCGGTGAATACTGTATTGATGGCCGAGATGATGATTTGCGCGCCCATCACCGTGGCGAAGCTTTCGTAAAGAGTCCGGAACCGGACCCCCAGTTGCTGGCCGACGACGGAATAGAAGTTGTTTTCAGGCACTTGGGGCTCGCGGCCCAGCTCGAACCGCGAATTGAGGAAGATGCTGATGGAAACAACGATGCCGGCCACGAGGAAAAGCGCTTGCAGGCCGGCCTCGCGGGCGAAGCGGGCAAAGCTGGCGACATTGCGAAGCTGGTCCTTCACGGTCGCCAGGGCAAATTCACGAAGGCTGTCGTAGTCAGTGAAGGGCAAATCCACGCGGTAATCCTTGGCCCAATGGAGGACCGAAGGGATCGCTTTCTCGGCGATTTCGGGAAGGGTGTGGAGGGTGTGGGCGATGAAGGTGGTCAAAACGAAGCCCACGGCGGAAACCAGCACCAGGAAAAACGCGATGGCGAACCAACGGCCGTTGCGGCCGCGCCAGTGCAAAAGGTTTAGCGCGAGGAACGAGAAAAGCACTGCCAGCAGCAGATTGGTCAGATGCAGCCAGACCATCATGACGAACAACACCGCCATGAGGGCATAGGAGACCCGGTCGGGCCGGGCCATGATCTGTTTGAAACGTTCACCCGGTTTCATCCGCCGTGTTCATACACGGGGAAGGCGCGGGACGCCAGTGAATTACGAGACCGGCTCACGGGCTGCCTCCAGTCTTTCAAAGCTTTCTTCGATAAAGCCGGTGCCTTGAATTCGGGCCAGCTTGGAGTAGAGCCCGCCGGCGGTCAGCAGCTCGTCGTGGGTGCCCCGTTCGATGATTTCTCCATGGCGCATGACCAGAATCTGGCTGGCTTTGCGGATGGTGCTCAGGCGGTGGGCGATGACGAAGCTGGTTCGGTTGGCCAGCAGGCGTTCGAGCGCCTCTTGAATCAGGCGCTCGGTTGCGGTGTCCACACTGGCGGTGGCCTCGTCCAGAATCAGCAGCGGAGCGTTTTTCAGAAGGGCGCGCGCGATGCTGACGCGTTGTTTTTCGCCAACGCTCAGTTTGACGCCTCGCTCGCCGACCAGCGAATCGTAGCCTTTGGGCAGGCGTTCGATGAATTCGTGGCAATTGGCGGCGCGGGCGGCCTGGCGCAACTCTTCCTCGGTGGCGTCCAGTCGGCCGTAGAGAATGTTCTCGCGAATGGTCCCATTGAACAGGAAGGTCTCCTGGCTGACCACGCTGATCTGCTCCCGGAGCGCCTCCAGTGAAAGTTCGGCGATGTCTTGACCGTCAATGGTGATGCGTCCCGCTGTCGGCTCATAAAAGGCGGGCAGGAGGTTGACCAGAGTGGACTTGCCCGCCCCGGTGGGGCCGGCCAGCGCCACCATTTCCCCCGGCCGCGCATGGATGCAGATGTCTTTGAGCACCGGCCGGTCAGGGTGGTAACCGAAGCTGACATGATCATACACGACTTCGCCGCGAACGGGTTTGCGAAGCGGTTTCCGGCGGTGAGGTTGGGCGCGCTCGCGGGGCGTATCCAGGATGTCGAAAACCCGCTCTCCGGCGGCGCGGGCGGCCTGGAGCATTTGGTTGAGCCCATGCAGCCGGGCAATGGGCTCATAGAACAACCCGAGGTAGAAGAGGAAACCGACCAATTGGCCGAGAGTCATCTGGCCGGCGAGGACCTGGCGCCCCCCGAACCACAACACCAGCACCATCCCAACCGCTCCGGCAAAGCTCATCGCCGGCGAATACACCGCCCAGGCGCGCATGATGCCGAGGCTGCCGCGCCGCAGGGCGTCGGCCCGCTCGGCAAAACGGATGTCCTCGTGCGGTTCGCGTCCGAAGGCTTTGATCTGTCGCACTCCCTGCAGATTGTCCAACAGGAGAGCGTTCATGGCGCTGGCGGCCTGCCGCTGGACCCGGTAGCGCCGATGCGCCGTCAGGGTGTACCACAGCGCGCCGCCCACGAGAAACGGAAGTGGCAACAGGGCCACGCCCGCCAGCGCCGGGTTGGTGGCGAAAAGAATGGCGGCCACGCCGACAATGGCCAGGACCGCGACGGTCCCCTGCTCCGTGCCGTCAATCAGCAGCCGTTCCACCGCGTTGACGTCCTCGAGGACGCGCGTCATGAGGTCGCCGGATGCCCGCTGGTCAAAATAGTTGACGGGCAGCCGCTGCAGGCGGGCGTAGAGGTCGCGGCGCATGTCATAAATGACATGCTGCTCGAAGGTGTTGTTGATGAGAATGCGCAGGCTGTTGAACAGGTCGCGCAGCAGAAAGGCGCCCAGCAGGCCGAGGATGGCCGGCGTGAGCAGTTCGATCCGCCGCTTGCCGATGACCTCGTCAATCACGAACTGGGTCAGCTTGGGGTACGTCAGCGCAAACCCCATCGAAAGCACGGCACAGCCCACCGTGCCGGCGGCCAGGAGTTTGTAGCGCCGCAGGTAGGCCGCGACGCGACGGACAATTTCCCCCGTGGGCCGCGAGCGGGCGGTGA
Organism: Verrucomicrobiota bacterium; assembly: GCA_029974925.1. Taxonomy (GTDB): domain Bacteria; phylum Verrucomicrobiota; class Verrucomicrobiia; order Limisphaerales; family UBA8199; genus JARKQH01. The sequence goes on from JARKQH010000190.1 coordinate 7,277, forward strand.
AAGAGGATTCCTCGGCGCGAAAATGCATCGGATCAGGCAAACTTCAACCGCTCCTGCGCCTCGCGCAGCCCGCGGGTCAGGGTGAACTGCTTCCCGTTGCGCAGCAAGACCGCGTGCTCGCCCTTGAACAGCGGACGAAATTCCCGAATCTGATCCAGGCTGACGATCGTGGACCGATTGATGCGGAGGAACTTCTTCGGATCCAGTTTTCCCTCCAAAGACGTGAGAGTCTCGCGCAGGATGTGACTCTCCTTCCCGACATGAAGAATGGCGTAGTTGCCCGCTGCTTCAATGTATTCGATTTCGCTGGTCTTGATGAGGACGATCCGGTCGCCCGTGGGGACGGGGATGCGGGTCAGGTACTCGGGCGCCGGCTGAGCCCGGCCGAGCATCTGGAGGAGGTTGCGGGTGGCCGCGTCGGTCTGCCGCAAGGCCAGTGTTTCCCTGGCCCGCGCAAGGGTTTCCTTGAACCGGGTTTGCTTGAACGGCTTCAGCAAGTAATCCAGGGCGTGGACCTCGAAAGCCTTGAGCGCGTGTTGGTCGTAGGCGGTGACAAAGATCACCAGCGGCAGTGTCCCGCCTTTGAGGGACCGCAGGACCTCGAAGCCGTCCATGCCCGGCATCTGAACGTCCAGAAAGACCAGGTCCGGCGAGTATTTTCGAATGGCCTCGACCGCCTCGGGACCGTTGCCGCATTCGGCCACAATCCGGCAGTCTTTTTCCGGCTCGAGCATCGTGCGGATGCGTTCGCGGGCCAGCGGTTCGTCGTCCACTATGATGATGCGGAGGGTCATGACTGGTCCGGGGGGGGAGACGGGGCGGGGGCTTCGGCTTGAAACGGCAGGCTCAGAGCGACGGTGCAGCCACCCCCGGCCGGGCGGCTGAGGGTCAACGCCGCCTTTGAGCCGTAGAGGGCTTCGAGACGGGCCTTGGTGTTGGCCAGACCGATGCCCTCGCGCGCGGGCGAGGGAGTGTCAAGGGCTTCGCCGTTGTTGCGGATCAGGAGTTGGAGCGTCTGGCCCACCCGCTGCGCCTGGATGCGGACGATGCCGGCGCCGGTGGTGGGTTCAATCCCGTGGCGGATGGCGTTTTCAACCAGCGGCTGAAGGATCAGGGCCGGCACCCGGCCGCTCAACGCCTGGGGATCAATTTCACGCTCGATCTTGAGCCGGTCGCCGAACCGCACCTGCTGAATGTCCAGGTAACGGTCCAGGAACTCGAGTTCACGGCGCAGCGGGATTTCCGGCTCGGAGTTTTCGAGCGTGGCTCGCAGCAGTTCGCCGAGATTGTTGATCATTTCATCGGCGGCCTGGGGGTCTTTATGAACCAGGGCGGCGATGGCGTTAAGGGTGTTGAACAGGAAATGGGGATGCAACTGCATGCGGAGCGCGTCGAGCCTGGCCTGGGCCAGCCGCGCCTCAAGCTCGGCCGCCTGGCGCTCCCGCTCTTCCGAACGCCGGTAGTAAGTGAAAGCGTGGACGATACTGACGATAATCCAATAGACCGGGACGTTGAAACGCGCGCGCATCAACAGCGAGTTGACCATGACCGACCGCCGTGCCTCAGGCGAGGGCAGAGGACGGGGGTCGAATCCCGGCTCGCGCGGGCCGGTCCGCTCCGGCAGCGGGCGAAGCCCGGGCCCCTCGGGCAACGGGGCGCCGCGCAGGCGCAAGGGGCCGCCGGCCGGCCCGGGCGGCAACGGTTGCGGTGTTGCGAAGGGGCGGACGAGGAATTCGGCGGCCACGACCGCCAGAATGCACGCGGCGAGGTGAACGGGAATGGTGAGGGCCAGTTCCTGCCGGTCGAGCGGAAAGCGGAACGCCAGCCATGCCACCAGCGGGGCGAGCAAGGCCCAGCCGAACCAGTCGCGCAGCGCCAGGCGCAGGGCCTCAAACCAGCCCAGGCCGGCGGTAAACACCAGTTGGCCGGCAAAGGCCAGAACCAGCAGGGCCCACAGCCCGTAGATCAGCGCCCAGACAGCCAGATGCCGCCGGAGCGAGTTCGGCCGCTTCATGGCTTCAGACTACCGCCCGCGCGTTCTCCAATCAACGTTTACTCGCGCGCCTTCGAGTCAATCACAATGGTCACCGGCCCGCTGTTGGTCAGGCTGACCATCATGTTCGCGCCAAACTCGCCGGTCTGGACCGGCCTGCCAAGGTCGCCCTCGAGCTGGCGAATGAATCGTTCGTAGAGGGGAATCGCGATTTCGGGCCGGGCGGAGCGGCTGTAAGAGGGACGGTTGCCCTTTCGCGTGCTGGCAAGGAGGGTGAACTGGCTGATGAGCAGAATGCCCCCGCCCACCTCCTGCACCGAGCGGTTCATCACCCCGTTCTCGTCGTCGAAAATCCTCAACCGAACAATCTTGCCACTCAGCCACTCGATGTCTTCCGGGCCGTCGGCATCCTCGATGGCCAGCAGAACCACCAGGCCGTGCTGAATGGAACCCTTGGTCCGGCCGCCAATGACGACCGCCGCCTCCGAGACCCGTTGAATGACCGCGCGCACGAAGAAAAATCGCCGGCGGAAGATCGGTCAACCCGGCTCCGCCAGCCAGACAGGAGTTCAATGGGAGGTTTTCGGCGGCAGACAGCCCAGCGTCCCGAGCAGAATTGCGTATCCCGCCACTCCGGCAATCAACAACCACGGGTTGCCTTTGACGGTCAGCAAAATGCCCAGCCCCAGCACCAACGCCATAAGCGCGAACACGACCATTGACAGAAAAAATTTCACGCCCCCACCTTAACCGCATTTTCCGCGCTTGCAAGTCGCCGGCGCCCCGTTCAGCCCTCGGCGGACGCCGGCGCGCTGCGGCGAGCCACATGACGGGCCTGGCGTCGAGGCAGCCCCACGGCGGGGGACGGTTCGGGTGCGTCGGGTTCCGGCTCCGAAAGGTAGTCTTTCATAAAGGCGGGTTTGTCCCGGCGTCCGCCCCGCCGGTAATCGCGCCAGAGCGCCCGCGCCACGGTCTGGCGGTCGTGCTGTAATTCTCCGGTCAGGTAACGGAAAAGCATCTCCATCAGGCGCACCAAGGCGATGCTGTCGGTCCGGCCGGTCTGCTGATGAAGCCATTCGCTCCAACGCAGAAAAGACTGAAAGGGCGATTGCGCCGGCCGGCCTGGCGGTTCCCAAATCAGGGGAAGCGTTTCGGTGAAGTTGCCGCTGTTGCCCACCAGGTCCCAGTAACGGGCGAACCGGCGGATTTTTTGCATGGCCGAAAACCCGATGAGCTTGTTCTGCAAAATCTCGTAGGGTGGGTGAGGATTATAGACCATTCCCCACTCCGCGTCGTGTCGGCCGAGGGGCGTGCCGCGCAGCCGCTTGAGCATCCCCACCTGGATTTCGTGCGGCCCCAGGGCCAGGAGCCGGTCAAAACCCGCGGCGAAACTGTCCCAATCCTCCCCCGGCAGGCCGGCAATCAAGTCCGCGTGAATATGCACGCCGGTGGACTGCCGCAAAAAGCGGAAATTCTCCTCGAGCCGCTCATAATTCTGACGGCGCTGGATCAGCGCCGCGGCCCGCGGGTTGAAGGTCTGCACGCCAACCTCAAGCTGCAGGGCGCCGGGAGGAAACCGCGCAATCACATCCCGCAGCTCGGGAGGCAGACGGTCCGGGACCATCTCAAAATGAAAGAACAAGCCGGGCTGGTAACGTTCCAGAAGGAACTCAAGGATGGCGCGGCTGGCGCCGAGGTTCAGGTTGAACGTGCGGTCCACGAACTTGAGATGCCGGGCCCCGCGGTTCAGCAGGCCGTCCAGGCTGGCCAGGAAGGCGGGCAAGTGCGCCTGCCGCACGGGAATGTCCAGTGAGGAAAGACAAAACTCGCAGTGGAATGGGCACCCGCGCGAGGCTTCCACATAAATAATCCGGTGGGCGATATCCTCGGCGCTGTAGAGTTCGTAGGGCAGAACCAAGCTGGCGATTTCCGGCGGGGACGCTTCTATCACGCGGCCGGGGGGCCGGTTGCCCGCGAGAATCGCCGCGCACAGCCGGGCAAACTCAAGATCGGCCTCCCCGGTGATGATGTAGTCGGCGAGTGCTGCAATCGGTTGCGACTCCAGCTCGTAACTGACCTCCGGCCCCCCCAGCACCACCACCACCTCCGGCCGAACCCGCTTAACCGTCGCGACCACCTCGAGCGCGGGAGCGACGTTCCAAATATAGACGCCCACGCCCAGGATTTTCGGGTTTCGGTCAAGCAGGGCCTCGGCGATATCCACCGGCCTTTGGTTGATCTCAAATTCGACAATCCGGGCCCGGGAACGCAGAGCGCCAAGGTTGGCAAACAGGTACCGCAGCCCGAAGGCGGCGTGAAAGTACCGTGCGTTAAGCGTCGTCAATAGAATGTCGGCCATTCAACGGAAGCTTACCAGGCCGGGACACCTCGAACAACCTTGCCCAATGGCCCGCCGGGCCTCACCGCGCAATGTCCCGCTGGGAAATCACCAGATACGCCACAATATAGCCCGTCATGGCCACTGCCCACAGGATGAGCAAATGCTCGACCGGCAGCGGATTGCCCATCACCAGCTCGAACGGCCGGAAATAGCGAAAGGGCGAAACCCACCCGAGTCGCTCCAACGGGGGCCAAAGCTGCTGCGCATAGTCAATCAACAAAGCCGCAAATGCCAGCAGCGATGTCGTCCCCCCGGCCACCCCCCGCCGGAACGCGGCCCCAAACGCCAGCGCAACCCCGCTCCAGCACAGCGCCAGCATTCCGAGGTTGAGCGCGAGGGCCACCATCTGGCGTCCCGAGGGCGCCGCGGCGTCCGAAGGCGCAAACAGCGCCAGGCCGGTCCAGGTGCCGGCCTGGATCATTAACAACATCACCACCGTCGCGAACCACACCAGCGCAATGGTCCGCGTGATAAGCCAGTGCCGGCGGAGCGGGCGGGCCAAAATCAGGTCGGCGAACCCCGTTTCAATTTCGGAGGCCGGCACGGTGGCCAGGGCGATGTTGAGCACCACCAAAGCAATCACGATGCCCAGGTCAAAGTAACCGCCGCACACAATCCCGCTGAAGGACATCACGCTGGTGAGCGCCGGCCCCAATAGAGCGCGAACGAAGGGCGGCAGCAGTTCCGCTATCTGCGCGAATTCGCCGGCGTTGTGGACCGAGGCCGCGATCAGCACGCGCAGCAATTGAAATCCCGCGAGCAACAATCCCGTCGCGGCCAGCAGCGGCCAAACCCGTTTTAACGAAAGCCGCCATAACAGGAAGCCGATCCTCACGTCTCCTCCTCCCGGTAATACCTTAGCACCACGTCCTCCAGGCGGGCCTCCTGCACATCCAGGTCCAGCACCGGCAGGCCTTGGAGAACCTCCAGCAACGGTCCCAGGGAGCCGGCGACGCTCAGCCGCCAAAGCCGCGGCGTGGCTTCAAGCAGTTCGTAGCCGGCTGGCAGTGGCTCGGGAAGTTCCACTTCCCGGCTGAACACCACCCGCACGTTTCTCGGCGCCAGACGGCGGCTTTCCTGCACTGTGGCCAGCAAGACCAGCTCGCCTTTTCGGAGCAGCGCAATCCGGTCGCAGACCCGCTCGACCTCGGAGAGCACGTGCGACGACATGAAAACCGTGGCGCCGGCGCGTTTGACCTCCGCCAGGAGGTCGTAGAACGAGCCCTGCATGATGGGGTCCAGCCCCTCGGTGGGCTCGTCCAGAATCAGCAGCGGCGGGTTGGTCTGAAAGGCCTGAATGATGCCCAGTTTGCGCTTCATGCCCGTGCTGTATTCGCGCAGCCGCCGGCGCAGGTCGCTTTGCGCCAGTTCCAGCCGGTCGCAGAGTTCCTGTCGGCGCCGTCTGTCCACCGCCTGCCGGCCAAGCCCCGCCAGAAAATCCAGCGTTTCCAGCCCCGTCAGGTCGAGATAGAGCCCCAGCTCGCCCGGCAGGTAGCCCACGCGGGCGCGGACCTCAAGGCTTTGGGACCAACAATCATAACCGAAGATGTGGGCCTGGCCGGCGCTGGGACGAATAAAGTCCAGCAGGAGCCGGATGGCGGTGGTTTTGCCCGCCCCGTTCAGGCCCAGAAAACCGAAGATTTCGCCCGGTTGAACCTCCAGGTCGAGGCCCCTGAGGGCCGTCAAGGCCCCGTAACGCTTGGTCAGCCCGCGAGTTGAAATCACCGCCGAGGCGCGCTCCGCGCGCGGCGGCGTGAGCGGGCCCGGCTCAAAGGGAATGGCCGTTCGAGGTTCCACCGGCAACCCTGACGCTAGTGGATGTCACGCCAAACCGCAACGACTCAACACCATGACATGCATGTCTCCAATCGCCGCCTGCCACTTGCAGCCAGCGGCCCGCAGCGACGTGCGGGCCCAAGACGGGCCCTCCATTTCTACTCGTTACTTTTCCCAGCCGGCCCTGCCCCCCCAAAAAACGTCCAACTTTTCAGGGCTCATCCCTCATCCTTTCCGCCACCCCTTCCACACACCCGAAGCGATCCGAACCTATCCGGACCTGTTCGAGCCAAATTTCCCGAACCCATGCCGGGGCTCGGCGGCACGCGGACATCGCTGTCCGTCCTCCTTTTTAGGGTTCCAGCCCGGGCGGCAATGCTCAACACTGGCAGTCCGATGCACCTTCCCACCTTCCCACTTTCGCACCTTCCCGCCGACATGGCCGAATCAAGCCCGGCGGGGCGGAGCGCACCCGTGCCGGCCCGTGCGGTTTTGCTGTTGCGGTTTTGCTTGAACCTCGGCGGGGGGTGCGGCAAATTCTTCTTCGCCAGGGCCCATGGAATGTGGACTTACGAACCCCGCCAGGGCCGGAAGGCAGCAACGGTAGTCTGCTCCGCACCTGCCGTGGTCACCCTGGCATTGTTTTTTACACGGTCGCGAGCCGGGACAGGCCCCCGCGAACCGAGCGCCGGGCGCGGGCTGCCGCGGGCGCGGCGTGGGGGAAAGTCGCTACGTTCATGTCTTATCAAGTCATAGCCAGAAAGTACCGCCCGCAGCGGTTCAGCGATGTAGTGGGGCAGGATCATGTGACCCGCACGCTTATCCATGCCATCGAGCAGAATCGCATTGCGCACGCCTACCTGTTCTGCGGCCCGCGCGGCACCGGCAAGACCACCATCGCGCGCATTTTTGCCAAGTGCCTGAACTGCACCGGCGGGCCGAAGACTGATTTTGACGACAACGACATCCGGTGCCGCGAAATCGCCGAGGGCCGTTCCCTGGATGTGATGGAGATTGACGCGGCCAGCAACCGCGGCATCGAGGAAATCCGGGGGTTGAGGGAAACCGTCAAATACGCGCCCGCCAGCTCGAAGTTCCGCGTTTATATCATTGACGAGGTTCACATGCTGACGAAGGAGGCCTTCAACGCGTTGTTGAAGACGCTCGAGGAGCCGCCGGAGCATGTGAAATTCATGTTCGCCACAACGGAACCGGAAAAGGTGCTGCCGACGATTTTGTCGCGGTGCCAGCGGTTTGATTTGCGCCGCATCCCGGCGGCGCTCATCGTGAAACACCTCGCGGAAATCGCCGCAAAGGAAAACGTCACCATCTCGGAACCCGCCTTGTTTGCCATCGCGCGCGGGGCTGAAGGCGGCATGCGGGACGCCGAGTCCACCCTGGACCAGCTCATCAGCTTCTGCGGCAACCGGATCGAGGAAGCCGATGTGCTTTCCATGTTTGGGCTGACGGCGGCGGGCCGGATTCACGCCTTGGCGGGCACCCTCCTGGAGGGCGATGCCGAAGGAGCGCTGCGCGAGCTCAATGCCCTGGCCTCACAGGGCAAAGACCTCGGACGGCTCCTGTCCGACTTGCTGAACCATTTCCGCAACCTGCTGATCTTTCAGCTCTCCAAAGGCGACCTGTCCCTGCTTGAGGTTTCCGAATCCGAGGCTGGAGTGCTGGCCCAACAGGCCCCGAAGGTCGCCGCCAGCGGCCTGACCCGGATTCTCGAAGTGCTGGGCGGGACGGAGTTGCGGTTGCGGGACGCCGCCTCAAAGAAAACGCTCCTGGAGGTGGCCTTGTTGAAAGTCATCGAGGTGCGTAACGCGCTCAGCCTCGACGAAGTGCTCAAGCAGCTTCAGAGCCTGCGTGGCGGCAGCGCGGGTGAGGGGGTGTCCATCCCCCTGCCGGCTTCGGCGCCTGCGCCGTCTCCCGCGCCGTTCCGCGCCAGCGGCGCGAGCGTGACTCCGTCAGGTCAACCGCCGTCGGCCGGCCGGTCGGCGGCCGTGGCGCCAAGTCCGGCTCCGGAAGCCGAACCGAAGGTCATGCAAGCCGGGCCGGCTGTTTTGCGCGACTCGTCCACCAGGGCTGCGGAGGAGATGGATGACCTCTGGCACCGGTTGTTGGAGGCGGTGGCCAAGGCCAGCCCTTTCACGGGCAGTTACCTGCGGGGGGCTCATCTGGTGTCGTTTGACAACAAGGTGTTCACCATCGGCTTCCCGCCCGAGCAGGAGAATCATCTCGGGTTGGTGGACAACTCCCGAAACCAGGCCATTATCCAGACCAAACTGGCGGAATTGGGATTCTCGGGAGTCCAAATCAAATTCGTTAAATCGGCTCCGCCGCCAAGCCTCGCGTCCGCGGGCGCCGAGGCCGCGGCCACGCCTTCGGAGGCCGCGCCACCCACCGCGCCAAAGCCCGCGCCGGCGCGAAAGGCTCCAAGGACCGCGGCCACGCCGGTGTCTGGAGCGAAGAGCGCCCCCAGTGCGGCGCCGATGACGAAAGAGGATTTCAAGAACGACCCGCTCATTCAAAAAGCCCTGGAGATTTTCAAGGGGCAGATCGTGGATGTGCGAACGTAGCGACCCGCCGGCAGAAACAACCCGTTTACCCCCAACCGAAAACCGATTCTATGTCCAGCATTGGCAAACTGATGAAACAAGCTGCGCGTATGCAGCAGCAAATGGAGCAAATCCAGAAGGACCTCGCCAACCGAACCGTCGAAGCCACCAGCGGCGGCGGGGCGGTCAAGGTCGTGGCGCGATGCGACGGCACTTTGGCGGCAGTCAAAATTGATCCCCAAGCCGTCAATCCCGACGACGCGCAATTGTTGGAGGACCTCATCCTCTCGGCGGCCAACCAGGCCCTGACTCAGGCGAAGGAGGTTTCCACGGCGGAAATGGGCAAGGTCACCGCCGGCTTCAGTCTTCCCGGGCTGACGGGATAACCGAACGCGAACCCTGGCACCCTCCCCGATTCAGTGCCCGCCCTTCCCGACACGGTGGCCGCGTTGATCGGCGCCCTGAACAAACTGCCCGGCATTGGCCCGCGGTCTGCCGAGCGGATTGCGCTGCATCTGGTCCAGGCCGAGCCTGCGGCGGTTGAAAACCTGGCCAGGGCGATCCTCGAGGCGCGCCGCCGGGTCCAACTCTGCGCCGTTTGCGGCGCCCTGACCGAGGCCTCACCCTGCGCGCTGTGCTCCGATCCCCGTCGCGATGCGGGCCTGGTTTGCGTGGTGGAGCGGGCAACAGACATCTTGAGCCTGGAGAAATCGGCCACGTATCGCGGCAAATACCATGTGCTGGGTGGAAAGATTTCTCCGTTGAACGGGGTGGAACCGGAGGACCTGCGCATTGCCGAACTGGAGCGGCGCCTCGAGGCAGAGCCGATCCGCGAAGTGATCATCGCCCTGGGCACGGATGTGGAGGGCGATGCGACGAGCTTCTACCTGGCCAGGCGTCTGGCGCGGCCCCGTCTGAAAGTGACGCGGATCGCGCACGGCCTGCCGGCGGGTTCAGGACTTGAGTTTGCGGATGAAATCACGCTAAGCCGGGCTTTGGAAGGACGCCGTGAAATCGAATAGTGCGATCCGGGCGGTTGTTTTTGATCTGGGAAAAGTGCTGCTGGACTTTGACTACGGCATTGCAGCCCGCCAACTGAGCCGCCGCAGCCGGATGGACCCGGAACCGCTGGCCCGGCTCCTCAGCCAGTCCGAGCTGATTTGCCGTTTTGAAACCGGCCGGCTGTCCGCGCGCGAGTTTTTTGACGAGGTCCGCGCCGCCTCGGGTTTTGGCGGTTCGTTCGAAGAATTTGCCGAATGTTTCAGCAACATTTTCACCCCGATCGAACCCATGGTTCGGTTGCAGGAGCGCCTGAGGCGGGAGGGGTTGGGCACCTTTGTGTTCTCGAATACCAACGAGCTGGCCGTGAATCACATTCGGAAGGCCTATCCCTTCTTCGCGAATTTTGACGGATACGTGCTGTCGTACGAGCACGGGGTGATGAAGCCGGACGCCCGTCTTTACGAGGTGCTCGAGCGGCTGGCAGGGCGCCGCGGGGGCGAACTGCTTTACCTGGATGACCGTTTGGAAAACGTGGAGGCCGGAGCACGCCGGGGGTGGCAGGCCGTTTTGCAGGAAAACCCGGAGAAAACGATGGCTGCTTTGCGCCGCCTGGGGGTGCTGCATCCTGACGGTTCGACGGGGCGCGCCGCGGCCTGAGCCGTTGGCTCGAGCCCGAAGAACCAGAGGCTGGCAATCCCGGCCGCGAGCCGAATGGGCCAGGGGGGCTTGTGGCAAATGTCAGGAAGGCGCAACACGGTTTACTTTCCCCCGATTGCCAGCATATTGTTGAACTGGACGGGCTTGATGAAACGAATGGCAAAAAAGACAAGCTGGCGTGGCCGGGGGCGCGGCGCTCCGCACACGGAGCGGCGCCGTCTGTGGTTCGGCCTGGCGCGGGTCATTTGGCCGTTGGCGGCGGGGGCGGCCGAGTCCCAGGCACCGCCCTCCCCTTCCCCGCCGGAACCGCCGGCGCCGGGGACTCCCCGCGAGTATGCAAACGCCGGGACGGTGAAACTGCGTGAAGGCAAACTCCGCGAGGCGGAGGCGCTGCTGGAGACCGCTCTCGGGAGCCAACGGGACTGGGTCCAGCCGGTGGCGCTCTACAACCTCGGTCATGTCCGTTTCGGGCAGGGGCTTGAGGAACTCAAGAAGGGGCCGGCGGCCGGTCCGACAGCGGCGCGGGCGCGCGCCGTCAGCGCGGCGGTGAATCAAGCGCTGGCGGGCGCGGACGAAGCGCTGGCGGGAAACGATTTGCGCCAGTTGATCGCGGCCTACCTGCGCGGGCGGGGCGCCCGCAAGGAGTTGAAGGCCGCAACGCAAGCCGTCAAGCGGGCGCTGCAGGCGCACGGCAACGCCTTGGGCAAATGGCAGCGGGCCTCGGGTGATTTTAAGAGCACGGCCGAGCTGGATCCGAATGCCGCTGACGCGCGGCATAACGCGGACGTGGTGGACCGGCACATTGCGAAGCTGGTGGATAGTCTGCAGGAACTGCAGCAGTGCGCGAACGGCCTGGGTGACAAAAGCCAGGAGCTTGGAGAGAAACTCAAGCAACTGCGGGGCCGGATCCCCGAGGAAGACATGCCGCCCGGTGCGGCGGGTGACGACGAGGAGGAAGAGGAACAGCCAATGGGGCCGCGGCCGGGCCAGGAGGAGGGTCCGTCGCGCGACGGAGAGGAAATACCCCTGTCGCCCGAGCAGGCGGGCTGGCTCCTGGAGGGGTTCCGCCTGGATGGCGACCGGCGTTTGCCCATGGGTGTGGATCAGACGGGTGAACCGAGGACGCGGAACCGGCCGACATGGTGATGCGCAGCGGTGTTCCAGGCAGACCTTCCGGAGTCCGCGCACCCCGCCGACTCAGGCTGATTTACCGCAAGTTCGGTCGGGCGGCGGCGTGGGTTGCTCTTTGCGCCGGTTTGGCGCAGATCACGGTTGCCCAGCCCACCTCACCGCCCCCCGTTCGCGACCCCTTGATGTCTCTCATGATGTCCCAGCCGCGGCTTGAGCTGGGGCCTGTTCGCGCCACGGCGGCGTTT
>JARKQH010000202.1 GCA_029974925.1 Verrucomicrobiota bacterium
TTGCTCGGGACTGAGCGGGCCAACCTTGGGAATGTCGCTGTAATTCCTCAGTTCGCCCCACGTGGTCGGCGCGAAGCTCGGCGCGCCTTCCGGCGGCGTTTGACGCGGATGCGGTTGAAACGCCTCCCGGGAGTAGAGGTCGCTGTATTTCTTGGGAGCGACAAACGGCAGGTGGGGTTTCAGAAAGCCGACCGCGAGGAAGAACGGTTGGCTGGGGTTCTCACTGGCGGCCCGCAGCCGGCGCATGGCTTCCTCCGCAATCAACCCGTCCCCGTAAGTGGTGTCGGGCACATCGGCGCATTCGGTGGCAGCGCCGCGTGGAGCCAGCGCGGGGTCAGCCGCTGCCGCGGCCTCGCCCGCGGCCGCGGGGCGGTTTTCTTCCAGCGCATACTGGGTTCGGACCTGCGGCCGCCAATGCGGAACGCTCCCCGACGCGGCATCCTCGGTGTTGCCATGTCCGACGTGGAAGATTTTGCCCAGCGCCTCGGTGCGCCAGCCGTTTTGTTTGAAGTACTGCGCAACCGTGACGGCGTCCGGAACGGCCTTGCGGAAAAAGGTGGGGAGATCATAAACCCCAATCGTGGTGGGGCGCAACCCGGTCATCAGCGCGTTGCGCGAGGGGGCGCAAACCGCCTGGTTGCAGTAGGCCGCCTGGAAACGAACGGCGCGCGCGGCCAGCCGGTCCACATTCGGTGTCTTCGCCACCGGGTCCCCATAACAACCGAGCAGCGGCTTGAGGTCATCCACACAAATGAACAGCACGTTCGGCTTGGCCGCCGGCCCGGCGGGCGCGGCAAGGATGCCCGGCCTGGCCGCCAGCACCATGCCGAAGACTGCCGCCCACCAGCAACACTTCGCAAGGAAACTCAAGGGGGAAAGAAAGGTCGGCGCGTTTTTTTTCATATCACATCGCGCCGACGAGCCTGCCAGCATTTGCCGCGGAAGCAAGACGGAATTCGCTTGTCAAAAACAGCAGGCGGAACCGCTGCCAGTCCCGGGCCGGCGGCGGGACTCCGGAAGGTTCTGCGCCGCGAAAAAACCCGCGGCCTTGGCCAGCGTCTCCTCGTATTCCGCCTCGGGGCAGGAATCGGCGACGATGCCGGCGCCGACGTGGAACCAGGCCGTGTCCTGCCGGCAGATGGCGGTGCGGATCAGGATGCTGAGCTGGCTCTGGCGGTTGAAGCCCAGATAGCCAAGTGCCCCCGTGTACGGCCCGCGCGTGACCGGCTCCAGCTCATCAATGATCTCCATGGCGCGAAATTTGGGCGCGCCGGTGATGCTCCCGCCGGGGAAAGCCGACGCCAGCGCGGCGGCGTGGGAAACCTCGGGCCGGAGTCGGCCCCGAATCGTGGACACCAAGTGCTGCACTTGGGGAAAGGTTTCGAGCCGCGCCAGGTCCGGCACGCCGACCGACCCAAACTCGCAGAACCGCCCCAGGTCGTTGCGCAGCAAATCGGTAATCATGACCAGTTCGGCCCGTTCCTTCGCACTCGATTCAAGCTCGACCCGGAGCTGCTCGTCCCGGACCGGGTCCGCCGACCGTGGGCGGGTCCCCTTGATCGGCCGCGTGATGACCTCGGCCCCGCTCAACCGCAAGAACAATTCGGGTGAGGACGACACGATCTCGAAATCCCCGAAGTTGCAACAGGCGGCAAAAGGTGCGGGCGACGCCGCCACCAGCCTTTGGTACAACTCCCATGCCGACGGCGCCCGGCCCAACTCAAGCCGCTGGGACAAATTCACCTGATAAATATCGCCCGCGCGAATATAAGCTTGGGCGCGCTTGACCCGCGCGATGTAGTCCTCGCGTGCCAGGTTCGACCGGACCTCCCATGCCGCACCGCATTCCGCCAGCGCCGCGGGCAGGGCAGGGGAACGCCACCCCGTGTCCAAGGCGGGCGCATTTGCAGCCATCACACCCTCCTGCGCCTTCCCGCCCCCCTCCGGCAGCCTGGAGCTGACCGTCCTGTCCGCCAGAAACTCAGGGTCTGAGGCCGGGCCGCTGGCGGCGGCGGCTAGCTGGGCTGCCCAAAAATCGGTCTGCCGCCTCGCCGCCTCGGCGCTGCGCGAACCATCGGCCAGGATTCCGGTCGAAATAATCCAGGTTTTGCTCTCAAAATGGTCGAAAACCACCAGGCTGTCGTAAAACCCCGTCTGGCAATCGGGCAACGGCAGGTCGTTTTCGGCTCGCCGGGCCAGCTTGGGCTCGACGAAATTCTTCAGGTCATATCCCCAAAAACCGAAACAGCCCCCCAGCGGAAACGGCAGGCCGGTTTCCTCCGGCATTTCATACCGCGCCATCAGGCTTTGCAGCACGCTCCACGGGTTGCCCCATTGCACCTGCACCCCGCCTTCACTCCAGATTTCGCACCGCGACGCCCAGGCGCGGAAGTTCAGAAACGGCCGGGCGGTGACGAGCGAGTACCGGGCGTCGGCCGACCGCAACAAGGCGCTCCGGAGCAGCATCAGCCCCGGTTCAAACTGAAACTGCCGGGCCAGCGACTCCGGCGTCGCAGCGGTGGCAATTTCAGTAATGAGTGGAGCCATATTGATATTGTAGGCGCAACAGACTCGCGGGTAAGCCGGCCCAGTTCAAGCGGGATCGAAGCCCGATCGGATGCGTGAAAATGGCGCGGGTTGCGTGAGGTTCACACCTTTTGCGATGGGCTTCCCACGGTTTTCAGCCCAAAACCCGCGTGGCATCCCATCTGCTAAGGGAATGTCGAACCATTGTTATGAACCGGGCCCAAAACGTTAAGCCTTCTGCCTTCACGGTCCTGGAGATGTTCTGGGTGGTGGGGATTGTGACGGTTCTGGCCCTGGTTTTGTTGCCGGCCCTGCCGGGCCTCGGTCGCAACTACGATTACCAGACTCTCCGCTACGGCCCGGCCCAGGCCGCCAATGCGACGTGGACCGCCCCACTCCTCGAGAGAAAAGCGGCGGTGGCCCCGGCCCGGCCCAGGCAAACTGCTCCCGCCGCAGCCGTGGCCGCGAGGAATTCGGATTCGACTCCGGCGCCGGTTGCCGTTTCTGCGGGCGACCCCCAGCCATCGAGGTCCTTGATGTCCCGCAGTTCGGCGGCCCTTTACCTGTGCTTTCTGCTGCTCCTGACGTTGTGCCTGGTGCTCGTTCTGGCTGCGATGGCCCTGCACCATCGGTTTAGCCAGCCGGGCCGTGTCAAGGCCCGGGCCTGCGACGCGGGCTCCGAGATTTCCTGACAGGTCCTGACACCGCCCCCCGCCCGTGGTCAGGGTCTGAATTACTGAACCCTGGGGCGAAGCACCATGTTCCGGTACTCAACGCGGGTGTGGTCGCCTTGAAGGTAGAGAGGACCGGGGCGGGTTACATCCGACCATAGCGCCCCGCCGGTGCAGCCCTCCAACACCACATTGTCGAGGATTTTCTGCCCGTTCAACAGGACGGTCACGTGGCGGTCAACCAGGGTGATGTCGAGGGTTTGCCATTCTCCAGGCGCCTTCGAGGGATTGGCGGTCGGCGCCACGCGGCTGTAAATGGCGCCCATGCCATGGGCGGAGGCGGGCTTGCCAAAACTGTCAGCCACCTGGATTTCATAGATGCCTCGCAGGTAAATGCCGCTGTTGCCCTTCTCAGGCAGGCGCACCTCGAGCTGAAGATTGAAATCCTCGAATTCCTTCTCCGTCCGCAGGTTGCCGTAATTCTTGTGCGGTTTCCCCTCTTCCTGAACCGGGTCGTTGACCAGCACTCCGTCAACGGCGCGCCAGCCGTTGACCGCGCCCGGGTCCGTCAGACGCCAGCCGCTGAGATCCTGCCCGTTGAACAGCCGGACCGGCGCGCCGAACTTCACCTTGCTCAAGTCCGGCGCCGGGGGCAGCGGCGGCTGCCGCCGTCCGCTGAACGCGGCCACATCCTCCCCCCCGCCCCGCAGCCGGGGTGTGCGGCTCACCAGCTCGATGCGGTCGCCCGCCACCGTGGCGGTGATAGTCTCAATGTAATTGGTCTTGATCGTCTTTCCGCCCTCCTTGAGCTCGAGGTTGTGTTTGCGCTCGAGCACCAGTTTGCCCTCGGCGAGCTTCGCCGAAAACACCGGCTCGACGCTGCCCCAACCCCAAAGCATGCTGGCTTGAAGCCCGCCCGCTTTCTCCGTGACCCCCAGCCACCCCGCATGGCCGCCGGGAATCGTCAAAGCCCACGCCCCGACAAACGGGTTCTCCGCGGCGAAACAGTCATGGGTTGGCGAAGTCATGACCGCGCCGGCCAGAACACAAGACAGGAACAAACTGCGTTTCAACATGGCGCTCCTTATGCTCGAGGACCAACCCCATGGCAAGCGCATTCGCTGCACGTGGCTACTGCGCGAGTGCCTTGACGCGGACGAAGAGGCGGTCTTTACCGGCCAGGTCGGGGCCGAAAAGCTGCAGTTGGACGATTTCGTATTCAGGCAAGTCTGGGACCGGCCGTGTGCCGTTGACCACTGGGCTGGCCGGCGTCCAATCCGCAAGGTTGTCGGACGTGAGCACCTGGTAGCTCACTCCGGCGGCGATAAAGTCTTTGCGACGCCGATGCTCGAACTGGAAACCGTTAGCTGCTGTCACCTCCTTGATCTGCAGCTCCGCTGCGGCGGCGTCGGGCGCCGCGGGGTCTCCGCCAAAAGCCCATTCCCCCAAATTGCTGAGGCCGTCCTGGTCGGGGTCCGCCTCCGGCGCCGTGGCGGGACCGGAGAGGCCGGCACGCAAGGCGTACCCCATGGCGAGTGTTGGGCTCAAAGGCAGTTTGCGCACGGCAAAATTGTCCATTTGCGCGAAATTCGAGGCGCGGGCCGTTAGTCCAATATGATTGCTGTCGTTGCGGTCCCACTGGAAGGTCCGGCTGACGGAGGCGGAGTCGGCCTTGTTCAGGTCCACGACCCGGCCGTTGAAGAACACGGTGACGGTTACGGTGCTGTTGGTGCGGAACCCGTTCAACGCAAACGCGGCCGTCAGGGTGCCGCGGTTGGTTCCGACCAGCGCCGTTTCCAGGATGGTCCCGTTGCGCCAAACCTTGACGTAGCCGTTGAGGTCCAGCTCGACGAGAAAATCCGCCACGCCGGTATTCCCGCCCGGCCGCCCGCGAAAGGCCACGGCGCCGGGTCCCAAGGCGTTGTTGATGTCCCAGCCCGTGGCGGCCTCGGCTTCGGACAATCCGACGGCGAAGCCGACAAAGCGGTTCGTGGCGTCGGAAACGTCGGTGCTGATGTCCAGGACGGTCAGCTCGACGCTGAACCCGCCGGCATCCACAATATCCTGGCCGATGAAATTGTGGCGAAGCCCGTTTTCGGACATGCCGTTGCCCACCGCCATTTGCAGGGCGCCGTTGACAATCTGTATCGAAGTGGCCGAGCCGCTTCCTTCAAATCCTTCGTAATAAGTGGCATTGGGCCCCAAGGGCGGCACGCGGCTGCCGGACATGCCCCCCGTGGCGGCGTCAATGTCGGTGGCATCGTTGCGCGCGAAGGTGTCCAGAAACAGGTCCCCCGGCTGCGGCGCGGGCGAAAGATTGAGCGGGACCGACGGCAGCCATCGCCCCGAGGGAACGCCGACGCGCGCGGCCCAGGCGTTCCACTGCGCCACCATCTGCGAGACGCGGGCCGGGTAGAGAGCGGCCAGGTTGGTCAGCTCGACAGGATCGGCTGCGGTATTGTAGAGCTCCAGTTCGTGGGCAGGGGAGCTGCCGTCATACAGCTCGAAGTTTTTTGTCACCAGCTTCCAAGGCCCGCTGACCAGCCCGCGGTTGCTTTCATGTTCGAAAGCGATCTGGCGGTCCAGGATGGGCGCCCCGTTGAACCAGGGACGGAGGCTTTGACCCTCGAGCGGCAGGACTGGGTGGCCATTGAACTGGGTGGGATAAGTGGCGCCGGTGAGGTCCACGACCGTGGCCATGACGTCAATGACGTGGCCAGGCTGCTCCACCCACACGTTGGTGCGGCTCAGACCCTCCGGCCAATGGACAATCAACGGGGTTCGCACACCGCCGTCGTGGATGAAATGCTTGAAAAGCCGGAACGGGGTGTTGTTGACGTTGGCCCACCCGCCCCCGAGGTAAATCCAGGGTTGTCCGTTCTGGCCCATGTTCTCCAGGTCCGATCCGGTTAGCGGCGGAGCATTCACGGTTGTGCCGGTTCTGCCGAACCGTCCCCCCTCGTGGTTGCCACCGTTATCGGACAGAAAAAGGACCAAGGTCTGGTGGAGTTCGCCAGCTTGCTCCAGGCGTTGAATCACCCGGCCGAGGTTTCGGTCCATGGCTTCGATCATGCCGGCGTAGAGGGCCATCCGCCGCGCCAAATCCGCCTGGCGATCCGCCGGGAGGGTGTTCCAGGCTGGAATCTCCTCGACAGGCTCGCTCTGGTGGGGGGCTGTGCCGCCACGAGGTGACAGCGGAAAATGAGGCCCGATAATGCCTTGGGCAAACATGCGCTGGTAGCGGGCTTCTCGAACCGCATCCCACCCGGGGGCATAAACCGGAACATAAGCATCCGCGAGGGTTCCTGGCGCCTGAATCGGAAAGTGCGCCGAACCGAAGGCGAGATAGAGAAAAAACGGGGCGCCGTCGTTCTTCCCGAAATGATGATTCAAGAAGTCCAGCGCATAATCTCCGATGGCATCGGGTTGATAAAACTCGCCTGCGCCGTACACGCGGTTGGTGATTTCGTTGTTCTCCGAAACCAAGCTGTATTGCGAGGGCAGCCACTGGTCGGCCTGCGCCCCGGCGGCGAATCCCCAAAAATGCTGGAATCCGCGTTCCCAGGGGTTGCGGCCCGTGACCGTGCCCAAATGCCACTTGCCGGCCATGTAGGTGCGGTAGCCGTGGGCTTGGAGCAACTCGGCCAGCGTGACGTTGTTATCCGTTCTCAGATTTGGCAGGGCGTTGGCGGGGTCCACCGCCACCTGCTGGGTGTACAGCCCGGTCAGCAGCGCGCAGCGAGTGGGACTGCATCGCGCCGCGTTGTAGAAGCTGCGGAAACGCAGGCCGTTGGCCGCCAGGCGGTCAATGGCAGGCGTGCGGATTTCACCCCCGTAGCAGCCCAAATCGGACCAGCCCATGTCGTCGGCGACCGCCAGGACAATGTTGGTCCGCCCCGCGTGAATCGTCAGCGGCGCCAGCCAGAGAGCGGCCAGCACGCAAGCAAAAACCAGCCGGACGCTGGAAGTCCAGCGTCCGGCAATGTCCTGCGTTCTTCCAGCCATCCGTCAAGGCATTTGCAGCCGGAAGAACCGCTGCGGCTCACCCGGGTTCACCGGCATCGAGTAGGTGAATTTGCCCGTGCCATCGAAGAGGTTGGTGATGAGGGCTGTCCAACTGGCCAGCGGCAAGCCAACGTTGGTCGAACTGAGAACGTAATAAGTTCCGCCCGGCGTGCCACCGCTGCCCGAAAGGGTGACGGTGCCGCCTGCGACGGTAACGGTGGTGATCTGCGGCGGAGCAGCCACGCCGGTGACGCGGATGCGGCCGTCCACACCCAATTGGCTGGTATCCCACGTATAGGCCGGCGGCAGGACGATCTGGGAGAAGCTACCCGAAAGACCAGCGGGGGCGTTAAACAACTGGAAGGTGTCATTGACCGCCAGCGGAACGGTGCCGGCCAGCACGACTTCGAGTTTGCCTCCGTAGGTCAGCGAGCCGTTCACTACCACCCCATCGCTGGCCAAGCCAGTGTCTTTGGTCACCTCCATCACGGTGACTCCACCCAGGGTCAGGTCATTATTGAAGGTCAACGTGCCAATCGAAGTCCCGGGGCTGACCGTGCCGTTGGCCACCACCGAGCCGTTGACCGCGCCCGAGCCGGTCAGTGTTTGGGAAGCGCCCAGGACCCACGGCGCCACCGCCGTCACGTCGAAGGTTGCGCCCGACCGCACCCGGATTTCCGGCGTGGCCGCCAGGGCCCCGCCGGGGTCCAGCATCAAGGTTCCACTGGCCACTTCGGTGATGCCGCTATGAGTGCTGCTGGCGCCCAAGGCCACGATGGACCCCGCCGCGGACACGCAATGGAGATTGCCGGGGCCGGTGATTGAACCGCTCAGTTTGAGAATCGTGCCGGCCACTGCGCGAAGCACATTGCTGCCGCTGGCAATGTAGATGGGGCCGCCAAACGCGTTGATGTCTCCGGTGGCCCCTCCTCCGCAAGCGATCATGCCGCTGTTCAATTGAACGTTCTTAACCGGCGGCGTCTCAGTCGTCAGGCTGTAGAAGTGCAGCACGCCGTTGGTGTGAACCGTGACGGTGTTGGCGGGACGGCCGAGGTTGATGCGGCGCTGGAACGAGAGCTGGCCCTCGATAATCTCGATGTCCCCGAGGTCCGGGTCCCAATAGTTGGTGATGCCGGACACATTGCTTCCGCCGTTGAGATTCACCGCCCCGGCGCCAAGCTTGGTCAGCTTGTAGCCGTTGCCCCGCAAACCCGGATCGCTGTCCTGCGACGTCCGGATGCCCAGGGTCGCCTCCGTCCGGATGACCGTGTCACCGGCCAGTGTCACATTGCGTGAGGTGTCGTTTTGGTCGGTGGTTCCGTTGACCAACGCGCCCCGGCCCCCGACGCCGGCCCCTTGCAGAATGAGCGGCTCCAAACCGAGATTCTTCGCGTTGCCATCGAGCGTGGCGCCGTTTTCAACGAGGGTCGCGCCCGCGGTGGAACCCAAGGCCGCGTTGTTGCCCGCGACGATGGTTCCTTGCTTGATCGTGACCGTGCCGGAGAAGCTGTTGCTGGTGTTTAGCGTCAGCGTGCCGGTGCCGTCCTTGACCAGGCTCATGCTGCCGCTGAGACTGCCCGAGCCGAGAAACACATAATCAAGGATCGAGTTGCTGACGACCACCCCGCTGGGAGCCAGGGACAGCGCAAGCGACACTCCCGGGCTGGCCGCGGTGTCGTCGAACAGGACCGCATCCCCCTGCTCGAAACGGGCGGGCGAACCTTTCAACAACCAGTTGGTGCTGGTCAGGTCCCACGAGAAGCTCTCCGCCGCGCTCCAGACCAGCGGCGCCACCTCGGAAACCACCAGGTCAAGGGTCGAAGCGACCGTATTGGTCACGATCGAAGCAACCACGCCCTGGGGCAGTTGACCCACCACAAAGCTGCCCGAACCGACAAGCGCGCCATAATGGATGACAGGGAATTGTCCCGGGGTTAGCCCCGCCGCCGCGACGCTGACCTTCACCGTGCCGTTGAGGGTCAGGCTGTTGAAGTGACCGGCCGGCGCAGTGGGATTACCCTGGCCACCGTCAAAAAGCGCTTCCAAGGTCGCTGTGCCGCCGTTGCCCAGGGTGGCGCTTGAGATCTGAACCGTCGTGCCAGCGGTGGCAACCGACAGCCCCAACGTTGCTCCGTCGGACACCGTGATGCCGGTGCTGGAAGCGTGGTTGACGCCCAGAACCAGCTTGCCCTCCGTGACAAGGGTCGGTCCGGCGTAACTGCTGGCGCCACCCAGCGTCAACGTTCCCAGCCCGACTTTGGTCAAACCCCCGACTCCGCTCAAGCCGGTGACAACCGTGACGTCAAATCCAGCGGTGTCAATGACCGCTCCGCCGGCTTGAATGACCGCCGCGGGCGGGCTGAAGAACGTGGTTGCGTAAGTGTTGGTCGAGACTCGAAGGGTCCCGCCATTGAAAAAGAACGTGCCGTAAGCCCCAGTGGCCTGGTACACCCGCGGCGTCTCCAGCACGCCGCCATCCAAATGATACTCGCCGTAAGCGTCGGTCTGGCTGCCGAAAGCCACCCCGCCGGCGGACCGCAGGTTCAGGAACCGGATGGTTCCGCCGGTTTGGTAAACCATGCCCGTGGTGCTGGTTTTGTCGCCCACCAGAATCGCGGCCGCGTAGTCTCTCATCAGAAAGAGCCCCGAGTCCATTCGCAGAATGTTGGTGCCGGCTTCGTAGGCGACCTGGCCGAGGCGAATGTTGGGGCTGCCGCTGCGCCGGCCCACTTCATAGATGCCGTTATTGCGAATGACCAGTTCGGCCGTCGTGCCTTCGGCATGAAGGCGAATCCCATCATCAGCGTTGGTCGCGCTGCCGCCGTCAATGACCAGCCGGCTCTTGTAAATGTCCCAACCGCCCGTGGCATCGAACGATAATACCGACTTGATCACCAAGTCGCCGCCCCCATACAGAAACGCGTCGTTGGCGCCGCTGGAAGTATAGGCGCCCGTCAGGGTCAGGTTGCCGTTGGTCACCCCCCAGTTGGCCGGGCTGCTGCCAAGGCCGGTGAAACTGTTGGCCAGGGTCCGCGAACCGCCATAGGCGGCGACCATGCCGCCCCCGAGGGCGACCGTCCCGGTGCCCAGCGCCGCATCGTTTCCAACCAGCACCGCGCCGCCTGTGATGGCAGCGCCGCCGGTATGGTCGTTGGCCGTGTTGATGATCAAGCCGGCGCCGCCGCTCTTGTTAAGCACCGTCTCTCCGCTGAATTTGCCCGGCCCGCCAAAGACGTAATCATAAACGTTGTTGTCCACGTTCACGACGGCCGGATGCAACGTGGTGGTCAGGTTGATGTTGGTGTTCAGCCCTCCCACGTCCAGGGTGTCATCAAAGGTGACGATGTCCCCGACCAGATTCGTTGTGCCATACTCCAGATAGGTGCTCGAGACGTAAAAGGGGTCGCGCCAGTTGGCCGTGGTGTTGATATCCCAATCGCCATTCACATTTCCGGCCCAGGAGAGCGCGCGGACGACGAGGCTGATGTCCAGATCAACCGAGCCGTTGGCCGTGTTGTTCACCAGCTTGGCGATCACGCCGGGTGGCACCTGGCCCAGCTTGAGCGCGCCAAACCCGGCCCCTCCGATGGCGCCGGCATACTTGATCAACGGGAACTGTCCGGCCACCAGACCGCTGGCAGAGATGTTGATCACGATATTGTCTCCCAGCGTGGTCAACACCGTGCCCAGCGTTGACTGATCACTCAGCGCGGGCAGCGTGGGGTTGCCATACACCGTGCCGTAGTTGAGATTCAGCACCGTGTCGGCGCCCA
>JARKQH010000212.1 GCA_029974925.1 Verrucomicrobiota bacterium
CGCGGCCCATGGCGGACCAATCGCCCTACATCGTTAATGCCGAACTGGCTTACGACAACCCGGCGTGGGGCACGTCCCTTTCCCTGAGTTACAACGTCTTCGGCCCGCGCCTCATCATCGCCAACCTCGCCGCTCCCGACATCTATGAACAGCCCGTCGAGCAGCTCGACCTGGTTCTGGCCCAGCGCCTTGGCCGCAATCTCCGGCTCAAGATCGGCGCCCGGAACCTCCTGGACCCCCGCATCGAGCGCACCTATGGCAAGGACCGTCAGGCCATCTACTCCTCCTATACGCGCGGCCGGACCTACGGCCTGTCCTTGAATTACGAGTTCTGAGCCAACGTTACCGTTTTGTCACCTGACTGACATACGCTCTTCACGGGGGGCGTCTTTAATCGCCGCGTTCGGATATCAAATGCAATCAAACAGAACATCAACGACTATGAAAAGAAACCTCTTACTTTACGGATCACTCTGGCTCCTGGCGGCGGTCTGCGCCCCGCCGGACCTTCGCGCCGAGCCGACCAACGAAGTCACGGTGGTGGCGGACATTGCGGTCAACACGACGTGGTATCGGACCAACGTGTATTACCTGGACGGGTATGTGCACGTGCTGGCGCCGGCGACCCTGACGATCGAGGCGGGAACCATCATCAAGGGCGTTGCGGTGCCCAGCACCGGCGAGGCCACCAGCGCGCTGTTTGTCACCGCCGGGGCGAAGCTCAACGCGGTGGGCACGCCGACCGAGCCGATCATTTTCACGGCGGAGATTGACGACACCAGCGTGCCCGACGACGTGGGCATCTACCAGCGGGGGTTGTGGGGCGGGGTGGTGATTATGGGCAAGGCGGTGCTCAACACCTCCTCGAGCACGGCGGGCAATGCGGCCAGTCCGAAGTATGACGTGTTTGAGGGGTTGCCGGACAACCAGATCGGGGGCCAGTATGTGTATCGGTTTGGCGGCAACAACGACGCGGACAACTCGGGAGTGATCCGCTATGTGTCCATTCGGCACGGCGGCTATCAGTTTTTGCAGAACAAGGAGCTCAACGGGCTGTCGTTGGGCGCGGTGGGCAGCGGCACGACCATTGACCATGTCGAGGTGTATGCGTTTGCCGACGACGGGTTTGAGTTTTTCGGCGGGACGGTTAACACGAAGTATCTGGTGAGCGCGTTTAACGACGACGATGCCTTTGACGTGGACCAGGGGTATCGGGGGAAGAACCAGTTTTGGTTTGCGATCCAGGAGAATGGGAAGCGGGACAACGGGGGCGAGTGGAATGGGGAGCCCAGCGGGATTGCGGTGAGCAACGCGCCGCTGGCGATCTTTGAGGTGTATAACGCGACGTGGATTGGGGCGGGGTCGGGGCCGGGGCTGACGACGGTCAATCACGGGGTGACGATTCGGGAATATGCCTCGCCGCGGGTTTACAACAGCCTGTGGACGGGTTTCAACCAGTCGGATGCGGGGACGGTGGGGATCAACATTTCGGATGCGCGGAGCGGGGCGATGCTGGCGGCGGGGTTGCTGGACCTGCGGGAGAACATTGTGCACGGGTTCAACACGGTGGCCAGCGCCAATGCGGCGGTGTTGTTCACGGACGCCAGCCGGAGCAACAGCACGGTCAACCCGCTGCTGGTGAGCATCAGCCGCACCACCAACCACGCCCTGGACCCCCGCCTCCAGCCCGGCAGCCCCGCCCGGAACACCGGCCGCCTGCCGAACGATGCGTTCTACACCCGCGTGGATTTCAAGGGGGCTTTCAGTCGCGACCTGTGGCTCCAGAACTGGACGACCCTCGCCCAGCTTGGCTTTCTGCCGCCGGTGACCGAAATCACCCCGGAAAAAGTGGTGGCGTCCACGACGGCGCCCAACCCGCCCCTGCTCACCATCCTCAGGCAGGGCGGCAACCTCCAAATCATTCATCCCTCCCAGGCCGGTTTCTCCTATCAACTCCAGTCCGCCGGACAAGTTGCCGGCGGGGTCTGGACCAACGAAAACACCCTGAGCGGCACCGGCAGCGTGCTGACTCACACGTTGCCGTTGGAGAGCTCGAACAAGTTCTTTAGAGTTCTCGTCCAGTAAGGACCGGTTTTGGTGACATCGCTGCGCGCAGGGGAGCCCCTCGGGGCTCCCCTGTTTGCTTCCCGGCGGCTGGCGCAGACCACCCCTGCCGCAGACCGACAAGGGCGTGGTCTCCCACCCGCAAAGCCCGCGCCAGCCCAAGCCGCCGCCCGCCGCCGGCAAGGCATGTTACATTTTGGTGACGAGGCCACATCCCTTTGATTTTCCGCCAGGGGATATGCCAGAATGAGCCCTCTATGAAGCAATGGTTGCTCTTGATGTGCGTGCTCACGCTGGCCGGCTGCACCGCTCCACGCGTGTCGCGATACGATGAGTTCGAGAAGGTGAAAGTGGACAAGATGGTGGGAAACGACGTGAAGTTCCATCTGCTCACCCGGACCCTCGTCTGTCTCAACGCGATGCGGGAATCGCGATGGCCCTCGCCCGCGACGAACGAGACGGTCACCTGGATGACCAATTATGTTGTGACCTCCTTCACCAACCTGACCGTCAGCTCTTCCAGCAACGAGCAGCTCGCCTCGAATACCAACCTCCTGCCCGCCCCGGCCGCGCCGGCGGGTGAAAAGCGAGGCGAAGGCGGGGAGGAGGCGCCGGTGATCATCGCCGCCCCGGCAGCCCAGGACGCCAGCGGCAGCGGCGTCACCGTCTCCACGGCGCGCAACGAGTCGGTTGCTGTCGCGCCCAACCAGCGCGTGGTTTCACAGACCTTCCAGCGGGTGACGCAACTGAGCAGTCAGGCCACCCTCACCACCAATCAGCAGGCGGTAACCAGCGGCACCAACCAGACCCTGACGGTGGAAACCAACCTGGTTGTCACCACCGTGACCAACCAGGTGATCCAGCCGCTCACCAACCTCACCGTGGTGTCCCCCACCCAACCCGTGTTTGACTATTATCTTTACACGGAGCTGGCCCCGCCGGATTTCCCGCTGCAGCCGGGCGAATCGCTGATCGTGCTGGTGGATGGCGAACGGCATTCCTTCAGCCCGGTTCAACCGCAGTCCGGTTGGGTCAGCCGGCGGGGGTATCTTACCACCTTCTACAAGGTGCCGCCGGAAGTCGTGGTGGGGATTGCCAACGCCAACGAGGTGAAGCTCCGAATCAAGGGCGCCACCGGCACCCTCGAACGCCGGCTGAGCCGCGCCAGCCGGCAGCACTTCCGCGAATTTCTCCTCGCCAACTTCGGCGAGGAAAAGGAAACGGTTCGGCTCGCCGCTCCCAAAGACAGACCCTCCTGAGAACCAGCACCTAATTCCCTCGATCCGCCGATTATGAAACCGCTTTTCCTTTTCCTCGGCTTGGGCCTCGTGGTCTTCGCTCTGGTCTGCGCCGCCAACGCCCGCGGGGCGCGCAAGGCCCTGGCAGCCCAGACTACCGAAACCCTCGCTCTCTCGAACCAGCTCGCCCAGGCCAAGGCTCAACTGGACGAAAAGGACGCCGCCATTCAAACGTTGCGCGTCCAACAGGGATTGCTCTCGGGCGATCTGACTTCCCTCAGCAACCGTTTGCAGACACTCAGCGGCCTTCTGGCGCGCGAACAGGAACAGACGGCGGCGGCGCGGCAGGCTGTGGCCCGGGGCGAGGCCGGATTGCGGAGCCTGCAGGCGCAGCTCGAGGACGCCCGCGACCGGATCAAGACGCTGGAACAACAGAGCGAACAGCTTCAGCGCGAGGTCGAGATCAAACAGTCGCAGTTGGAGGCCGGCCACGCCGCGCGCGAGGCGCTGCGCCAGCGCCTCAATGCCTCCGAATCCACTCACGCTGCCCTGCTCCAGAAATGGAATGATCCGGCCGCCCTTCGCGCCCAGGCGGCCCGCCTGACCCGCGAGATGACTCCGCTGGCGGGAGCCGCGGCGCCCCGGCAACGACCGCCGCTGGTGCTGGCGCCGGATGGTTCGATCACCACGGCGCGGTGAGCCGCAAGCGCCCTGCCGGCCGCTCGCTCGCGTGACCCGTCTGCCGCGCGCCTCAGCGCGACAGGTGCAGCACCCGGACCAAGCCGTAACCGAGCGTCGCGGTGACGGGAATGGTCAGAATCCAGGCCCACAGCATACGCTCAACCACCGACCATTTGATGGCATTGAACCGTTTGGCGGCCCCCACTCCCATGATGGCGGCGGAGATGTTGTGGGTGGTGGAGACCGGGATGCCCAGGGCGCTGGCGGCCAGAATCACGGTGGCGGAGCTGGTTTCGGCGGCAAAGCCATTGATGGGATGCAGCTTCACCATCTTGTGGCCGAGAGTTTTAATGATGCGCCAGCCACCCGCGGCGGTGCCGGCGGCCATCACCAGCGCGCAAGTCACCTTGATCCACACCGCAATCTCGAGGTCCCGGCCGGGCGCCGGCGCCGGCGTGCGCAGAAAGGAAAGCCCGGCCGGCAGGTGCTCCAATTGCCCCGCCTGGGTCGCTCCCAGCAGCGTGAGGGCGATGATGCCCATGGTTTTCTGCGCGTCGTTGGTGCCGTGCATGAAGCCCATGGAGGCCGCGCTGAGAATCTGGGCGCGGCCGAAAAACCGATTGACTTTCATTGGCCGGGCGTTCCGCAACCCGGCATACAAGCCGGCCATCACCCCCAGCCCGAGCAGCAGCCCCGCCAGGGGCGAGGTCACCATGGGGATAATGACCTTCCAGAGCAGCCCCTTGCCGAGCCAGAAATGGTCGGGATGCGGCTGCGACCAGACGATGACGTGCCAGTTGTCGCCGGAGGCGGCGAGCGCGGCGCCGCACAGGCCGCCGATCAGCGCATGACTCGAGCTGGAAGGGAGTCCGAACCACCAGGTGACCAGATTCCAGATGATGGCTCCCGCCAGGGCGCAAATCATGATGCCGGAAGTCAGTTCCACCACGCGGGAGTCCACCAGTCCCGACGAGATGGTTTTGGCAACCGCCGTTCCCCAAAGGGCGCCCAACAGGTTCATGATTGCGGCCATGGCCACGGCCTGCCGCGGACTCAGGACCTTGGTGGAGACGACGGTGGCGATGGAATTGGCGGTGTCGTGGAAACCGTTGATGTACTCGAAGACGAGCGCCACGACGATGACCGTCAGAAGCAAACTCATCGCGCTCAGGAATTCTTCAGGACGATGTGCGAAATCACATTCCCCGCGTCGCGGCAGCGGTCAATAATTTTTTCCAGCAGCTCGTAAAGGTCTTTGAGGACGATCACCTGGACCGGATCGTGGTTCCCGTTGAACAAGTCGCGGTAAAGGGCCAGCATCTGTTTGTCGGCCTCGCCTTCGAGAAACTGCAGTTTGTCATTCAGGTCTTTGACCCGCTCGAGGTTCATGCCCTTGCGGATGGACTTGACCAGCTCCAGCACGATTTCCGTGGCCCGTTCCAACAGGCTGATCTGGACGGAAAAGTCCACGCCCCGAACGTAGTGCGGCGCCAGCAACGCCCGCTGGCTGAATTTCTCGACGGTCTTGGGAATTTTGTAGAGGGCATTCGACAGGGCTTCGATGTCCTCGCGCTCCAGCGCGGTCACAAAGGTGGTGTACACCGCGTCGCTCAGCTCCTGGGTGATGGCTTTGTCCTTCCGTCGCGCGTAGGCCATGTCATCGGTCGCGGTGGATTTGTCTATGTCCTTGCTCAGGCGGACCAAGGCATGGACACTGTTACGCGCCTCCTCGGCGCTGGCCTCGAGCAGGTCGAAGAACTTGTCTTCTTTGCCAAGCAATCTTTGGAGCGAAAACATAACTAAATGGTTGTCAATTTGTTGCGCATCAGACTCCGAAACCAGGCCGCCGCTCCCCCCCCACCGCGATCAACTCGATTCCCCTGGCAACCCAGCACCCAGAAATTCGCGGCAGGACCAGCCCGCGGCCGCGCCGATTCCGCAACACGACTGTAACAAAGAGGCGCCGGACAGAAAAACAACAAAATGCGCGCCGGGGGCGAAAGCCGGTTTGGGTGGGAGTCACCGGTTGGCCGGGGGCGAGGGCCCTGGCGTTGTGAATCAGCCGTAGCGGCCCTCGATGTATTCGGCCGTTCGCGGATCGGCGGGATTGAGGAAGAGTTTTTCGGTTCGGGCGTGCTCGACCATTTCGCCCAGGAGCATGAAGATGCACTCGTCGCTGGCGCGGCGGGCCTGGGCCATGTTGTGAGTGACGATGAGAATGGTGTAGCGGCCCTTGAGGCCAAACATCAGTTCCTCGATGGCGCGGGTGCCCTCGACGTCGAGGGCCGAGCAGGGCTCGTCCATGAGAATGACCCGCGGTTTGAGGGGCAGGAGCCGGGCGATGCAGAGTTTCTGCTGCTGCTCGAGCTGCAGCCCGGTCGCCTTGGTGTCAAGCCGGTCCTTCAAATCCTCCCACAGCCCCACTTCGCGCAGCGAGGTCTCCACCGCCTCATCCAGCAGCGAGCGTTTGAGCTGGCTCCGCTCGCTGTGAATGCGGAGGCCAAAAACCACATTTTCGTAAACGGAGATCGGCAGGGGATTCGGCCGCTGGAACACCATTCCGACGGATTTCCGCAGTTCGATGAGGGAGACGTCGGGGTCGTAGATGTTTTTTCCCAGGATTTTGATTTCGCCGGTGGTGGTCACATAGCCGTAGCGTTCATTCACGCGGTTGAAACAGCGCAACAGCGTGGTCTTGCCGCAGCCGGACGGCCCGATGAGGGCGGTGATGAGGCCGTCCTTGATGTCCACCGTGACGTTGATCAGGGCTTGAAAGCTGCCGTACCACAGGTTCAAGTTGCGGGTGGCAATGCTGGACTGGACGGGCGCGCTCATCCGAAAATGCCGTTTACGTAGTCATAGGTTTTGCGGTTGCCGGGGCGGTCTGAAAAGATGACCTCGCTCCGGTCCAATTCGACCACCTCGCCATTCCACAGGAACAGGGTGCGATCCGCCAGCCGCCGCGCCTGCTGCGTCAGATTGGTGACCAGGATGATCGTCATGTCCTGGCGCAAGGTTCTGAGCACGTCCTCGATGCGCATGGTGGTCACCGGATCAATCGCAATCGAGAACTCGTCCAGGCAGAGGATTTCCGGCTGATGGGACAGCGCCCGCGCGATGGTGAGGCGCTGTTGCTGGCCGCCCGAGAGCTTGGTGCCGAGGCTGTTCAGGCGGTCTTTAACCTCGTCCCATAACGCGGCCTGCCGCAGGCACTGCTCGACAATGACGTCCAATTCGGATTTGCGGGTCATGCCGGCGCAGCGGGGCGCGAAGGCCACGTTGTCGTAAATGCTCAGCGGCAGCCCGACCGGCAAGGGCGCCACCATCCCCACCTTCCGGCGCAGCGCGTAAACGTTTGCATCCTGGCGCACGTCGCGCCCGTCCAGCCGGATCGTGCCCTGCACCCGCGCTTCGGGGGTGAAATCAATCGTCCGGTTCAGACAGCGCAGCAGGGAGGTCTTGCCCGACTGGGCGGGTCCGATGATGCCGAAAATCTCGTTGCGATAAACATCGAAAGAGATGCCGTGAATGACCTCCCGGGGGCCGTAGTTCAGGCGGAGGTCCCGGACTTCGATGTGTTTTTCGGGGGCGCTCATGCGGGCGGCGGCAGCAGGGCGTTCACCATTTTTTCCGCGACCGGAGGTAAACGCGCAGGGCGATGGCGGCGGCATTCACCAGAAGGACCGAGCCGAGGAGCACGACCGCGGTGGCAAAAGGGATGGATTCCTGCACATCGGGCACCTGGGTCGAGAGGGTGTACAGATGCATGGACAGGGCCATGCATTGATCGTGGAGACTGTAGGGGAACAGGTCTCCCTTCTGCACCGCCTTGAAGAACACCGCGCCCGTGAACATGATGGGAGCGGTTTCCCCCGCGGCGCGGCTGACCTGAAGGATGACGCCCGTAAGAATGCCGCTGATGGCGTTGGGCAGCACCACCGACCGGATGGTCTGCCATCGGGTCGCGCCCACATTCCAGCACGCTTCGCGGAAACTGCGGGGGACACTGGCGAGCGCTTCGCGGGTGCTGGCGATGATCACCGGCAGCGTCATGATGGCCAACGTCAACGAGGCGGAAATGATCGAGTAGCCGAAGCGGGCGGCATACACGAACGCCCCGAGCCCGAAGAGGGCGTGCACAATGCTGGGCACGCCCGCCAGGTTGATCACCGCCAGGTTGATCAGGCGGTTCAACCAGTTGTCGCGCGCATACTCGTTGAGATACACCGCCGCCAGAATCCCGATGGGCGCCGAAACCGCCAGCGAAAGGAACACCAGGTAGATCGTCCCCACAAACGCCGGCCACACCCCGCCGGCCCGCATGCCGCGGGTCGGAACCTCCAGCAGAAAGCCCAGGCTCAGCGAGGGCCACGCCCGCTCAAACAGATAACCGATGATCAGGACCAGGGGCAGAATCATCAGCGCGGACATCGCGCAGAAGATCCACTTGGCAAGCGCCTCCTCCCGCCGCTTGCGGCGAACCAGCGGCGTTTCCGAAAACACGTTGGCGTCCGGGGGCGTCATTTTTTGCGAATGCCCCGAACCATGAAATCCGCGGCGAGGTTGACGACGAAGGTGATCAGGAACAGCAACACGCCCGTGAGAAAAAGCACCCGGTAGTGGTCGGACCCCACCGGGGCCTCGCCCAGCTCGGCCGCGATGTTGGCGGTGAGCGTGCGGACCGAGTCCAGCAGGCTGTGGGGGATGTGCACCGCATGCCCGGTGGCCATCAACACCGCCATGGTTTCGCCCACCGCCCGCGCCACGCCCAGCAACACCGCCGCCAGCAGTCCGTTCTTCGCCGCCGGCAGCAGCACGCGCCAGATCAGTTGCCACCGCGTCGCGCCCAGCGCGATGCCGGCCTCCCGGAACGAGTCCGGCACCGCCTTGAGCGCGTCCTCCCCAATCGAAACAATGATGGGCACACTCATCAACGCCAGAATGATGCCGCCATTGAGGACGTTCACCCCGACGGGCGCGCCGGTATATTTCACAATCAGCCGGCTCATGACCGTCAGCCCGATGAACCCCCACACCACGCTGGGGATTGCCGCCAGCAGTTCCACCACGATCTTGAGCGTTTCTTTTGTCTTCGCCCCGCAGAATTCGGAAATGTAGATCGCGCCCCCGATCCCGAACGGCACGGCCAGCACCATCGCCAGGGCCGTCACGCTGAACGTGCCGGCAATCATCGCCAGCACGCCGTAGCGCTTGTTGACTTCCGACGTCGGATACCATTCCTGACTGAACAAGAACTGGCTCAGGCTGAATTTCTCATGCCCCAGAACCGGGAAGGCCTCCTTGAAAACAAAGAAAAAAATCCCGAGCACGAAAAGGATGGCGCTGATGCCGCACAGGTGGATCAGGATTTCCAGGGTGCGCTCGCCGGCCAGGGCCCAGCCGGGCCGCGCCGCCTTGCGAACGGCGAGGTTGGGGCTCGTTGAATTTGATTCCATGGATACACTCATTCGGCTTGGAGCAACGTCCTCGCTGGCGCCTGCGGCTTCACCCTTCCGCCCCGGGGCGCGCCGCGCGCGACGGCCGGGCGGGCGGCGCGGGGCCCGATCATGAGCCTGGCCGGGTGCGCCGCTCGGGTGGCAGGGGAACGAACCCCGCCTGTTCCACCACCTTCTGCCCGGCATCGGACAGAATCCAGTTGATGTAGTCCTTGACTGCGCCTTCGGGCTCCCCAAGGGTGTAAAGCTCCAGCGCGCGGGCGATGGGGTAGGTCTTGGCGAGCGTGTTGGCAATAGTGGGTTCGTAAGCCGGCTCCTGGGCGGACTTCTTGACCTTCAGCATTTTGACCGCCGGGGTGGCATAGCCCATGCCGCTGTAGCCGATCGCGGTGGGCGTCGAGCCCACCAGTTCCACCACTTCCTTGGAGCCGTTCATGTCGCGCGACCCCAGCTTGAAATCCTTTTTGTTCAAGACGTGCTCGCGCAGAAACTCGTAAGTGCCCGAACTGGACTGCCGGCTGACCCGCACAATCGTGTCGTTGGCCGCGCCGGGAATCGTCACGCCCAGGTCCGACCACTTGGTGATCGTGCCGCCCTCGGCATAGATTTGGGCGATTTGCTCGAGGGTGATCTCGTTCAGCGGATTGTCCTTGTGGACATAAATCGCCAGGGCGTCGTAGCCGGCGACGGTCAGTTTCGGTTCCTTGCCCGTGTTGCGCTTCGCCTGTTCAATCTCCTCGGGCTTCATGTCCCGGCTCGCATTGGCGATGTCAATCGTGCCCTTGATCAGAGCGGCAATCCCCACTCCCGTGCCGCCCCCGGACACTTCGACATCCACCTCCGGTTTCACCTTTTTGTATTCCTCCGCCCAGGCCTGCGCGACATTCACCATGGTGTCGGAGCCCTTGTTTTGGATGATGGCCGTCCGGCCCGCCTGGCCGCCGCCCGGCTTGCAGGCGGTGAGCAGCAAGCCCGCGATCAGCGTGGCCAGCCCCGTCAACAAAAGGTTCCCCTGCTTGGTTGCTTGCATCGTCAATTTCATGGTTTTGTTTCTTGTTTCGGTTCCTCCAAAATCGCGCCTGCCAGCTCCTTAATCTGCACTGTCAGTGTCTCAAAGGCCTGTTCCAGCCCGCGCCGTAAGGCCTCCGGTGAATCCGCCGCCAGCGGGTCCTTCATCTTCCAGGTGAAATGCACCGCCTTGCCGCCCAAAGCCGAGGCGGCCTGACGGCCGGCCTCGTCCAGGGAGACAACCACCTGGCAATGGTCGTGTCCCGGCAATTGCTCGAGGGATTTGCTGGTCTGGCGGGAAATGTTGATCCCTTTGCCAGCCATGAAGGAAACCACGCGCTCGTCCGCCGGCTCCGGCGTCACTCCCGCGCTGTGGAACACAAAACCTCGCAGCCCCAGCGCGTTGCCGATCCCTTCCGCCATCTGGCTCAGCCCGCTGTTGGTCGAGTCCACGAACAAAATGTGGAATTCCTCGGCTTTTTGGTGCTTGGCAAATTCCCCGGTGCAGAGATAGAGAACCTCCTCGCAGAGATTCTTGGCCTGGTCGGTGACGCGCTCGAACCGTCGGGCCGCGGTCATCAGCGGCGTCAGACTGTCGGGGGACAAAGTCCCCCGCTCCACCAGCTCCTTGAGTTCCGCATTGATGGTGTGCCTCAGGACGTTGGCCCGCTCCTCGATGGCCATCGTCCGCCGCGCCAGGTCCGCATCCCGCTCGAGAAACGAATGCGCCGCATCCCGCAGCATGTGCACGGCCAAGTGGCCCAGCTCCAGGAAGTGTTCGCGCAAGGCTGGCGGCTCGGCCGCGCTGGCCTGCAGCACCTGCCGGGCGATGCTTTCGGCATAGTCGCCGATCCGTTCCAGTTGCCGGTTGATCTGAATGGTCGCGAAAATGAATCGCAAATCCCCTGCCACCGGCTGATGCCGCGCCAGGAATTCCAGACACAACCGGTCCAGCTCTTTCTCCAGTTCATCTATGAACTGGTCCCGAAGAATGACCGAATAGGCCGCCTGGCGATTCCCTTCGGTCAGCGCCCGGAGGCTTGCCTTGAGCGCAGCCTCGCTCCGCCTGGCCATTTCCGCCACTTTGCCGCGGATGGCGTTCAGGTCCCGCTGCAGCGCTTCTTCCAAATGTGGATGCGTGTTCAATCGTGAGAGAAAAATCTAAGCCGCCCACTCCACGTTGGCAACCTCCGACGGCGATTCGCCCGGGCTCATTTGGCCCCTTTTCCGGCCAAAAATCAGCCTCCGCGGATTTGTCACAGAATTGTAACA
Organism: Verrucomicrobiota bacterium; assembly: GCA_029974925.1. Lineage (GTDB taxonomy): Bacteria > Verrucomicrobiota > Verrucomicrobiia > Limisphaerales > UBA8199 > JARKQH01. The sequence continues at coordinate 11,720 of JARKQH010000212.1, forward strand.
CCCGTCCCAGGCCTTTCTCGCCCTCCGGCCGCCTCCGGTCAGCCCGCTCGCGGCTGAGGCTTTCCCGGTCCAGACGGCTTTTGGAATTGCCTCCCTCGTTTGCGAAGGTCATCCTCGGCACGGGATGCGCCCCAGGCCGCGCGGGGATGGCACCGCCGGGCGCTGGATGGCTTGGGCGCATTGGCCGCAGATGACTTCACCAACACAACTGAGACTGTTCCCGCCCGCCGCGCCGGCGGCAAAAGGCATCGCCGCCTGGTTCGAGTAACGAGGTTCGCCCATGCCCTCTCCGTTTGAAAAAGATCTCGCGGGACTCAAGGAAAAGCTGCTGATCATGGCCAGCCACGCCGAGACCGCCACGCGCCAGGCAGTGGAGTTTCTGACCGAGCGAAACGAGCAATGCGCAGCCGAGGTCAAAAAGAACGAGGATGTTTTGGACCGCTTCGAGGTCGAGGTGGACGAACAGGCCATCCAGTTGCTGGGACGCGCTTCACTGGCGGCTGACTTTCGCCTGATCATTGTGGCCATGCGCATCTCCTGGAATCTCGAGCGGATTGGCGACGAAGCCTCAAAAATTGCCAAGCGCGCCCGCGAGCTGCTCCAGGAAGCGCCGCTGAAAGAGGTGACCGGCATTCCCCAATTGGCGGACCTGGCTTTGGGACTGCTCAAACGCGCCCTGGATGCCTTCGTGAGGCTGGACTCGGCGGTGGCCCGGGCGCTCATCCCGGAAGACCGCAAGGTGGATGCGCTCAACCGCGAAATCTACCGGGCGCTGGCCGCCCAGATGATGGAAAAGCCCGAAACCGTCGCGCGGGCCTTGAACCTGATGGTCGCCGCCAAGAGCCTCGAGCGGATCGCCGACCATGCCAAGAACATTGCCGAGGAAACGGTCTATCTTTGCGAGGCCCGGGACATACGCCACACCACCAGGCCCCCGGAGCCTGGCCGGGAGGAGCCGACAGCCTCATCCGCCGCCCCTCTTCCGCCACCCCCCCTGTAGCCGCGCAAGTCGAGCCCTTTGGAACGGGGCTCCGCGCCGAAACCCGGACACCCCCGCACCCGGCCGGGCGCGGGCCGCTGGTTCAACCGCGCCCCTGGCCTTACCTCACCCCTTCGCCACCCACGCCCGGTGCAAGGCATCCAGGTCTGCTTCCTTCGGAGTTCCCGCGTGCAGAACCACCCGATACCGCAGCGTCACGCTCTTGCCGGCGGCGAGTTCCCATTGCCGCTCGACAAAATACATGGGGGTGGGGGACGCGAATCCGTAATCGCGCGTGAACCAGGGGGCCAGCCCGCCGGGGTTGGCCGGGTGGTCAAAGATCGCGATTCCTTCAACCGCGAAGCCCGGCGCCCGGCGCCCGAAAAATCCGCACCAGGCGGATTTCTTGCCGAACGTGCCCTTCTCCCCCGTGTCCCCTTCCGCATTGACCAGCGTGCCACCGCCCTTGGGACTGATCTCCAGCGCCGCGCGCATCGAAAACAAGGAATGGTTGGTCTTCTGAATGACCACCTCCTCCACCGCCTGCCACTCAATCTGCCAGTCCAGCAGCCGCAACCGCTCATTTGGGACATGAATGGCAATTTTCCGCTTGTCCCTCATAACCACGGGGCCGCCCGGCTTCTGCCAGTCGCAGGCGTCCACGATTTCCACCGTGTCAGCAGAGCTATTGGCCACCTGCGGTCCGGTGGACAGGATTTGTCCCTTATCGAAATCCTCCTGCCAGTAATTGCCGCCGTTGACCCGGTCGCAGCCGAAGAACAGCGACCGATGGTGCGGATACGGCAGGGTGGTCTCGTCCGTGAGCGAGAGGCCGCTCACGGGGCCCGCCAGGGGATAAAAATAAGGGTACTTTTGCGACCGGTGGGCCCGATAGCAGGTCAGCAGCCGGTTGTTGTACCGAACCCAAATCTGGGGGCCGAGCTGGTACACGGTCAGCCCCTTGGCCTCCGCTTCGGCGGCCGGCGGAGCTTTGGCTGCGGCAGCGGCGGCGGGAAGCCGCCCGGCCAGCGGAACAGCGAGGCCCAAGGTGGTTAGTTTCAAGAAAGCGCGGCGGTGAAGTTGATCTTGCATGGGTGTCATTTGGTCCAATCGCCGGGCTCTGGCAAGCCCAATTCCCCGCCCTGGCCCCGGCCCCGGCGACGCCAAAAGGACACGGCGATGTCACCGGTTTGTCACAAACCCGGCGTTGTCGTGCCGCCGGCGGCATGGTATAAGCCGTGGCCAGGTGAAAGAAAAAATCCTCGTGGTTGACGACGAGGCCGAAGCGGTTGAATTGGTCGAATTCAACCTCCGGCAGGCGGGCTTCGAGGTCCTCTCGGCGGCCGACGGGGCGGAAGCCTTGAAAAAAGCGCGGACGGCGCTGCCGAGCCTGATCGTGCTGGACCTGATGCTGCCCGAGATTGACGGGCTGGAAATCTGCCGCATGTTGCGGCGCGATCCGGCCACCGCCCGGATTCCCATCGTCATGCTCACCGCCAAAGCCGCCGAGATGGACCGCATCATCGGGCTGGAGCTGGGGGCGGATGATTACGTGACCAAACCTTTCAGCCCGCGGGAGCTGGTGTTGCGGATCAAAAATGTGCTGCAGCGGGGCCGCGCGGCCGCCGAGGCGGAAGTGCTGAAGTTCGGCGACTTGCTCATTGATGCGCCCCGGCATTTGGTGAGCTGGCGGGGCAAGGCGATCGAGCTGACGGCCACGGAATTCAAACTCCTGCTGGTGCTGGCGCAACGGCGCGGCCGGGTGCAATCGCGCGACCAGTTGCTGCGCGACGTCTGGGAGTACAACAGCCTGATTGATACCCGCACCGTTGACACCCACATGCGGCGCCTCCGGGACAAGCTGGGGCCGGCCGCCAAACATCTCGATACGGTGCGAGGGGTCGGCTACCGGTTTATCGAGGCTTGAAGCGGCGCGACGATTTCAGCGGTAATTCCCTGGCGCCCGCCAGACCGGTTGCCAGGCGGATGCGAGCCTGACACCATGCCTCCGATGCTCTGGCCCATCCTCACTCTTTTGGCAGTGGCCGCGCTGGTGGCGTTGCACCTCGGCTGGCGCGCCCGGCACCGGGCCGCCCTCCGCGAGGCCGAGCGGCGCCTGTCCACGTGGTCGCAGGCCAGCCAGGAGCGCGAGTCCGAGCTCCAGGCCCGGCAGGAGGCCCTGCTCAACAGCATGGTCGAGGGACTGCTGCTTTTGGATGAGGACGGGCGCGTTGAGCTGGCCAACCGCGCCTTGGTAAAGCTCCTGGACCTGCCCGGGGACCCGCGCGGCAAATCGCTTATCGAAACAGTTCGCGCCCACGAGCTGGCCGGTCTGGTCAAATCCCTCAGCCCCCAACAACCGCTCCTGGATTACCAATTGCGGCTGGCCGGCTCCCCCGAAAAGTGGTTGCAGGTCAACGGCGCCGCCTGGCTGGACAACCAGGGGCGCCCGCGCGGCACGGTCCTGGTTTTTCACGACCTGACCCGGCTCAAGAAGCTGGAACGCAACCGGGAGGAATTTGTGGCCAACGTCAGCCACGAGTTGCGCACCCCGCTGTCCATGAT
>JARKQH010000219.1 GCA_029974925.1 Verrucomicrobiota bacterium
GGAGCGATTTTCCAGCCGTCACGAGCCACACTTTGGAGCAAACCATCCAGTGGAGCAATGTTTCGATGGTGAACATGGCCTACGACGATTCGCTGGGCAACCACTACGTGATCTTCTTCCAGAAGTAACGGCCGGGAGGGATGGCGCAATGCCGGGCCGGGTCGCGCCCGGTCTTGACGCTGGCGGCGGAGGGGTTAACACTGGGTCCATGTACAAAATCATCGGCGCCGACGGCAAGGAGTATGGGCCGGTTTCGGGCGAGCAGCTTCAGCAGTGGATCGCGGAAGGCCGCGCCAACAGTTCCACGCGGGTCTTGGCCGAGGGAACCTCCGACTGGAAGCCGCTTTCCGACTTTCCGGAATTCGCGGCCAGCCTGGCGGCCAGGGCGGTGCCGGCGGGCGGGACGCCGCCGACGGCGGACCCGGCGGCGGCGGAGCGGCTGGCAGATGAAATCCTGAATCGAAACCCGCGTCTGGAAATCGGCCGGTGCCTCAGCCGGGGATGGAGCTTGGTGATGGGGCGGTTCTGGCTCACCGTCGGGGCGAGTTTTGTCGCGTTCCTGCTGGTCGTGGCGGCGAGCGCCATTCCCTTTGCCAGCCTTTTGCTAACCTACGTGTTTTGGGGCGGATTGTACTGGTTTTTCCAAAAGCTGATCCGGGGCGAGCGCGCCGAGATCGGGGACATTTTTGCCGGGTTCAACCTGGCCTTTGTGCCGTTGATGCTGTTCAGCGTGGTGGGCCAGCTCCTGACAGCCATTGGATTGCTGTTGTGCCTCCTGCCGGGCATTTACCTGGCGGTGGTGTGGCTGGTGTTCACGCCGTTGTTGATTCTGGAATACCGGCTGGATTTCTGGCCGGCGATGGAGGTGTGCCGGAAGGTGGTCAACCGCCTGTTCTGGCCAACCCTGGGGTTTTGCCTGGTTTCCACGCTGATCCTGCTGGCGGGCTTGCTCGCCTGCGGGATCGGTTTTTTCGTGGCGGTGCCGGTGGTGACCGCGGCCACGATATACGCCTACGAGGATATTTTCGCCCGCCGCCCGGCGCCGGCGCCGGGAGCCTGACGACCGCGCGGGTTCGCGGTGAACATCTCATGCTTGCTGCGCCCGCCGGCGAGGCGGTAATCTGCCGTGATGTCGCACGCGGACTTCGTTCATTTGCACCTGCACACCGAGTATTCATTGCTCGATGGGGCCTGTCGTCTCGACCGGCTGATGGACAAGGCTCAGGCCTTGCGTTTTCCAGCTCTGGCGATGACCGACCACGGGGTGCTGTACGGCGCGATTGACTTCTACAAGGCGGCGCGGGAAAAAGGCATCAAGCCCATCATCGGCTGCGAAGTGTACGTGGCGCCGGGCAGCCGTTTCGAAAAGCGAACCACCAACGGGGGCCGTGATGTCTATCATCACCTGGTGCTGCTGGCCAAGGATGAAACCGGCTACCGCAACCTCATCAAGCTGACGACCGCCGCCCATCTCGAAGGCTATTACTACAAGCCCCGCGTGGACAAGGAACTGCTGGCGGCGCACCGGGAGGGATTGATTGCCCTGTCGGGCTGTCTGGCGAGCGAAATTCCGGACGCCATTTTGCGCGATCAGCTCCCCCGCGCCCGCGAGGCGATTGACTGGTTCAAGCAAACTTTCGGCGCCGAGGACTTTTACCTCGAGCTCCAGAACCACGGCATGCCCGAGCAGGCAAAGGTCAACCGCCAACTGGTTCCCTGGGCGAAGGAGTTCGGGCTCAAACTGGTCGCCACCAACGACGTCCATTACCTGGAACAGAGCCACTCGCACGCTCACGATTGCCTGATTTGCATCGGGACGCAGTCGCAACTGGCCGACACCAAGCGCATGCGTTACACCCCCGGCCAGTTCTACCTCCGCTCGGCCGAGGAAATGAAAGCCCGCTTTGCGGAAGTGCCCGAGTCGGTTGCCAACACGCTGGAAGTTGCCGAAAAGTGCAATCTGGAAATCCCGTTTGGGAAACTGCACTACCCGGTTTTTCATCCACCCGAACATTTTACGCGGGAAGGCTACCTCCGACATCTGCTGGCCGAGGGACTCCAGAAGCGCTACGGGCTCCAGGTGCGCGTGGAAGGCCGGTCCTTCATCCTGGAAGGGGTCGAGGACCCGCGGCAACTGCCGACATTGTCGCCGGATTGGGTTCCGGCGGGGGACGCCAAGGGGGACGCCGACGCTGGCGCGATGCTGCGGGACCCTGAGGTGGCGGCGGCGGCCAAAGCGGTTTTGGACCGGCTCCAGCACGAACTGCACGTCATTGAGAAAACGGGGTTTGTAAGTTATTTCCTGATCGTCGGCGACTTTGTCCGCTACGGCCACCAGAAGGGCATCGCTTGCGTGGCGCGCGGGTCGGCCGCGGGTTCAATCGTGACCTACCTGCTCGAGATTTCCAACGTGGACCCCATCCGCTACGGACTGTTGTTCGAGCGGTTTCTCAACCCCGAGCGGGTCAATCCGCCGGATATTGACATTGACTTTGCCGACGACCGCCGCGCCGATGTGATCGAATACGTCCGGCAGAAGTACGGGCGCGACGCGGTGGCGCAAATCATCACTTTCGGCACCATGGGAGCCAAATCGGTGGTGCGCGACGTGGGGCGGGTCATGGGTCTGAATTACGCGGATTGCGACCGTCTGGCCAAGATGATCCCGGCGGACTTGAAGATGACGCTGGAGAAGGCGTTGAAACAATCGCCGGAGCTCAAGCAGGCGTATGAGAGCGAGGAGGCCACCCGCGAGCTGATTGACACGGCGATGGTGCTCGAGGACCTGGCCCGGAACGCGAGTGTGCATGCGGCGGGGGTGGTGATTGGGGACCAGCCGCTGGTGAATCTCCTGCCGCTCAAGCAGGACGACTCGGGCGGCATTGTCACCCAGTACGCCATGGGGCCGGTCGGGGACCTTGGCCTGTTGAAGATGGACTTCCTGGGGCTCAAGACCCTGACCGTCATCCGGAACACGTGCGAGATGGTGAAGCGGACTCGCGGGATTGAAGTGCCCATTGACCGGCTGCCGCTGGATGACGCCAGGACCTATGACCTCTTGAACAAGGCCAACACGCTGGGGGTGTTCCAGTTGGAATCGGGCGGGATGAGGGACCTGTGCCGGAAATTTCAGATCAGCTCGATCGAGCACATCACCGCGCTGATTGCCCTGTACCGCCCCGGACCGATGGACCTGATTCCGGAATTCATCAGCCGCCGGCACGGGGAGGTGAAGATCGAGTATGAGCATCCGTTGCTGGAGCCGATCTGCCGCGAGACCTACGGGATTCTGGTGTACCAGGAGCAGGTGATGCAGGCGGCCCAGGCACTGGCGGGTTACACCCTGGGCGGCGCCGACCTCCTGCGCCGCGCCATGGGCAAGAAGAAGCCCGAGGAAATGGCCAAGCAACGCGACATTTTCGTCAAAGGCTGCGCGCGGGTGAACAATATTCCCGCGGCCAAAGCCAACCAGATTTTTGACCTGCTGGAAAAGTTCGCCGGCTATGGGTTCAACAAATCCCACGCCGCCGCCTATGCGATCGTCGCCTACCAGACCGCTTATTTGAAGGCCAATTACCCGGTCGAGTTTTTCTGCGCGATGATGACCAACGACATGGCGGACACCGCCAAGCTGAGCCAGTACATCGAGGAGGCCCACGGGATGGGCATCGAGGTGCTGCCGCCCGATGTCAATGAGAGCCAGGTGCATTTCGCGCCGGCGGCGGCCCCCGCCGGGGGAAACGGCCGGGCGGAGGGCGGGCCGCAGCTTGGGGGCATCCGGTTCGGGCTGGCCGCCATCAAAGGGGTGGGGGAGGTCGCCGTTCAAAGCATCCTGGCGGCGCGGGAGCAGGGGGGAAAGTTCCGCTCGCTGGCGGACCTGTGCGAGCGGGTGGACAGCCGGGCGGTGAACCGGCGGGTGATCGAGGCGCTGATCCGCTGCGGCGCTTGCGACGGGTTCGGGCGGACGCGGGCAACGCTGGCCGCCCAGCTTGACCGGACGCTGGCGCGGGCCGCCGTCATCATTGCCGACCGGCAGCGCGGGCAAAGCTCGCTGTTTGGAGCCTTCGAGGACCGGACGGCGCCCGAGCCGGAAGCGCAGGTGGACCTGCCGGAATGGCCGGAGCACGACATGCTGGCGAAGGAGAAGGAGTTGCTCGGGTTCTATGTGACCGGCCATCCCCTGACTCCGTACGCGCAGATTCTCTCCCGCTATTGCCTGGCCACAACCCGGAGCCTGGCGCAATTGCCGGGCCGCACGCTCACCCGGCTGGGGGGCATGATCGCGGCGGTCCAAGCCGGCATTTCGAAGAAGAGCGGCAAGCCCTACGCGCTGGTCACCCTCGAGGACCTGGAGGGGGCGGTTCAGGTGCTGTGCGTCAACGAGAGCTACGACAAGTACCGCGAACTGCTCGTGCAGGGCAAAGCCATCATGGTCGTGGGCGAGATCAACACCGGCGACGAACGCCCCAAAATTTTTCCGCAGGAAATCTACCCGCTGGACGATGCCCCGCGCCGGTTTACCCGCCAGGTTCACCTGCGGCTGCACACCGCGCATTTCCAGCCCGACCGCCTCGAGTCGGTCCGCGAGCTGGTCACGGCCCACGCGGGCAAATGCCCCCTGTTCCTCTGTTTTATGCGGCCCAGCGGCGAGGTGCTCTTCGTGGAAACCCACGAGCAGTTTTTCGTCACCCCCTCGCGCCAGTTGGAGGAGGCGGCGAACCGGTTGTTCGGCGACGACACCTATTACGCCAAGGTGGATACGACCCTGCCGGAGCGGCCACCGCGGCGGTGGGAACGGCGGGCGGAGCCGGACGAGTAGCCCCCATTGTTCATTTGACAATCCGGCCGGGAATTGCGATGAACCCCGTGGGTCGCGCAAGGCAGAAATCAGAACCAACCCGGCTTATGACCGACCGACGGCGCCGCTGCATTGGGAACGTCCGCCCGGGGGGATTTGCCTCCCCGGCATTCACCTTGATCGAACTGCTGGTGGGGATTGCGATCATCGCGATTCTGGCGGCGCTGCTGCTGCCAGCGTTGCACCGGGCCAAAGCGCGGGCGCAGGCGGCCTATTGCCTCAACAACTTGAAACAATGGGGTCTGGCGACACAACTTTACGTGGCGGAAAACAACGATTTCCTGCCTCCGGAGGGATTTGGGAGCCCGACCACAACGGCCCAGTTGATGCAGGGCTGGTATTATCATCTGCCGCGCACGCTCGGCGTGCCGCCCTATCTGGACATGCCCTGGCGAACCAATCCCGCCCTCAACCCGGGCCGCTGCCTCTGGAGCTGCCCGGCGAATCCGCGGCGCAGCAGCGGCTACAACCTTTTCCATTATTGCCTCAACGAACATCACGACGGCACCGGCGAAAAGGACCGGCCGGCGCGGCTCTGCTCGATTCCGCGTCCGGCGGCGGTGGTGTGGTTGTTCGATTCGAAAAACATTCCCGGCGTCGGCACCGCCAATTTCGTCCATACCAACCTCCACAGCGGGGGAGCGCAGTTCACCTTCCTGGACGGCCACGCCCGCCGGTTTCGGAACGTCGAGTATTGGGATTTCCACGCGAACAAGGGCCGGACGAACAACCCCGAGTTGGTCTGGGCGCCATGAGGGAGAGGCCCCAGCGGCATGGGGAAGCGGGAAGCGGCCATCGTGACGCGAGGGTGAGCCCGGCAGGTCGGGATGCGGCTGCGAATCACCCCGCTCCCAGCCACCGCCACGCCTGAGCGACCACGAAACAGACCGCAAAGCCAAGCGCGAGGGGCAGCGCTGCGGCGACCCCGGTCCACTTCCAACTGCCGGACTCCTTGTAGATGGTGTAGAGCGTGGTGCTGCACGGGTTGTGGATGAGGCTGAAGAGCATCAGGTTCACCCCCGTGAGCAAGGTCCAGCCCCCGGCTCGCAAAACGGCCAGCGTGTCGGCGGGGTTGTCCAACTCGAACATGACTCCCGCGCCGCCGCCGACCCCGGTCAGGCGGGTGGTGAGGACGGTGAGCATCAGGACCGTGGGAATGACGATCTCGTTGGCGGGGATGGCGATCAGGTAGGCGAGGAGGATGACGCCATTCAGGCCGAGCCAGAACCCGAGGGGGTCCAGGAAATGGATGAGGTGCTCCGCGAGGCTCGCATCGGCCACCCGCACGTTGGCCACCAGCCAGATGACCGCGCCGGCGGGCGCGGCGAACACCAGGGCGCGCCAGAGAACGAAGGCGGTGCGGTCAATCAGCGAGGTGTAAATGATCTGGCCGAGGCGCGGCGGACGGTAAGGCGGCAGTTCCAGGCTGAAGGTGGAGACTTCGCCGCGCAAGGCGGTTCGGGAGAGGAACCAGGAGGCGGCCAGTGAGAGCAAGACCCCCAGCAGGGCGACCCCGACGACGACGGCGGCGGAAACCAGCCCGGCCAGGTAGGGCGGGGCCAGGGCGCCGATAAACAGGCTGGCAATGAGGATTTGCGTGGGCCACCGGCCATTGCAGAGCGAGAAGTTGTTGGTGAGCATGGCAATCAGCCGCTCGCGCGGGCTGTCAATGATGCGGGTGGCCGTCACCCCCGCGGCGTTGCACCCAAACCCCATCATCATGGTCAAGGCCTGTTTCCCATGCGCCCCCGCCCGCCGGAACAGATTGTCCAGATTGAAAGCCACCCGGGGCAGATACCCGAAATCTTCCAGGAAAGTGAACAGGGGAAAGAAGATGGCCATCGGCGGCAGCATGACGCTGACCACCCAGGCGGTGGCGAGGTAAACTCCATCAATGCCCAGGCCGCGCAACCACGCCGGCAAACCGAGCGCCGCCGCGCCCTCGCGCAGCCAGGGATAGAGACGGTCCACCAGCAGCGAGGCGAGGAACTGGGACGGGTAATTGGCGCCGACAATCGTGATCCAGAACACCAGCGCGAACAGCAGCACCATCAGCGGAATGCCCCACCGCCGGCTGGTCACCAGCCGGTCAATGGCCCGGTCCAGGTCAAATCGGGGCGTGGCGCCCGGCCGGGTGACGGCCCGGGCGGCGAGGCGGGCGGCATCGGCGTAAATGGATTCGACCAGTTTTTCATGGAACTGGGCGCCGAGCTCCCAGCGCAGCGACTGGGCGCAGGCGAGGATTTCCTCGCGTTGGGATTGGCCTCGGGAGCTCATGTGGCGGTCGCTGTGACTGGCGGGGCGGGGGTTGAAGGAGCGTCGTTGCGGGCGGGAGCCGGTTCGGAGAACTCGCCGGTGCGGACCGCTTCGATGATCCGTTCATCGCCATCCAAAAGCCGCAAGGCCACCCACCGGGCGTTGGGCAGGCCGGGAAAAGCGCGTTGCAGGCGGGCGACCAGCGGCTCGAGGGCGCGGGTCAACTCGGGGTCTTCATGGCGGACGCGGTAGCCGCGGCAGACGACGGCGCCCGTGGCAACGTCATACACCGCCTGGAGCAGGGCATCGAGCCCTTCGCGGTAACGGGCGGTGACAGGCACGACCGGGATGCCGAGGTCCCGCGCGAGGCGGCGGTCGTCCACCTGGAGCCCGAGGCGTTGCGCCTGGTCCATCAGGTTGAGACACAACACCACCCGCGGAGTGATCTCGAGGATTTGCAGGACGAGGTTGAGATTGCGCTCGAGCCGGGTGGCGTCCACCACAGCGAGCGTGACGTCCGGCCGGCCGAACAGGAGGAAATTGCGCGCCACCTCCTCGTCGGGGCTGGTCGCCAAGAGCGAATAAGTGCCCGGCAGGTCCACCAGTTTGAACCGTTTTCCGGCGAACTCAAATCCGCCCTCGGCGCGCATCACGGTCTTGCCGGGCCAATTGCCGGTATGCTGGCGGAGGCCGGTCAACTGGTTGAAAACGGTGCTCTTGCCCGTATTGGGATTTCCGGCCAGGGCAACGACATAGTCCCAATGGGACAGGCGAAGTCCCAGGCGCAACAGGCCGCCCCGAGGCCGCGAGGGGCAGGTTTCGCAAGCCACCGGCGCTGACTGGGGATCGGGTTTCACGAGGCGGGCTCCGCGAGCGGTTCAATTTGAATCTGGGCCGCCTGCTCCTCCCGCAGGGCGATCAGGGTATCCCTCACCCGGTAGGCCGTCAGGCCGCCCGTTGGGCTGCGCAGCTCGCTGCGGACCACCGTGCCCGGCAGGATGCCCAAATCCATCAGGCGCCGCCGTTCGGCGCCGCGGCAGCGGGGGGAGAGGCGGACGACGCGCCCGCGCCGGCCCGGTTCGAGGTGGCTGAGCAACAGGGGGCGGGCCGCCTCGCCCGCCGCGGCGGGTTCCGCCAGCGGCTGCACGGTCAGGTTCGCGGCGACGATGGGGGCCAGGACGTGGTCCTCGCCGTCACACCAGCAACGCAGGCGCCGGGGGTCCTTGGCCAGCAGGCGCAGTTGCATGCCGGGGGCGAGGCCCATCGCCCGAATCTGGGCAAAGATTTCCTCCGGCTCATCCTCGATATGAGTGATGCGCGCCCAACGGCCGGGTTCCAGGCTCGAGAGCAGCTGGTCGGACATCGGGGGGAAGTCGCCGCGCGGACCGGGGATGGGGTCGCCATGCGGGTCATGCGTGGGGTGCCCGAGGCCGGCGGAGATCGAATCGGCCTGTTCCGGCGTGATCAAATGCTCCTGGCGCTCGGCCCGCCGATGCCATTCGTTCTCGGCCACGCCGGTTTTTTCCGCCAGGTGCTGCTCCCACAGACGGTGGGCCCGAATGACATTCAGGGCATAGCGTTCTCCGCTGGGCGTGAGGCGCATGCCCTCCTCCCCGAGCGTGAGCAAGTCGGCCTTTTGCAGGCCGGCCACCGTTTGGGCGGCGCGGTTGACGCTGACCTGCATCGAGCCGGCCATGCTTTCGAGGGTGGGGCGCTCGCCCGCGGCGCGGGCTTTGTAAACATGCTTCAGCGCGTCCTCGGCGCGCACCCGGAGGCGAAATTGCCGGCCCTGGCGCCAGCGCGCGAGGGCGGCCCGCGCCAGGACAACGAACGCCGCGATCACCGCCAGGGCGGCCACGGCCCACGCCAGGGCGGCGCCGGTCTGAGCAAGCTGGCCCAACATGTAGCCTATGCTACATCATCCGGGCTGGACAGTCAAACGCTCCTGCGTTATGGCAAACCCTTGCATGAGTTCGCCGCGAACCAGACTCTCCCTCACCCGGCCGGCCGCGACCCGCCCGGCCGAGCTCCAGGCCCGGGCCCTGCGCCAGACCCGGCGCGAGCACTCGACCGAGACGGCCGAAGACTATGTCGAGGCCATCGCGGAACTGACCGTCCTGGAGGGGGAGGCGCGCGCCGCGGGGCTGGCGCGGCGGCTGGGCGTTTCGCATGTGACGGTCATCCGGACGGTGGCCCGCCTGCGGCGGGACGGCTACGTGTTCGCCCAACCGTACCGCTCGATTACGCTGACCGAAAAGGGACGGCGGCTGGCCGAAGCCTCGCGCCGGCGTCATGAACTGGTGGTCGAGTTTTTGCGGGCGTTGGGCGTGCCCGAGCCGGTGGCGCAGAATGATGCCGAGGGCATCGAACATCACGTGAGCCCCGCCACGCTGGCGGCGTTCGAACGACACCTCAGGCCGGGAGGCTGAGCCGGCCGGAGAGGATTTCCCCCTTCCCTCGCCCTGCGCCTTTTGGGAAAGCGCGAGGCGGAGTGGTTCCGCGGGGGCTGCGTCCGGCTGGCGAGGAGAAGCCCAGGCGCCGCGGGAGGCGCCACGGACCCTGGGGGGAAGGCTATTGCTTTCGAGCCTTGGGGGCGGCTTTCTTCAGCAACGCCAGGTCTTCCTTGCCGGGATTGCACTTGGTGCAGGATTTCCCCTCCCGGTGCGCCGCGACACAGCAGCGGTTGCGGCATTCCTTGCCTTCAGCCTGCGCCTTTTGACAGCAGGTGAGCTTTTTCTCTGCTTTCGGCTCGGCAGTGGCAGGGGCGGCCACCATGGCCAAAGCGGCCAGAGCGACGACCAAGGCAATCATCCGTTTCATAACCGCGGCAGCTTTCCATGCCGCCCGCCCGCGGTCAAGCTTGGAAGCTGGAATGTCAAAGTTCTTTACGTTCGGTCTAACGTATTTACTGGCCAATCGCCGCCGAATATCAGATATTTCCCCAAGACGGTGTTTCTGCGATGAAAACATTCATTAAGTTATCTTCGAGAGATGAGAATCAGCGGGGGGCACAGGGGACCGGTGGCTCCCGCGGCAAGCGGGCGTTCACGTTGATCGAACTGCTCGTGGTCATCGCCATTATTGCGATTCTGGCGGCCATGCTTCTGCCGGCGTTGTCCCGCGCCAAGACCCGCGCCCAGCAGACCTCCTGCATCAACAACATGCGGCAGATCGGGATTTCGCTGGTCATGTACGTGGGGGACTACAATCAATACCCCGGCTGCCTGTCGGTCGTGCGCGGTTTTTATTATGTCTGGCCGCCGCGCCTGCTCAAGTACATGGGCGACAATCGCAAGGCGTTTTCCTGCCCGGCCGCCCTGCCGGAAAGCGCGTGGGACACCAATATCAACAAGACGCTGGGCGCCAACGCGCCGACGGGCGGGTTTGATCCGTACGGCATCAGCGAGCGCTCGCGCTTTTCGCTGGGCATGAACGACTGGGGCTTGAGCATTTCCCACCGGCCGCAGCTCGGTCTGGGCGGCGATATTGATGGCGGGTGGTACCAGGGGCCGGTCAAAGACACGATGGTGGTCAGCCCGAGCCAGATGATCGCGCTGGGGGATGTTCCGGCGCAAAAGAACCCCGCGCTCATCTTTTTCAACGCCAACATGGACCCGACGGACCCGAGTCCGGGCCACACCGAATGGCCGTCCAACCGCCATAACCGCCGCACGGACCTTCTCTTCACCGACGGCCACGTCGAGTCCCCGATTCGCAACGAGGTGATTGACCCGAAGGTGAACAACATCTGGCGCCGTCGTTGGAACAACGACAACCAGTTCCACAACGAGATCATGTGGACGATTAATCCGATCTGGGCCAACCAGCAGGACATGTAGCGGGCCGTTCGCCGCCCCGCTGGCGTGAAGGACCCCGGCGGGCGCAGCCGCGGGCGCGGCATTCCAACCCATGCAAGCCAGTCCCCCTTCCCCTTCGGGTCAGGGGCCTCCCCCAAAGGCGCCGCTTTTCAACCTCGAACGGTTTGTAACGGCCCAGGCGCCGGTTTATGACCGGGTGCTGGCCGAACTGCGAAGCGGCCGCAAGCGGACGCACTGGATGTGGTTCATCTTCCCGCAAATCGCGGGCCTTGGCTCTTCCTCCACCTCTGTGCATTTCGCCATCCAGAGTCTTGAGGAAGCCCGGGCTTACCTCGAACATCCGGTGCTGGGCTCGCGCCTGGTCGAGTGCGCCGGGACGGTCCTCGGCCTGGAGGGCCGGACGGTATCCGAGGTCTTCCCGTTTCCGGATGACCTGAAACTCCGCTCCTCGATGACACTGTTTGAGTGTGCCGGGGGTCCGGGATTGGTTTTCAGCCGCGTGCTGGACAAGTATTTCGGCGGGAGCCGCGACGAACGCACCCTCGAATTGTTGAACCGGGGCGCATCCCGCGGTTGAGGCATTGCCGGTCGCTGGTTGTGGCAGGCGCTGCCCGAGCGACGGCCTGGTGTTTCAGGGCCGCATAGGGGGGACTTTGGTGAATTCCACCGGGACCGATGCGTCCGATTGCCGCCATGCGCCGGTCAACCGGTCTGGAGCCGTGCCAACCGTTCCCGAGAAGGAGGCCCCAAGCCCGGGAACGGTGAAGGCCAGGCGCCCGTCTTGCCAGCCGATGTCGGTCACTGGGAGATTGACGGCGGAATGAAGCGAGCTGTCGAAGGCGGCGCGGGCGGCGCCGTTGGCCGCGCGCCACAATTTGAGTCGCAGCAAGTTGGTTGTGCCATCTTGAACCACCCGGGCCTGCCAGAGACCGGACACGCGCCGGGCGGCCTCGCGGCTGGCTGCCAGTTGCTCGGGCGTTAGCGGCTCGGCGCTGTCAGGCGGCGGGTTGGTGGGCATCCTCGCCAGAACCAAGGGGAAGGAGTGTCCGGCCTGCAGCCATTTCCCGGACAGGGTGTTGCCTGCGGCATCCAGTGTGCCCTCATACCGGCAGCCGAGTTGTTTAAGCTCGAACTGGAGGGTCCCCCGCTCGAAATGAACACCATCCAGGGGAATCCCACGCGCGCCTTGGTCCACGCTGTCGAGGGTGCCCGCGAGCTGGCCGGTGGCGTCCCGCGTGATGTGGACGCCGAGGCGAAGGCGCAGTTCAGCTTGTTGGAGGACCCCGGCCCATGAGCCTTCCGGGCTGGCGGAGGACGGCGCGCCAGAGGCGGTCAGCAGAGCGAGCAGGACAAGCCCCAGGCAACAGACCGCGGCGCAATTTGAGCCGCCCTGAACCGCCCGGAGCGGTTTGCCCTGCTGGGCCCGGAGGTCTGCACGGCCGGTCCACGGTCGCGGAGCCAAGGGCCGGGCAGCCCGGGGCCGAGGGAGGGCGTTGTTGGGGGGCTGCCAAGTGCGGCGTTCCATGGAAACTACAGGCGCAGAAGCGTTGTCACCGGGCTAGAGCAGGGGGATTTGAGCTTTTTCGCGGACGACCGACTCACCGAGAGTGGGAAGGCGGTGGCGGCGGCGTTCGATGATTTCCTTGTCCGTAGCGGGGTCAAACGCCACGGGGTAATTGCCGTCGTAACAGGCCATGCAGAAGGCGGTGGCGGGCAGGCCCGTGGCGCGCACCATGCCCTCCTGGGAGAGGTAATGAAGCGAATCGGCGTTGAGGTATTTGCGGATTTCCTCGAGCGGATGGTTGGCGGCCATCAGCTTGCTCCGATCGGGAAAATCAATCCCATACACACAGGGATGCATGTGCGGCGGGCAGCTCACCAGGACGTGGACTTCGCGGGCGCCGGCCTCCTTGAGGTTGTTGACCCGCGCCTTGCAGGTGGTCCCCCGCACGATCGAGTCGTCCACGACAATCACCCGCTTGTCTTTCACCAGTTCCTCGATCAGGTTCAGTTTGACGCGGACACTGAAATCGCGGATGAGCTGCGAAGGTTGGAGAAAGCTGCGGCCCACATAATGGTTCCGAACAAAGGCCATCTCGAACGGGATGCCCGATTCGAGCGAATACCCCAGCGCGGCGCAATTCCCGCTGTCCGGCACCGGCACCACCACGTCGGCCGCGATGGGGAACTGGCGCGCCAGTTCCCGCCCCATGTCCACCCGCACCTTGTACACGTTGCGGCCCGCGATGGTGCTGTCCGGCCGCGCAAAATAGACGTATTCAAAAATGCAGAAGGCGCGGCGGGGATGCTCGGGAAACGCCTGGAGACTCTGGACGCCCTGCTGGTTGATGACCACGATTTCGCCGGGCTCGACATCCCGCACAAATTTCGCATGGATGAGGTCCAGCGCGCAGGTTTCGCTGGCGAGGACGTAGGCGTCGTCCAGCCGCCCCAGGCAGAGCGGACGGAAGCCGTGCGGATCCCGCACGCCGATCAGCTCGTTTTCGGTCATCACCACGAGCGAGTAGGCCCCCTCGATCCGGCGCACCGCCTGGAGGAGGCTGTTCGAGTGGCCCACCGGGTCCGGCTGGGCCATCAGGTGGAGAATAATCTCGCTGTCCACCGTGGTTTGGAAGATGGACCCGCGGGCTTCCAGGGCGGCGCGGAGGGCGGCGGCGTTGGTCAGGTTGCCGTTGTGGGCAATGGCAATCTGGCCGCGGGCGCAGTCCACGGTCAGGGGTTGGGCATTGCGAAGCTGGCTCGAACCGGTGGTGGAGTAGCGGGTATGGCCGACGGCGATGTGGCCCTGCAGTTCCTGCAGCGCGCCGCCCTTGAACACCTGCGAAACCAGCCCCATGCCTTTGAGTTCATGAAACGACTGGCCGTCCGACGTGACAATTCCGGCGCTTTCCTGCCCTCGATGCTGGAGCGCGTAAAGGCCGTAGTAAGTCAGTTCCGCGGCGCTCGGATGGCCATAAACGCCGAAGACGCCGCAGTAATGTTTCGGGTAAAGCTGCATTGCTTGCACTTGATCGCCGGTGGCGACGGTCCATGCAACAACGGCGGCCGCCTTTCGGCAAGCACCAACTTGGGCCTCGCAACCTGGGCGTCAGTCGCACCGGCCCTGCCGGTTGTCCGAGCGGGCGGAGGCCCCGTCTGAACCGGAAATCCGCCGGGCTTTGCGCTCGAGTCCCCACCGCGGATTCAACCTCCTCAGGAGCTTGCGACACAAAAAAACATCCTGAGCGCGGTGCCTAACGACGCGGGTCGGTTTGGTTGCGCTCTTGGACTTCGCGCCCTGACTGGCGGGATGGCAAACCCGCGCGCGGCTTCAGTCCAGACCGCGGTCGAACAGGTCCTCTTCGTCCAGGCCGAGATAATGGCCCAGCTCGTGGAGGTAGGTGGTGTGGACCTCGTCGAGAAAGATCTCCTCATCCGCGTCTGAGAACTCCCAAAGGTTCTCGAGAAACAGAATGATTTGGGGCGGGATCGGCTCGAGCGAGGTTTCCTGATAAGCATGCTCCGGACCGACAAACAACCCGAGGGTGTCCGGGGCGATGCCGTCGCGAACCTGGTCGGGATTGGGCTGGCGCTGGAAGGTGACGGGCAGGGCCCGGGCCTTTTCGCGCAGCGGAGCGGGCAGGTCTGCCAGGGTGGCCTCGACCTCCTCCAGCGCAAGTTCCTGCAGTTGTTGCCAATCCGTTTCCATACTCTTCAACCCAGTGTTACCTCCCGCCCGGAAGCCCGCCAGCCAACCAAAGGAATAATGTCACGCGCAAAGCCGCCAGCCAGTTCATGACAAAGGATACCGGCCGCATTCCGCCACGGTTTCGTAAATCGCCAGGACCTTCTCCGGCGGAATATCCGGCTGGATGTTGTGGATGGTGGCAAAGACGAAGCCGCCTCCCGGCCCCAGGAGCCGGATGCGCTCGCGCACCTCGCGGCGGACATCGTCGCAGGTGCCGAACGGGAGGGTGGTTTGAGTCTCGACGCCGCCGCCCCAAAACGCCAGGTCCCGGCCAAACTGGCGTTTGATTTCCCTCGGGTCCATGCCGCGGGCGGAAGTCTGGAGCGGGTTCAAAACGTCAATGCCGATTTCAATGAAATCGGGCAGGATTTCCCGAATCGCGCCGTCGCAATGCATGAAAACCTTCGCCCGCGTCCGCGCCTTGACAAACTCGATCCATCGCTTCTGGCGGGGCTTGAACAATTCGCGGTAGAGCCGTGGCGAGATTTGCAGGCTGTCCTGC
Source organism: Verrucomicrobiota bacterium (assembly GCA_029974925.1). GTDB lineage: Bacteria > Verrucomicrobiota > Verrucomicrobiia > Limisphaerales > UBA8199 > JARKQH01. Next base: position 15,183 of record JARKQH010000219.1, read on the forward strand.
GCGCCAAAGTCATCGTTCATCTGAATCGCCTCGAGGTACGGGCCGGCAATGGCGAGGAACTTGTCGAGGATGGCCAGGTCGTGCGCCAGCTTGGCCTCGAGCCAGTATTCGACCAGGTCGCGCTCGGAGGCGAGTTTCATCATGAAGTTCTCGAAGCCGAACAGCACCAGGCTGATTTCAAAAAACGAGCAGACGAGCATCGGCAGGCCGGCGAACAGCGCTTTGTCCGTGCCGTAATAAAGCTGCTGGATGCGGTCTTTGAGATACGCCTCCTCGCGCTCGGTCCAGGGATCGGGCCACACAAAGGCGTTGATGTCCGCCGGCGTCTGGGCGTCGGCCAGCGGCGCGTAGCAGACATCAAAGTAAAAGGATTCCGGGGCCCGCCAGGCGCAGAGCTGGCCGTTGCGACGCAGTTCAACGGCCCCGTCCGCGCCCCGGCTTTCCTCATACGCGGCCGGGACAAGGCAGGGCGAGCCGTCGGTCAAGCGGCCGGCTTTCCAGCGGTCAATTTCCAGGAAGGGGAGACCGCTGGTCGGCCCCAGGCGGTGCACCTGCACGACGTCCGCCCCGAGGCGGTTCAGCACTGCCAACGAAGGCTCGGCGAGCTGCTGTTTGACGTCATAAACCTTGACCTCCTCCTCCCATCCAAGGTGCTGCAGGAGGTTGCGGTAGGCAATCGCGCCGATGCCAGTGATGCGGCTGGCCCCAAAATCCACCGGCACGCGGTCGGGTTCCTGGTGATCGAGGGCGAGGCGGACGCGTTCGCGGCTGGTGAGCGTGCTCATGGTCGGGAGGCGTTGATTTGCGGCTGTCTGGTGCTGGCCGTCAGGCGATCAGACAGGGGCATGGGCTCCAGGCGCGGCAGGAGCAGGTGGATCAGACCGAGGGCGAGCAGATAGGTGGTGGCGGCCAGGGCAAAGGGAACGAGATAGTTGTTGTGTGTGAAATGTAAAATGCGGGAGACGACCTGGGCGAAGAACATGCCCGCAACCGAGCCCGCCATGCCGCCGATGCCCACGACCGAGCTCACCGCCTGCCGCGGCACGGTGTCACTCACCAGGGTGTATAGGTTGGCGGCATAACCGCAATGCGCGGCGGCGGCCAGCGTCACCAGCCCCACCGCCCACCACACGTGGGGCACCAGCGGGGTGGCGAAGACCGGCAGCACGGCCAGCGAGCAAACCAACAGCGCGGTTTTTCGGGCGGCATTGGCCGACCAACCGCGGCGGAGCAGGGCCGAGGAAAGCCAGCCGCCGCTGATGCCGCCAAAACTCGAAAAGAAGAAAATTGCCATCAACGGCAGGCTGCTCTGGGTCAGATTCAACCCATACCGCTTGTTCAGGAAATCCGGAATCCAGAAGATGTAGAACCACCAGACCGGCGCGGAAGCCATCATGCCCGCCATGAAGGCCCAGGTCTGTTTGTGGCGCAGCAATGCCAGCCAGGGGATTTTGGCGGCCGCTTCCGGCGGATCTTTGCGGATATAGGCCAGCTCCGCTTCGGAAATGCGCGGGTGCGTCTCCGGCGCGTGATAGAGGCTGAACCAGGCGGCAACCCAGAGGAAACCGACGGCGCCGGTGGCGACAAACGCGCCCTGCCAGCCCCAGGCATGGGCCAGCCAGGGAACCACCATCGGACAAAGGATGGCCCCCACGTTGCTTCCCGCATTAAACAATCCCGTGGCATAAGCCCGCTGCTCGCGGGGAAACCACTCGGTAACCGCCTTGATGGCCGCCGGAAAACAGCCGCCCTCGGCCAGCCCCAGCACCGAGCGGGCGATGCTGAACGCCAGCACCGACCGGGCCACCGCATGGGCCATGGCCGCCAGACTCCAGAGCGACACGGCCAGCAGAAAACCCACCCGTACTCCAATGCGGTCGAAGAGCCGGCCGGCCAGGAGGTAACCGGCGGCGTAGCTGGCCTGAAACGCGGTGACCATCCAGCCATAGTCTTTCTGGTCCCACCCCAGTTCCTGATCCAGCAACGGCTTGAGCACCCCCAGCACCGCCCGGTCAATATAATTGACGGTCACGGCGAAAAACAAAAGGCCTACGACTGTCCACCGGCAGCGGGTCATGGCGTCATGCGCCGCCCAGTGTTGAGCAGAAGGCGCACGCCGTCAATCGGCGACTCGGACGTTCCGGCCGCAAGGGCCGGGGCGGGGGCGCTGACTACTCCGAGGAAATGAGTTTCTCCCAGAGGGAATCACTCAACAGCACTTTTTGAAGGAAGTCGTGCTCCGGCCTGGCAGGCACGCTCTGGGCAGGGTTCACCGGCAATCGCAGGGTGAAGGTGGTGCCCGGCTGCCCGGTGTTGTTGCGGGCTTCGATGCGCCCGCCGTGGTGGTGGACGATAAAAAAGCACGCCATGAGGTGGATGCCGTATTCCATGGGGGTGTCGCTGCGCACCACGAACGGGTCGAAGACGATGCGCAGCGCTTCCTGGGGCAGGCCGGGCCCATTGTCCGTGAGCTGGATTTTGACCTGTTGTTTTTCCGGGCCCGCGCCATTCGACGCGGTTTCGGCGGTGAACACCACGCCGGTGCCGGGGGGCAGGCTGGCCAGTTCGTCCTTCAGCAGCAAATCGAACAGGCGGTAGAATTTCGGTTTGTCCACGTTCAGGACCGGCAGGTCGGCGGGAATGCGGTTCTCGAACTGAATCTGCTTTTCCGCAAAGCTGGGACGAAGCTGGGCATAAGTGTCCTCGACCACCTGGCGCAGGTTGACCTGGTCCGCGAATTCGAAGGTGGGCTTTTCGGCGGCGCTCCAGAGGTCCTTGAGGAGGTTGTTAATGCGGTTAATCTGGTTCTGGACGTTCTGGTAGTATTCCTTCCAAAAATCGGGATTGCGCAGCCCGTTGAGGTCCGCCTTTTCCTCCGCCATCTTGGCGGGGGCCAGGTCCAGAAACGTCTTGACTGCCACCAGCGAGTTGCGGATGTGATGGCTCAGACCGGCCGCCAGCAGGCCGAGACTGACGATGCGGTCGGCGATCATCATGTTGTGCAGCACCGACAGCTTCTCCCGCAGGAGCTGGTCGCGCTCGCGCTGGACCATGAAGAACTCGAGGCCGCGCTTGAGCGTGTTCTCGAGCTGGGGCGGGTCCCAGGGCTTTTCGACGTATTTGTAGATGGAGCCGGTGTTGATGGCGGCAATGGCGGCGTCGTAATCCGTGTAGGCCGTCACCAGCAGGCGGATGATGCGCGGCTGA
>JARKQH010000291.1 GCA_029974925.1 Verrucomicrobiota bacterium
CCTGGACCTGACGCCGGACGACGTGGGCCTCGGCCCCTATGAGGTCCCGCCCGAGCCGCCGGCACCCACCGCCTGGGACTTCGCCCAGGGCCCCGACGGCTGGTCCGCCATGATGGACATGACCCCCACGCGCGCGGAGAGCGGCGCCCTGCGGTCGCGCACCACCGGCCGCGACCCGGCCCTGATCAGCCCTCCCCTGACCGTGCCGGCAAGCCGGTTCCCCGCCGTGACCGTCCGCATGCGGCTCCGCCGCGGCGACGGCCAGCCCTTCCGCGACACCGCCCAGCTCTTCTGGCACACCGGCCAACGGCCCGAGAGCGAGGCGAACAGCGCCCGCGTCGCCGTCCTCGGCGACGGCCAGTGGCACGACTACCGCATCCCGGTCGCCGACAACCCCCGCTGGCGCGGGACCATCACCCGCCTCCGGTTCGATCCCTGTAGCCAGAGCGAGATCGACGTCGAGATCGACGCCCTTCGCCTCGGCCCGTGAACCGCGCCGGTCGGCCCTCCGGGCCAGAAAGACGCCGGACCAGAAAGACGCCGGGCTCGTCATTGACAAAGCCCGGCTCGACACGTACCATCCCTGGTGAGTCATCCCCGTCCTGGACAGGGGGACTCACAGTCAATGCACCGAAAGGAGGCGATTCCTTGCAAGGTGATCGTTTCTGATTTGAGGCATTGGCAGGCGGTGTCCGCTGGTGGCGGCCCGCCTTTTTTCTGCGCCCGACCGCTCCCACCGGGCACCCCGGCGCCGCCGACTGTCGCCCGCCAGGCTCAACCAGCTCGACTCGACGCTCTTCATTCGCGGGACCGCACGGCGGATAATCGGGCCACGCGCCCCGAGCACCCACCCGCGGACGGCGACGGCTCCGGGCGCCGAAGGACCCCCGCCATGACGAACGCCGAGTCCACCCGCAGGCAGTTCCTGGGCACCACGACCGCCGGCGCACTCGCCGCGACGGCCGCCGCCGCCCGCCCCTGGCACCACGCCGCCGCCACGACGGCCACGCCCGGACCCAACGACTCCATCCACCTCGGCCTGATCGGCTGCGGCGCCCGCGGCGCCGAACAGGTCATGCCCAGCTTCCAGAAACTGCCCGGCGTCCGCATGGTCGCCGTCTGCGACGTCAACGCCAAGCGGCTCGCCGCCGTCCGCCAGAAGGCCGGCGGCGATCGGGTCGCCGCCTACCACGACTTCCGCAAGCTCCTCGACGACAAATCCGTTGACGCCGTCATCGTCGCCACCCAGGCGCACTGGCACGCCCTGATCACCGTCGCCGCCTGCCAGGCCGGCAAGGACGTGTATGTCGAGAAACCGCTGGCCACCACCATTGACGAAGGCCGCGCCATGGTCGAAGCGGCCCGGCGCCATAACCGCGTGGTTCAAATGGGATCGCAGTGGCGCAGTTGCCAGCACATCATCGAAGCCGCCGAAATGGTGCGCTCCGGCAAACTGGGCAAAGTCGGCCTGGTTCGGGGCTGGGCCTACCTCGACTGGCTTCCCAGCATCGGCCACAAACCCGATTGCGAACCGCCGCCCGGCGTGGACTACGACATGTGGCTTGGCCCGGCGCCGAAACGGCCCTTCAATCCCAACCGCTTCCATTTCAACTTCCGGTGGTTCTGGGATTACGCGGGCGGCTTGATGACTGATTGGGGCGTGCATTTGATCAATATGATGCTCATGGGCATGGGCATGGAACCGCCGCGCTCGGCCTACGCCTCGGGCGGCAAATTCGTGCTCGATGATGACTCCGAAACGCCTGACTCGCAGATCGCGGTCTATGAGTTCCCCACCTTCACGCTGGTTTGGGAACACAAAGCCGGACTCAACAACGGCCTCAATGGCCGTTCCTGGGGCGTGCAATGGAGCGGCTCCGAGGGCACCATCATCCTCAACGACAGCGGCTGGGAGATCATCACCGAACGCAAACAGGCCAACCTCGACTCGCAGCGCAAACCCGGCAGCGGCAACCCCCGCCCGGCCCACGTGCGAAATTTCCTTGATTGCGTCAGGAGCCGCAAGCAGCCGGTGCTCAATCTCGAAGTCGGCCATCACGTTTCCACCGTGGCCCACCTGGGCAACATCGCCTATCGGTCCGGCCGGAAAGTGGTTTGGGACCCCGTCAAGGAGCGCATTGTGGATGATCGCGAAGCTGACCGGCTGGTCGGGGTCAAGTACCGCAAGCCGTGGTCGCTGCCCTACTCCCGGCGCGCGTAACCTTTGCCTGGACTTCTCGCCAGGTCATCCGACGTCGCCACCACCCAACTTTATGAACAGCAGCGGACATTCCCGTCGCGCCTTCATCAAGACGCTGGCCGCCGCCGCGCCGGTCGTCGCGGCCGCCACGCCCGGCCTGGCTCAGGACCGGGCCGGGTCAAGCCCCTCGGCGGGCAGCAAGCGGACCCCGGCGAAGGAGATGGCGGCCGACTTGGTAATCATCGGCGGCGGCACGGGCGGCTGTGCCGCGGCCTTGGCCGCCGCCCGCAACGGCTTGCGGGTGATCCTGACCGAGGAAACCGACTGGATCGGCGGCCAATTGACGGCCCAGGCGGTTCCGCCCGACGAGAATCCATGGATTGAGACCTTTGGCGGCACCCGCAGTTACCTCGAGCTCCGCCGGCGCATCCGCGACTACTATTCCCGCAATTTCCCCCTCACCGCCGAGGCGCGGGCGGTCCCCTATCTCAACCCCGGCAATGGGGCGGTTTCACGCCTCTGCCACGAGCCCCGGGTCTCGCTGGCCGCGCTGGAGGAAATGCTCGCCCCTTACGTCGCCGGCAACCGCGTCACGGTGCTGCTCCGTCATGTGGCCACGGCCGCTTTGACCAACGGGGATCGGGTTGAGGCGGTCCAGGTCCGCAGCCTTGAATCCGGCCGCGAACGGGTGCTGCGCGCGCCTTATTTCATTGATGCCACTGAAATGGGGGACCTGTTGCCGTTGACGCGGACTGAGTATGTCACGGGCGCCGAATCGCAGCGGGACACCGGCGAGCCGCACGCCCCGCCCGAGGCCGCCCCGCACAACATGCAGGCCTTTACGTGCTGCTTCGCCATGGATTATCTCAAAGGCGAGGATCACACCATTGACAAACCGGCGGAATACGAATTCTGGCGCGACTTCGTGCCCGAGTTGAAGCCGCCCTGGCCGGGCAAACTTCTCAGCTTCGTCTATTCCCACCCGGTCACCCTCCAACCCCGCGATTACGGCTTCGACGCGGACCAGGCCACCGGCTTCTTTCTGTACCGCCGCATCATTGACCGCGCCAACTTCCGCCCCGGCACCTACGCGGGAGACATCACCCTGGTCAACTGGCCGCAGAACGACTACCTCCTGGGCAATCCCTTCGAGGTGCCCCCGGATGAAGCCGCCCGCCATCTCCAGCGCGCCAAACAACTCAGCCTCTCGCTCCTTTACTGGCTGCAGACCGAAGCGCCCCGCCCTGACGGTGGCACAGGGTGGAAAGGACTCCGGTTGCGTCCGGACATCGTCGGCACGGAGGATGGCCTTGCCAAATACCCCTACATCCGCGAAAGCCGCCGCATCCAGGCCGAGTTCACAGTGCTCGAACAGCATGTCGGGACCGACGCCCGCGCCAAAGCCACCGGCGCCAAACCCGGCGAGGTCAGCGCCGAGATTTTCAACGACTCGGTCGGTATCGGCAGCTACCGCATTGACTTGCATCCCAGCACCGGCGGGGACAATTACATTGATATCAGCTCGCTGCCCTTCCAGATCCCGCTGGGCGCGCTGTTGCCCAAACGCGTCGAGAACCTCCTGGCGGGTTGCAAAAACCTCGGGGTGACCCATATCACCAACGGCTGTTACCGCCTTCACCCGGTGGAATGGAACATCGGCGAAGCCGCTGGCGCCCTCGCCGCCTTTTGTGTCGGCAAAAAACGGGTTCCTCGCGAAGTCCGCGCCAAGCCGGACTTGCTGCGGGAATTCCAAAACCGGCTCACACAGGACGGCGTTCCCCTGGCCTGGCCCAGGGTGACGCCGCGCTGAGACCGCGGCGTCACCGGGCTGGCCGGCGCCTCACCGCATGAGGTGGCCGCGGATTTCTCCGCCGGGATAATTGGTCGTGTGCAGATTGATGTAGGTCTGCGTGTCAATCACATTCAGCAGCGTCGGCACCGGCAGTGTGACCGTCCCCGACAAGCTGCCCGCCGTCCCGAAAGCGCCTCCGTTGAGCGGGGCCAAATCCACCAGCACGCCCGCGGAGCCCGTGAAGCCGGCGGGGCCGTGGATATGGGCCATGGTCGCGGGGCTGAGCAGGTTTTCGTAGGCCAGCGCCAGGGTGAGTTGATCCCGCACCAGGGCCAGGGTGGCAAAGCCGCTGCCGGAGGTGGCGGCCGGACTGGGGCGCTCGTTGTAACCACTCAAGCCGGCGCTCATCGCCACCGGCGCAATCTGGCCGCGGATTTCCCCGCCGGGATTGCTTGCCGTGTGGAGGTTCACATAGGTCAGGCCCCGCAGCACCGCCTCCCGCTGCTCGGGAGTGAGTGCGACCGAGCCCGACAAGGTCCCCGCCACGCCAAAGCTGCCGCCGTTGAACGGAGCCAGGTTCACAAGCACCCCCGCGCTTTGCGTGGTGTTGGTCATCCCATGGATGTGCGCCGCGGTGGCGGGGCCGGACAATCCGCGGTAGGCGATGTTGAATGTGAGGAGGTTGCCCTCGAGACTCATCGTTCCCTCCCCCGAGGCGGCGTTGGTGAGCGCAACCGGGCGTTCCGCCAGGCCGGAGAGCAGGACCGTCAGCGGCACGCCGGTCGGGTGGGGAAGAATCTGGCCGCGGATTTCGCCTCCCGGATGGTTCGGCGTATGGAAGTTGAGGTAGGTCAGGCCGTCAATCACAGCCGCCAACTGGGCCGCGTTGAGCGTGACAGTTCCCGACAGACTGCCGGCGGCGCCGAATCCACCGCCGTTGAACGGAGCCAGGTTGATCAGCACGCCCGCATCACCCCGGGGTCCGGCGGGGCCGTGAATATGGGCGGCATTGGCGGCGGCGGTCAACCCGCCATAGGTGACATTGAACGTGAGCTGGTTTCCCACCAAGGCCAGGTTTGCCAGGCCGGTTCCCGACGATGTGACCGGCGAGTTTTCGTAGGCGGCACTCAGGATGGCCTGGAAGTTGACCGGGGCGATCTGGCCGCGAATTTCGCCGCCGGGATAGCCGGGGGTATGAATGTTCACGTAGGTTTTGCCCGCCAGCACCAGGGCTTTCTGTTCGTCGGTCAGCACCACCACCCCCGACAGCGTTCCGTTGGTCCCCCAGGCGCCACCGTTGTACGGCGCGAGATTGACCAGCACCGACGCATTGCCGCTCGCACCCGCCGGCCCGTGCACGTGCGCCGCATTCGCCTCCGACAAAAGACCGGTGTAGCGAAGGTTGAAACTGAGGGTGTTGCCCTCCAGCACAAACAGCCCCAATCCCGTCCCTGGAGATGGTGTCGCGGGCACCTCCGACGCGCCGGAAAGCGCGGCGCTGAGCGGCACGGCGCGCTGCGGCCCGGCATCTCGAACCCGGAAGAAGCCGCTCGAGCGGTCCTGGGCCACCACGGCGGACCGCAGGTTGGTCACGCCGGCGTTCGCCCACACGGGTTCGTCCAGGGAGGCTTTTCGCTGAACGGCGAACGGCCCCGCGCCTCCCGACCACGACGCCGCCACGTTGGTGCCACTCACCGCAACCGCCGTCATCGCCACGGGTGACGCCAGGGGCACGATTTTCATCACGCGCCCGGTTTTGCCGCTCGGGCCGAGCCAGCGGTTGCCCAGCACATACAACTCGCCATCCGGCCCCTGCCCGAACCCCTTCAACCACAGTCCCAGCGGACGATCCTCGGCGCCGATGATCAGTTCTTTGACGCCGTTGGTCGCGTCCAGGTAAAACAAGCGCCCGCTCGGCGCGGCAAACGACCCCCAATCCCCGAAAACAAACCGCCCCGCCAACGCTGGAATCGCCGAGCCGCGGTAAACATACCCTCCAATCGCCGCCGCGCCGTCATCGTGGTCGTACTGTGCAATCGGGTCGATCAAATCCGGCGGCGGGGTCCGCACCGGAGCGGTGACCAGATTGCCGGTGGCCGGGTCGAACCAGAATGACCCTTCACGAAGATTCCAGCCGTAATTGCCGCCGGCCGTGATCCGGTTGACTTCCTCGACTTTGCGCTGTCCGACGTCGGTCAGGTACAGGTCTCCGGTGTTGCGATCAAAGCTGAACGTGAACGGATTGCGCAGACCATAAGCGTAGATTTCATCCAGTCCGTTGGTGCCGACAAAGGGGTTGCTTGCCGGGATGCCGTACTGTCCGTTGGCGGAGTTGGACCCCGCCACATCTATCCGGATCAGCTTGCCGTGAATCACCCCCAGTTCCTGGGCGTTGCCGCCGGGAACATGGCCGGCGCCGACGTCGTTGGCCTGGCCGCCATCCCCGAGCGTGATGTAAAGATACCCGTCCGGGCCGAAGTGCATCGCTCCCCCGTTGTGATTCGATTGCGGCTGGTCGAGCCGCATTATTTCGCGCCGGCTTGAAACGTCCACCACGTTCGAGTTGCCCGCGCTGATCCGCCATTCCGCTATCACGGACTGATGATTGTTGGTCGCGCCCAGTCCATTCTGAAAGTCCGCCGGGCCGCCATACGGCTCGGAGGTGTAGGTGTAAAGGTACGGGTTTTGCGCAAAGTTCGGATGAACTGCCAGCCCCAGCAATCCCCGTTCATCATAAGCCCCCAGCAGCACCAACCGCCCGTTCAGGTCCAGCAACGGCGCCGGCAGGCGCCCCCCCGCCGTCACCACCCAGACCCGCCCGTCCTGGTCATAAACAAACATCCGGCCGCTGTTGTCATCCGGCACCGCCATCCCCACCGGCGACGCCAGGCCGTCGGCAACGGTTTGCAGTTCGATGACAATATCCCCCTTGGGAATCCGTTCGACGATCGGATCGTCAATCACGGCGGGCGGCGGCGTGTACCCCACCTGCAAGCTCGGCGCATTGCCGCTCTCGCGGCTGCCGAAGCCCCTCACCGTTCTGGCGCTGGCCTCGTCCTGCGACCGCAGCAACCACCCATAATTCTGGGCCGGATTGGCCAGCCAGAACTGGACGTCGCTTGCCAGCCCCGCCCCCGTCCAGGAATGAGTGGCCCCGAGGCTGGAGCCCACCGCCGTGGATGCGCTGGCGGCCGGCAGAACGTCGTCCAGCGCTCCCGGACTCGTCCAGCCCGCGCTGCCGTGCTGGCGGCTGTTCCACGTCGCTTCCCCGGCCGTGGCCGGAGCGCCATTGTTCCCCACCTTGGTTCCTTCTCCCCACGCCGCGGTCAGCCGGTGGAGGTCAAACGTGGAGTTCACCGGGCCGATGCCGGGCACCCGGGTTACTCTCAACTGCAACACCACGGACGTTACGGTCGCCCCCGGCGGGAGGCTGCTCAAATCAAACCGCAACAGCCCCCGCCGCACCCCGGGAACCCCCAGGTTCCCGCCATCGGTTCCCGCGTCAAATGCCGTGTCTCCTCCCGCATTGCTGTCAGGCAGCGCGCTGTTGATAAAGGTGTCCGCCACGGGACTGAGCGTCACCGAATCCGCCCGCAGGCCGCCCTGCGAGGCTGCCAACACCACCACGCCCGAGCTCACCAGACATCGAATCTTCCTTTTCATCGTCTCTCCTCTTCTCATTTCAGGTTTTCGTTTGGTTGATTCAGTTACCCCTCGCAACCCGGCTCGTCCGCAACGGCCGCCGCTTAAGTCCGCGACGGCCACAGCCTGGCGGGCTCCGCCTGCCGTGGCGCAACCGCACCTCGAAGTCCACCATGAGCCACCATGCGACTGCCACCGGCCGCCGCACTCCGGTTACAAGGCCATTCATACTAATGAGAAGCATGAGGCCTCCTTTTGGTTCCCAAAAAAAAATTCTCCCCGCTCAGGCAGCGGGGGCGCGACACCCCTTTCGCTCCTGACGGCGGTTGTCAGAGCGCGGCTGGCGGGTTTAGCAGCGCGAGGCAGGCCCGCGCGCTGCGGCAAATTCCGGCGTCAGGGGGAGGCGTACCCCGTTCACCAAGGTGTTTGCCGCACCCGGACGCGATAGAAACGGGTTGGCGAGGCGGGCGCGGGATCCACGATGAAGGCGGGGTTGCCGTCGCCGTAAACCGACCTCAGGAAAGTCCAGGTGCTCGGCGGGGAAAGATCGGTGGCATAGTACACGTCATAATAGACCGCCGGTTGGGTGGGGAAGAGGAGCGAGAACGTGCCATTGGAAAAAGTGCCCGGGGTGAGGGTGGGGGTGGTGAAAGCCAGCACCAGCAAGTTGGTGGTGGCCGAGACGCCCTCGGGATGGTCGGCATTGTAAGCCGTGCAGGTGATGGGGTAGAGGCCGGGCTCGGCCCACGTGCGGTTCACGGTCAGCCTCGTGACGTTGGTGAGAACCGAGCCGTCTCCAAAATCCCAGGCCACCCGGCTGACCCGTCCGGTCAGGGAGGCGTAAAGGACGGTCTGACAGTCCTCGGTGGTGACGGGGGGAAAGAGCTGCAGGCTGAGGCTGAGCGGACCGGTGAGATTGGCTTCCACGAATTCATCGCAGCCGATGGAGGGGGGATTGGCCCATGGTTCGCCTTCGAGGTCGGTTCCCGAGGCGTAGAGGGGGCTGCCCGCCCCGACACAGGGGGAGGTGGAGGGCAGATGCCACCAGTCGAGCAACTGGGGACTGCTGGCGAAGGAGCCTTCGCCCGAAGGGGGGTAGGTGCAGCAGTAGCTCAGCACGGAGCTGGCGTAGTTGCCCTCAATCCCCATCGGAATGCGGCTGTCGAAATTGAACATAATCACGCAGTTATGGGCACGGGCTGAGTTGATACCGCATCCGCCTGCGGAGAGAGGAGTTTGATTGAACTGGAGCGTGCAGTTGAGGAGGGTGCCGCCGTAAGCGCCCCCGCCGTAGGCTGCTGCATAATTGCTGACGACCAAGGAATTTCGGACCAGGCTGTTGTGGGCGCCGCCTCCTTGGAAGCCAGCCTGATTTCGCCAAAAAATGCAGCGATCAAAGTGGGCGTTGCATCCGCCTCCGCCCCGGTAGGCCGAAACGTTGTTGCTGATGACACAGTTGGCGACGAGGGCGTTGGTCGAACCGGCCCAAACGCCGCCGCCATCGCGGGTCGATGCCCCCGTGGAGAGTGTGGCACCGCCCGTGAGGGTGAAGCCGATGAGTTGCGCTCCATCCGTCATCCAGGCGCAGCGGATGGCGGCCGGGCCGTTGGTGGCGGGGTCCCAAGCCCCGCGGATGATCGTCTGGTCCGGCCCGTTCACACTGAAGACCTTCAGCGGTTTGTCCAGCGCCACGCGGTTGGTCAGGCCGTCGCCCATGGCCTTGCCGCCTGCGGCGTAAATCCCGT
>JARKQH010000304.1 GCA_029974925.1 Verrucomicrobiota bacterium
GCCGAGGGTCACGGGGATCTCATTCACGCGGTCATCCTTTACCAGGAAGACCACCTTCTTCCCCCGCCGCTCCACGACCGCAGCCGGGTTGACCGTTGTTACGGGTTGACGGTCGGCGGCGCCCACCGGGCGGGAGAGGATCGCCACCTTGGCGCTCATCTCCGGCAGTATGCGGCGGTCCGTATCCAGGAACCGCACCTTGACCATCACCGTGGCCTTGCTCCGGTCGGCGGTGGGCACGATCATGTGGACCACGCCGCGGAATCGGGTATCCGGTATGGCGTCCAGCTGGATCTCGCACGGCCCCCCTTCCCTGACCTGGCCCAGGTTCGATTCCGATACGTCCACCTCCACCTGGAGGGATCCCATGTCCGCGATGGTGACCACCGCGGCCTTGGCATTGGCAGCCGCGCCCAGGGGGGTCACGATGTCGCCCACATCCGCGTCCTTGGTCAGCACCACGGCGTCGAAGGGGGCGCGTATCAGGGTGTATTCCACCGCTACCTTCGCCGCTTCGAGGGCTGCGGCCGACGCACCGATGCCGGCCTCGGCCCCGGCGACCGCGGCCCGCGCCTTGCGATAGCGAGCCTCCGCGGAATCGAAATCGGCCCTGGCCACGATTCCATCGGAGAGTAGGGTCCTGAAACGGCGGAAGGAAAGTTCGGCGTCGCGGAGTTCGGCCGACGCCTGATCCCGCACCGTGCGCGCGTTGCGCAGGTTCGCCTCGGCCTGGGCCTGCTGGGCAATCACATCTTCGTTCTCCAGCCGGGCGAGCACATCGCCCTTCCGCACCCGGCTCCCCTCCTCCACACCTACCCACACCAGCCGTCCGGTCGCCTTGGACGCCACCGCCGCCTTGCGCTGGGCCACAACGTAGCCGCTGGCGTTGAGCAGCGTGAAGGCCTGCGACGGGTAGGTCCGCTGCACGCTCACCACCCGCACCTCTATGGCAGGCCTCAGGACTCCGCTGATATAGAGAACCAGCAGCACGGCGGCAAGCACCGCTCCGGCAAGCCAGTAGCGCATGCTCCGGCGCCGGGCCGGGCGGGCGGCCAGGGGCGTCTTGTCTATCTTCAATTGAGAAAGGTCTTCCTGCGCCATAGGGTATCGCCTCTTTTTGCCGAAAGTGAGTTCATCCCGGAAGTCAACAGTATACCCGAAAATAGCATCAATCATATCCCGTTTTACGATACACACCTTTCCCTCCTCCCTTTTTACCGCCCGTGCCTGGGAATCCACATGGCATATCATTTAAAAAAGAGTATTCTTTTCGTAGCACGATTTTTGTTTTTGTACTATTTTTATGTTGAATAAAATATTTTCAGTGTTATTATAGGTCGATTTTTCCACTCGGCTTCCTTCGAGACATGGGCAGACCATGACGATTGATTCAGAACCGTATTCCCGTTTTTGCTTCATCAACGCGGCCTTTCGTGGTGGCGGGCGTTTCGCGTTTGCCGGATCTGTCGCCCTTTCCGTGCTTTTTCACCTGGCCGTGTTCTCGGCTTATGCTCTCCTGAGAGAAAATGCGGAACGTACACCGCACAAGCCCGCCGTGATTGAAATCGACCTTAGCGCCAACGAGACGGCAGGCAGTCACAATACGTCCCCGGTGCCCGTTCCGGTTTATCAACGGCCGGCAGAGGGCATACCCCTGAACCGCACAGCCAAGCCATCGGAGCGAAGCGTCCGTCCCGCCATCGAACATACCGCTCAGAAAAAACAGAGCCAGCCTTTCAGCGCTATCAATCCTGAAAAGGACAAGGCGATAACCGTAAACGAGATGCATGCCGGAACACCTTTGGCGGGGACGGCGACAACGGCCCCGGCTGCCGGAGAAAAGGCAGCGGGAACGCCGTCG
>JARKQH010000345.1 GCA_029974925.1 Verrucomicrobiota bacterium
CCGAAGAAAGCGGTGGTGGACCCGCAAGGCAAAACGGTCCAGACCGCGCTCGAACACATGGGTTATACCGGAATCGGGGCCGTGCACGTGGGGAAGTACCTGGAAATCGAACTGACAACCACGGACCGGGAGGCCGCGCGCCAGCAAATTGATGACGCGTGCCATAAAATCCTCAGCAACCCGGTGATCGAGGATTACCGGTTCGAACTCGAGTAAGCCGGGGGGCGTGTGGTTCACGAAACTCTGAGATTGCTCCGCCGCAGCCGCTTATGAATTTTGCCGTTCTTCAGTTCCCCGGGTCCAACTGTGACCAGGACATGGTGCACGTGCTGCGCAACGTGCTCGGACATTCCGCCCGCCTGTTGTGGCACAAAGAGAAATCGCTGGGCGACGCGGACGCGGTTTTTGTGCCCGGCGGATTCAGCTATGGCGACTATTTGCGGACGGGGGCCATCGCGCGGTTCAGCCCGGTGATGCAGGCGGTGCAGGCGTTTGCGGCGCAGGGCGGATTGGTCCTGGGCGTCTGCAACGGGTTCCAGATTCTGTGCGAGGCGGGGTTATTGCCCGGGGCGCTGATCCGGAACCGATCGCTGCAATTCCGCTGCGAACACGTGTTTCTGCAGGCGGTGACCCCGGATTCCCCGTTTACCAATCGCGTGCCCGACGGGAAGTTGCTGCGCATCCCGGTGGCGCATGGCGAGGGCTGTTACTTTGCCGATGAGGAGACGTTGGCCAGACTCCGGGCCAACCGCCAGATTCTCTGGCGCTACGTGAATGCGCGCGGCGAGGCGACCGACGCCGCCAACCCGAACGGGTCGCTCGACCACATCGCGGGCGTTTGCAACGAGGCGCGGAACGTGGCCGGCCTGATGCCGCACCCCGAGCGGGCCAGCGAAAGCATCCTCGGCGGCACAGACGGCCGTCTCATCCTGGAAAGCATGATTCACACCCTGGAACAGCGCGCCGCGGCCCGGGCTGCCTGAGGACCGGACGTTGGTTTTCCCCGAACCGAATTTCCCATGACCGACCCTGCCATCACTCCGGAACTGGTTCAGAAACACAACCTGACGCCCGAGGAATTTGAGAAGATCAAAGCCATCCTCGGCCGCGAGCCTTCGTACACCGAGCTGGGCATTTTCTCGGTGATGTGGAGCGAGCACTGCTCCTACAAGAACAGCCGGCCGTTGCTGCGGACCTTCCCGACGAAGTCGCCCAAGGTGCTGGTGGGCGCGGGCGAGGAAAACGCGGGGATCATTGACATTGGCGATGGTCTGGCCATCGCGTTCAAGATCGAGTCGCATAATCACCCCAGCGCCGTCGAACCCTTTCAGGGGGCCGCGACCGGCGTCGGGGGAATCATCCGGGACATTTTCACCATGGGCGCGCGGCCGGTGTGTTCGATCAACTCGCTGCGCTTCGGTCCCATCACGCCGGAGAGCCTGCCGCAAACGGAGGACGACCGGGCGGCCATGATCAACAACCGGCGGCTGTTCAGCGGCGTGGTGGCGGGCATCGCGCACTATGGGAATTGTTTCGGCATCCCCACCATCGCGGGCGAGGTGTATTTTGACAAATGCTACGAGGGCAACCCGCTGGTCAACGCCTTCTGCCTGGGCGTGCTGCGCCACGAGCAGATCGCCCGCGGGCGCGCCTGCGGCATCGGCAACCCGGTGTTCTACGTCGGACCGGCCACGGGGCGCGACGGGCTGGCCGGCGCGGCGTTTGCCTCGCAGGACCTGACCGAGGAATCGGCCGAGCAGCAACGGGGGGCGGTGCAGGTGGGCGATCCCTTCATGGAGAAGCTGGTGTGCGAGGCGTGCCTCGAGCTGCTGGCCACCGGCGCGGTGGCCGGCATCCAGGACATGGGCGCGGCGGGGTTGACCTGTTCGACGTGCGAAACGGCGGCGCGCGCCGGGACGGGCATCGAGATCGAACTGGCCAAGGTGCCGCAGCGCGCCCCCAACATGACTCCTTACGAGATCATGCTCAGCGAGTCGCAGGAGCGCATGCTCATCATCGTGCAGAAGGGGCGCGAGGAGGAGGTCAAACGCATCTTCGACAAATGGGACCTGCCCTGGGCCGAGATCGGGCGGGTGACCGACACCGGCCGGATGGTGGTGCGGAACCACGGCCAGTTGGTGGCCGACATCCCCGCCAAGAAGCTGGCCGATGAGGCCCCCGTTTATCAGCGCGAAGCCCGCGAGCCGGATTACCTTGCGGCAGTGCGCGCTTTTTCTCTGGCGGCGATTCCCGACACGACCGATCCGGTGCCGCAACTCAAAACGCTGCTCGAGTGGCCCACCCTTGCTTCCAAGAACTGGGTTTACCGCCAATACGATCACATGGTGCGAAATGGATCGGCCGTATGCCCGGGGTCGGACGCGGCGGTCCTGCGTCTCAAGGAGGATTCGCTGCCGATATGGAACCCGGATACGGCCGCCGCCGCCGGAGCCCCCGTGCCGGAGAAGTTCATTGCCCTGACCGTGGACGGCAACGCGGCGTATGTTTATCTGGACCCGTATGAGGGCGGCAAGATTGCCGTGGCCGAAGCGGCGCGCAACCTCGCCTGCACGGGGGCGGTCCCGCTGGGCGTGACGGACAATCTGAATTTCGGCAATCCGTTGAAGCCCGAGATTTTCTGGCAGCTTCGCGAGGCGGTGCGCGGGTTGGGCGAAGCGTGCCGGGCATTCAATGCGCCGGTGACCGGCGGCAACGTCAGCCTCTATAACCAAAGCCCCAACGGGCCGATTGACCCCACGCCGACCGTGGCGATGGTGGGCCTGATTGAAAAGGCGGAGCACATCACCACGCAGTGGTTCAAGGATGAAGGCGATGCCATCATTCTGTTGGGCGACCCGGTGGACGCGACGGACCCGCTGCAGGGGCTGGGCGGCTCAGCCTACCTCCAAAGGATTCACGGTCTGAAGACGGGGACGCCCCCCCGCTGCGACCTGGACCGGGAGAAGGACCTGCACCTGGCGCTTCGGGCCCTGATCCACTCCGGCTCGGTCAAGAGCGCCCACGACTGCAGCGAGGGCGGGCTGGCGGTGGCGCTGGCGGAATGTTGCATCAGCCAGCAAATCGCGCGCGAGACGCCGCGGCTGATTGGCGCGAAGATCGAACTGGCGCCCGGGGCCGGCCAGCGGCTGGATGCGTTGTTGTTTGGCGAGGCCCAGGCGCGCGTCGTCATCACCACCGCCGCCCTGGACGCCGTCAAGGTCCTCGAGCGGGCGAAGCTGCTGGGCGTGCCCGCCACGCGCATTGGCACAGTCGGCGGCGAGCAGTTGCGCCTCCGCGTGGGAACAGGCGAATGGTCCTGGACCGCGGCCGAGCTGCACGATCTCTGGTGGAACGCGATTGCCCGCGCGATGAAGGGCTGACCCCGTGCCGAGGCGGCGCCGGCCGGTCAGGCGGCGGCCTGCTGCTCGCCCGTCATCAGGTCGAACAGCACAGTCCGCGTGAGGCCGTGGATGGGCTCGACGGAATCCGCCGGAACGGTCCAGCGGACCGTGGGTTTGGGATGGGCAAGTTGATATTGCAGGCCCATGGGAGTGTAGAAGCACCTCAGGACGGTTACCTCCCGGGAACCATTTGAGTCGGTATAAACCGCGGTTTCGCCGGGGGCGACGACGGTGACCAACGAACCGGAGGAACCGGCCAACTCGGTGACGGCAGCGGAAGCCGGGTTCGAGCCATTGGCCGGCACCGGCGCCAGGGCCTGTGCCTCGGCGGCCACCGCCTCGAGCTGTCCAGCCAGGGTTTCATGACCCTGCTTGCGCTCGGTCTCGATGGCCAGGCGCAGAACGGCGTCAAACGCTTCCGCGAGCCGTTCGGTCAAATGCAGGCTCCCGTTGACATTGTCATAGAGGCAGAAGCCGTTGACCGCGCCGGCGCCCAGTGGGTTCTGGCGGGAGTGGAATCGCCCGGCCCCGATGTCGCGGCTCTGGATGCCGTACTGGTTGCAAAAGGCCGTCAGGATGCTCTCGACCACCGCGTCGGAAACCGCGGCGGCGGTCTTGAAATACCAGCACACCCCGGTCGTCCGAATAAAGCGCTGGAGGGGCTGCTGGGCATACGAGCTGCCGGGCTGGTAAACCCAGGCCTGTTCGTTCCGGCCCCGCATCTCCTTGAAGCCCGTCACCCGCTCGCTGACCTGCACCTCGGCCTCGGCAAGGAAACCGTCGTCGGACCGGAACAGTTTGAGCAGGCCGTGTTGAAAGTCCGGAAAAACCATGACCTGAACGACGGGTTTGGTGCGGTAATGCTTTTCCCGGGTGGCGATGATTTCCCCGTCGCGATACTTGAACTGGCGCACGCGGTAGGGAGTGGCCAGGTAATAGTAAACCGCCCCGGGATAGGCCTCACGGAGCGCTTGGGACAAAGTCAATTCGCCCAACCTGGCACCCTGCGGGGTAAGAACCTGGAAGTTCTTTTCGCCCCCGCTGCGCAGCGGGAATTCCCGATGGGGGCCTCCGGCGGCGGCCTGTTTCAGCGGGTAGAGGTCTGCCTCAACCGGCACGCCCGGGTTGAGTTCGTCCTCGAGGAACCGGCTGAACCGGGGCGGCAATGAAACGAAGGTCGAGCGGTCGAACTGGCCGTTGATCTGGGCGATTTCGGCCGCGGCGCAGAGGGCGTTGGTGTATTGGGCATAACGGTTGTTCAGGTAAAGCCAGTTGGGCTCCAGGGGGCGGTCAAGGTAGGCGCGAAGGCCCGCCTCCCCGTCGTCAAGGGCATGGCGGGTGTCGAGGATCACGCCCAGGCCCCGGTGGCGCCGGCCGGCGCGCCCCAGGCGTTGCCAGAACGATTTCACCGAAGGCGGAGTCTCGAGCAGCACCACCAGGTCAATCTCCCCAATGTCCAGGCCGAGTTCCAAGGCGCTGGTGCTCACCACTCCCCGGAGTTCACCTTTGGCAAGCGCTTCCTGGATGCTGGCTCGGTCGGTGGACTCGTAACCGGCCCGATACGGCATCACGCCCAGCCGCAGGTCAGGCCGGGCTGCCGCCCCTTCGCTGGCCTCGGGGGCTTCAGCCGTGGGCTGCGCGTGCGGGTGGCTGGCGGCCGTGAGAATTTCGACCGCCTTCCGGGAGTCGCTGAAGACCAGGAATCGTCCCGGGAAGCTCTGGGCCAGCCCCCGGATCAGAACCGGGGCAAAGTCAAAGGTCCCGCCGGCGTGGGGCCGGGCAAGGATCAGGGTCTTGGGCGGCAGGCTGGCCCCATCCTGTTCCGGCCCGATGAGGCAGGTTTGGCGGCCGGTCAGCTCAAAGATAAAGTCCTGCGGCGCGCCGAGGGTGGCGGTGCTGCAGATTAGGCGATGGGGCGAGAACACGGCCTGCAGCCGGCGCAGGAAAAAGGCCATGTTCGTCCCGAACACGCCATCGTAAACGTGGGCTTCGTCGAGGATCAGGAGGCGCAGCCGCTGGCGGAAGGCGGCGACGGCGCTGTCCGTCAGGTGGCTCATAAGCCAGGCATGGGCCACATCCGGAGTCATCAGGACCACCCGGCTTCGTTCCAAAATCTGATTGCGCTCGGCCAGCGGGACACTGCCATCAATAAATCCCACGTCCAAACCCGCCGGCGAGAGCATGCCGCCCCACTTGGCGAGCTGGTCCTGGATGAGCGCGCGCGCGGGGTAGAGAACCAGAACCCGAGCCTGCGGGTCCTGAAAAAGTTCGTGCATCGCCGTCGCCATGAAAACCAGGCTCTTGCCCGACGCGGTCGAAGTGGCCAGACAGACGTCCTGGCCGCGCAGGGAGGCAGCGATCGCCTCCGCCTGGTGCGAGTACAGCCCGGTGGGAAAGGCTTTTGAGACGATCTCCAGCGCTTTGGGATGCAGGGCGGCCGGCATCTCCGCGTAGCGGGCATCTCGTCCGGCCAGTTCCAAGATGCCATGGACCGGCAGCGCGGCCTGCTGGAGAAGCTGAAGGACTGTCTCCACCGGATGGCAGGCGCTGCCGTCGCGCGGGGTCGTGCGGTCACCAGTGACGGATTCGGAATTGGATATCGAGTTCGTTTTCATAATCTGGAATCTGCCATTGCCTTTTAAAATCTGCCGGGAGGGGAACGTCCGGGAACGTCCGGGCCTGCGGCCCCGTCCCGCGCTGAGCTCGGGGGATGCGGGGGGGGACGGCACGACGGCAGGCCCCGAGGAAGGTCACGGCCAACGCCATCGTGTCTTGTTTTTTTGGGTTGATTTTAAGCCGGCACCCCGGTTAAAAAACTCTTGGTTAAGCCAAAATTGCCAGATCCAGACCCCAAACTACGCTCATAACCATGAAACATATCCTGTCCAAAAGCCTTGGCCTGACCGCGGCCCTGGCCCTGCTCAGCTCCCCCCTCCTCCCGGCACAGACCGTGCTGTTCTCGGACAACTTCGACACCGACACCTCCGCCAATTGGACGGTGACCGAGGGGTCGGGAAACGGCATTCCAGACTACGCCGTGTTTTTTGCCTTCGATTACCTGACCAACACGTTCACCCGCAATGGCGTCACCGGAACGATTCCCCCCGCGCCGAACGGCGGCGGCAAGGGGGTGAAAATGTACGTCAACAAGAACGACGCCACGGCGGCGACGGCGGCGGTGAGCATTTATCCCAACGGCCAGAATTTCGGGGACGACTACGCCCTCAAGTTCGACATGTGGCTCAATTACAACGGCCCGGCCTTCGGCGGCACCGGCTCGACCGAGTTCGGCACCTTCGGCATCAACCACCTGGGCACCGGGGTGACCTGGGACAACGCGGGCACGATCGGCGACGGCGTCTGGTTTGCCGTCACGGGCGAGGGCGGGGCCGCGGGCGATTACCGCGCCTATGCCGGCTACACCCGCTGGACCGGCCAGCTCGGCGGCTTCCTCGACCGCAACGGCGACCTGGTCTATGAGGAGGAAGTCATTGACGGAGAACAGGTGCTGAGCCAGTTGTTCCCCTCGCCGCAATTCGAAACCCCGGGCGCTCCGGGCAAGCAATGGGTGCAGGTCGAAATCCGGCAGCGCACCAACGAATTCGCGCAGCACATTACCACCTGGCTCATGAACGGCTATGTCATCGCCGAGCACACTCTCGCCGACAGCGGCGGCAGCATCTCCGGCAACATCATGCTGGGCAACATGGATATTTACTCCTCCATCGCCGATCCGAAGCAGGATAATTTCGTCATCTATGACAACGTGCGCGTCATCAGCCTCCAGGGCGTGCCCCCCAACCCCGTCGTCACCCTCACCGCCACCGACGACACCGCTTCCGAGCCCGGATCGGACACCGGCGCCTTCACCGTGACCCGCACGGGCAGCACCGCCGCGGCGCTGACGGTGAATTATCGCGTGGGCGGCACCGCCACCAGCAGCTCGGATTACACGGCGCTCCCGGGTTCCGTCACGATTCCCGCGGGCCAGTCCTCCGCCACCATCCTGGTCACGCCCCTGAATGACACCATTGGCGAATCCACCGAAACGGTCTCCCT
This sequence comes from Verrucomicrobiota bacterium, assembly GCA_029974925.1. Classification (GTDB taxonomy): domain Bacteria; phylum Verrucomicrobiota; class Verrucomicrobiia; order Limisphaerales; family UBA8199; genus JARKQH01. The sequence continues at coordinate 7,461 of JARKQH010000345.1, forward strand.
CTTCCTCCTGGGCAACAGCAACTATGACATCTATACGAACTACACCGCCACGGTGAACATCCTTGACGACGGCGATATTCCGTTCGCCACCGTCACCGCCCTCCGCACCAACGCCTACGAGCGCAACCCGGACAACGACGCCCGGTTCAGCATCAACCTCTCCAGCCAGAACGCGGCGGCCACCACGGTGAACTTCAACCTCGGCGGCACCGCCGTGGCCGGAACGGATTACACCGGCGTGGGCACCTCGGTGGTCATCCCCGCCGGGCAGACCAACGCTCTCGTCCGCATCCGCCCCATCAACAACAATGTCACCGACCCGAGCCGGTCGGTCGTGCTCACCGTCACCTCCGGCGCCGGCTACCTGGTGGGCGCCCAGGCTTCCGCCACGGCTTACATCCGGGACGACGACTTCATCCCCACCGCCACCCTGCTTTACTCGGAGAATTTCGACACCGACCACACCGCCAACTGGGTGGTGAACCCCTCGGCCCAGGTGGATTATGTGGCCGACCTCTTCTTTGATTACAGCTCGGTGGGCATCCCGCCGGCCCCGAACACCACCGGCGGCACCACCCGCGGCGCGAAGTTGCAGGCCAACCTTTACAGCGCCGTGTTCGGCGGCGTGAGCATCTCGCCGGCGGGATTGAACCTCACCCCGACGGATTACGCCCTGCGCTTCGATTTGTGGCAGAACTTCAACGGCCCGATGCCCGACGGCGGCAGTGGCTCGACTCAAATCAGCGGCGCCGGCGTCGGCACCGCCGGCACCACCCCGCAATGGCCGGGTGGCACCCAGGACAGTGTCTGGTTCGCCACAGCCGGTGACGGAGGCTCGAGTGTGGATTATCGCGCCTACTCGAGCGCCGCCCCGACCGGCTACGGCGACACCAGCGGCGTGTTCGCCGCCGGCAACGTGGCCGGCGTGCGCAACAACACCCATCCTTACTATGCCGAGTTTGGCCAGGACACCGCCCCGGCCGGACAACTGTTCCTCTACCCGGGCCAAACCGGCGCGACTTATGCCGGGGCCCAGGCCTTTGTCTGGCGCGACATCGTCATCGAAAAGAAGGGCACCACGGTGAAGTGGTACATTGACGGGAAACTCATCGCCACGGTCAACGCCAGCGCCACCAACTTCGCCGGCGGCAACATCCTCCTGAACCACTCGGACATCAATGCCACCAGCTCGGCCGATCCTCTCGCCCCGTTCCTGGCTTTCGGCCTCTTCGACAACGTGCGGGTGTATGACCTCACCCAGGCGACGCCGCCCCGCATCCGCAGCATCCAGCTCATCAACGGCGGCACCCAGGTCCAGATTGACTTCACCGCCGGCAGCAGTGACCTCCCCGGCGCCTTTACCCTCCAGACCTCGGCGAATGTGGCCACCGGCTACACCGACACCCCGGCCACCATCACCTCGCTGGGCGGGGACCAATTCCGCGCCGTCCGCGCCGTCGGCGGCGCCGCCCAATTCTACCGCATCCGGCGCTAAGCCGCTTCCCCAGCCCCGCCTCGCGCTGCGAGGCGGGGCCAGGCCCTTTCCGCGCCACGCCAGGCGAGCGCGGAGGAAACGCCCAGTTTTGCCAGGTCATGATGGTCAAATGGCGCCCCTCGCTTGGCGGGTTGTTTGCAGGCGCTTGATCAACTCATGGCGTTTAGTTAAAGCCATGCTTGAACGATAGCTCCCCAATCAAGCAGGTGGCAGGAGGAATATCCCTGTGCGGAGGCCGGTCCCATCATGCGCCCAGCACGCCGCGGAGGTACTGGCAGTTGGCCTGGTGGCTTTCAACCAGGGGCTTGCCGGGCGGCACCGCGCCTTCGATCTGCACCCAGCCGCGGTATTGAATGTCTTCCAAGGCCGCGCGCACCCGGGCAAAGTCAACCTTGCCCTGGCCCAGCAGGGCGCCGTTTTCCTTGGCGTGCAACTCGCAAATGCGGTCCCCGAGCAGGCGGATTTCGCGGTAGATGTCATATCCGCGGTCGTTCGAGTTGCACACATCGTAATACACCTGCACGGCTTTGGAACCCACCCGCTCCAGGATCTCCAGATGCTGCCCGGCGCTGAGCCAGCTTTCAATGCCCAGCACGACCCCGGCCTTTTCGGCTTTCGGCGCCACGGCTTTCAACCGGCGCACCACCTCGTCCACGCCGGCCGGGTCGTCGCGCAAGTCGCCCTTGCCAAAGAACGCCAGCAACACCACGCGCACGCCCAGCGCGGTGCAGACTCCGACCGAATCGCTCACCCAGGCGACGGTCCGGGGATCGCTTTTGTAAGGAACCTCGTTGAGCTCGCCGATGGCCAGCGAGGCGATGTCCAAACCCGCCTGGCGCGCCGCCGCCCGGTATTGCTCCTGCACCTCCGCCTTTCGCAACCGCATGTCATCGGCGGCGGTCCCAAGGCTCACCTGCACGCCATCCAGGCCGATGGCTTTCGCCACCTCGAACGCCGCCGGGTCGCCCCGTTTGCCCAATGACCAGTCGCACGCGCCGATTTTGAAGCGCCGCCCTTCCGGGGCGGCCAGCAACGGCCCGTAGATCGAGGCCAGAGCCAGGCCTGCCACGGCCTGGGTTGACCGACGGAGCATCTGGCGGCGGCTCAACCCCGCGGTCTGGTCGGGAATGAATGCGGTGTTCATGGGCTTCATCATAGCAGCCCGGCGCAAATTGTCGCGGCCTTTGTCAGGCCCCCCGCCCGCCATTTTCAATCCGATTTTCTGTTTTTTGCTTTCTACTTTCTGCTTTCCTCCCTCATCCCTCCTTCATTCCGCCGTCCCACTTTCGCGTTGGCCGGGAACCGGGAATCGAACCATAATGATTCCATGAATACGTTGCGCGTGCCGAAAGTCCTGGGGTTCATTTTGCTTGGCCTGGCGGCCGGACCCCTTCCGGCGCATGTCGGGCTTCACCCGTCGGTGCACGACACGGTCGCCGGGGTGATTGAGCGGATGAAGCGGCAGTTGAGCACCAACGAACTGGCCCGGCTCGACGCCCAGGCCGTCGAGAAATTTCTCACCGCGGCGGAGCGCGAGATTCTGGCGACTGAACACATCTCGTTCCGCGTGAATGTTCCGGTCCGGCTGTCAGTTCTGCGCGACGCGCGCCTGGGAGAGGAACCCTTCTGGCTGCGGACCCGGGGTTTTCTCCAGACCGGCCTCACGCTCAAGGAAGGCAGCGCGACGTTCGACGTGTGGCAAAAGGATTTTGCCGCCGGCCGGATCGGGCTGGGCATTCATTCCTTCACCGGCAGCGGCAACCACTATCTCATCCTGCTCGCCCCGCAAAATCCCGGCGACACGGTCCAGGTCACCGAGCTGTATCCCGGCCAGTTGCGCACGGCGGAATTCCGCGCCGGGGTCGAGCCCTACGTTGACCAGCCGGTGAAACTCAAAAGCGTGCCGGCTGCGCTCGAGGGACAGCTTCTCATTCAAACGGATACCGAGCGCGAGGAAGACGCCCGCCTGGTCAATGTGTTCCGCTGGACGCAATACCCCGCCACGGACAAGCCCGACCAGGTGGTGCTCACCTGGAGCGAAGACCCGCGCACAACCCAGACCATTCAATGGCGCACCAGCACCGCCGTGCCGCGCGGCTATGTTCAGTATCAGAAAAAGTCCGATTACGCGCGGTTCAAACCAAAACGGCCCTTGCGCGCCACGGCCACCACCACCCGCCTGGTGACCCCCACCCTGGCCAACGACCCGGCCGTCTGCCGGCATACCGCCGTGCTGCGCGACCTCACCCCCGGCACCACCTATGTCTATTCCGTCGGCGACGGCGACGAGGACCATTGGACGGAACTGGCGGAGTTCACCACCGCTCCGGCCGGCGTCCAGCCGTTCTCGTTCATCTACATGGGCGACGCGCAGAACGGACTCGACCGCTGGGGCACGCTGGTTCACAACGCGTTCCGCTCCCGGCCCGACGCGCGGTTTTACATCATGGCCGGCGACCTGGTGAATCGCGGCGGCGAACGCCATGATTGGGACAGCCTGTTCCACAATGCGGCCGGCATTTACGACCGGCGGCCCCTGGTTCCGGCCCTCGGCAACCACGAATGCCAGGGCGGCCAGCCCCGCCTTTACCTCGAGCAGTTCGCCCTGCCCCGCAACGGCCCGGCCGGCCTCGAACCCGAGCGCGCCTACTCGTTCGAATACGCCAACGCCCTGTTCGTCATCCTCGACTCCAATTCCGATCCCTGGAAACAGGCTGGCTGGCTCGAACAAACCCTCGCCCAATCCAAGGCGACCTGGAAATTCGCGGTCTATCATCACCCCGCCTATTCCTCCGGCGGCAACCGCGACAACGCCGCCGTTCGCGCCGCGTGGACACCTCTCTTCGACAAGTATCACCTGGACCTGGCGCTGCAGGGGCACGACCACGCCTACCTGCGCACCTACCCGCTCAAGGCCAGCCAGCGCGTGGCCAGCCCCAAAGAGGGCACCGTCTATATCATTTCGGTTTCAGGCACCAAGATGTATAAACAGGACGCGCACGACTACACCGAGTTCGGCATGAGCAACGTGGCCACTTACCAGGTGCTGGACATCCAGATCAGCGGCAACCGCCTCGTTTACCGCGCTTACGACATTGACGGCCGGCTGCGGGACGAGCTGGTCATCGAGAAATGATTTATGACGGACACCCAACAACCCTTCCTGGCCGGGGTCATCGAAGGTTTCTATGGCCCGCCGTGGTCGCCGGCCGAGCGGCTCGAGCTGTTCGACTGGATGGCCGCGTGGGGTTTGAACACCTATGCCTACGCCCCCAAGGACGACCTCAAGCATCGCGCCCTGTGGCGCGAACCGTATGCCGATGCGGAAGCGCGGGCGCTGGCGGATTTGATTGGCGCCGCCGGCCAGCGCCACCTCCAGTTCATCTACGCGCTCAGCCCCGGCCTGGACATTCGTTACAGTGACCCCACCGAGCGCGACCTGCTTCGCCAGCGGTTCGACCAGCTCCTCGCCCTAGGCTGCCGCAACTTCGCCCTGCTCTTTGACGACATCCCCGACGCCCTCAGCACCGCCGACCGCGAGCAGTTCGGCTCGTTTGCCGCCGCGCAGTGCCACGTGGCCAACTCCCTCTTCGACTGGACCCGCCAGCGCTGCCCCGAGGCCCGCTTCCTCTTTTGTCCGACCGCCTACTGCGGACGCATGGCGGCGGCCCAGCTCGGCGGCCCGAATTACCTGGCCACCCTCGGCGCCCAACTCGCCCCCGAGGTGGACGTGTTCTGGACCGGGCCGGAAATCATCTCGCGGGACATCCCCGTGGTTCACGTCCGTCAATTGCAGGAGGTGCTCCGCCGCAAACCCGTCATCTGGGACAACCTCCACGCCAATGACTACGACAGCCGCCGGTTCTTCTGCGGGCCGTACGCGGGCCGCCCGGTGGAACTCCGGGCCGAAGTCGCGGGGTTGCTGGCCAACCCCAACACCGAATTCCCGCTGAATTTCGTTCCGTTGCGCACTCTGGCCCAATTCGTGCGCCACCCCGCCGCGGCGGCATGGCGCCCCCGCCAGGCCTACCTCGACGCCATGGCTGAATGGCTGCCCCATTTTGCCACCCTCGGCGAGGCGCTGGCCCTCGAGGACCTTGTTTTCCTCGGCGACTGTTATTACCTGCCGCACCAGGAGGGGGACCAGGCCGAGGCGTTCTACCAGTCCACGCGCGCCCTGCTGGAGCAGGACCCGGCCGGTTGGGGCGGGGCGGCTGCGGCCTGGCGCCGCGAGGCCGCGCGCCTGCTGCGTGTGTCCGGCCAACTGACCGGCTTGCGCCGGCGGCCCTTGTTTCATGCGCTGTCCCGGCGGGTGTGGGAGTTGCGCGAGGAGATTGCCTTGCTTGACTACTACGTCGAATTCAAGTCCCGCCCCGGCCACGCCGCCACCCCCTGCCGCTCGGATTTTCATCAGCCCGGCACGTTTCGCGGCGGCATGGTGGCGCGCCTCCAAAAGCTCCTCACCCTCGACCCGGACGGAACCTGGTCGCCCGGTTCTTCGCCGGCCACGGGGGCCGGGGTCTGAATCAGACGGGAGCCATCCGTCCGTCCTTGCCGTGACCCGGATTCGGGTGGCTGCCGCGTCCGCCAGCGCTTTTATGGGCGGCGATTCGGCTGCAAAGACCCCGACTTCCGGTGCACCAGCCCCTTCTGCAACTCGACCAGCAGCAGCCCGGCCACCCCCGCCCCCAGAATGCGCGACCATTCGTCCAAGCCAATCGGAGCCGTTTGGAAAACGGCGTTCAAGAACGGCAGATACGTGAGGCCGGCTTGCAGCGCCAGCACGCCCGCAATGCCCAGCCACAGCCATCCGTTGCGGAACACGCCGATGGACCAAATCGAATGCCGCAGCGAGCGGCAGTTGACCAGGTAGAGGGCTTGAATCACGGCCACGGTGTTCAGGGCGACGGTGCGCGCGGCATCAACGCCCGCGCCCCGCGCCAGCTCCCACTTGAACAACCCGAAGGCGGCCGCCAGGATGAGGACGCCGACGAGCGTCACCTGCGCCAGCATTTGGCCCGTGAGAATCGGGGCGGCGGGCGCGCGCGGCGGCCGCTCCATCAGGTCCCGCTCCTTGGGTTCCAACGCCAGGAACAAGCCCAGCACGCCGCCGGTCGTCATGTTGATCCACAGCACTTGCAGCGGCAGGATGGGCAGCGTCGTGCCGACCAGGGCGGCGGCCAGGATCACCAGGCCCTGGCCCAGGTTGCTTGGCAGCGCCCAGGTGATGATCTTGGTGAGATTGTCAAAGACGTTGCGGCCTTCCTCCACCGCCGCCTGAATCGAGGCGAAGTTGTCATCGGTCAGCACCATGTCGGAGGCCTCCTTGGCGACCTCGGTGCCGGTGATGCCCATCGCCACGCCGATGTTGGCCTGCTTCAAGGCGGGGCCGTCGTTGACTCCGTCCCCCGTCATGGCCACGACGTGCCCCCGCGCCTGCAGCGCCTCAACCAGCCGCAGTTTCTGCTCCGGGCTGACCCGGGCGAACACCGAAACCTTTTCCGCGGCTTCGACCAAGGCATCGTCGGCGAGCGCGGCGAGGTCCTTGCCGGTCAGAGCGGCGGGGTGGCCGGACGGTTGGGGGTCCTTGACGAGGCCCAACTGCCGCCCGACGGCAACCGCCGTGCCGGCATGATCCCCGGTGATCATCTTCACCTGGATGCCCGCGCGATGGCACGCGGCCACCGCGGCGATGGCCTCCGGGCGCGGCGGATCAATCATCCCTTGGAGACCGAGGAACGTGAAATTCCGTGGCAGGTGATGGACGCTGAGGCGTTGGGTGTCCGGCGGCAGTTCCGCGCGGGCGAAAGCCAGCACCCGCAGGCCGGCCGAAGCCAGTTGGGCGACCCGCTCCTGAATGCGCCCGCGATCGAGGGCGAGGGGCTGTCCACGCGCGTCCAGGGCCGCGTCGCACCGTTCCAACACGACTTCCACCGCGCCTTTCAAATAGACCAGCGTCCGCCCCGCGGCGGCGTCGCGGTGCAGGGTGGCCATGAACTGGTGCTGGGATTCAAACGGGATTGCGTCCACCCGCGGCAGGCGCGACTTGAGCCCGGCGTCTTCCAAGCCGGCTTTGCGCGCGGCGACAATCAAGGCGGCTTCCGTGGGGTCCCCCTGCGCCTCCCAACGGCCTTCCTTCTGCACCAGGATGCTGTCATTGCAGAGCAGCCCGGCCAGCAAACACTCCGTGACCCCGGCCGCTTCCGCCGGCGTCAACGGCTTGCCGTCGAGCGTCAGCCGGCCTTCCGGGTCGTAGCCGTTGCCCTCGACCTCGACCACGGCGTCCCCCACCACCACCTGGCGCACGGTCATCTGGTTCTGGGTGAGCGTGCCGGTCTTGTCGGAGCAGATCACCGTGGTGCTGCCCAGAGTCTCCACCGCCGGCAGTTTCCGGATGATCGCGCGCCGCCGGGCCATCCGCGCCACGCCGATCGCCAGCGTGACCGTCACCGCCGCCGGCAGCCCTTCCGGGATCGCCCCCACCGCCAGCGCGATGGCCGAGGAGGCAATGTCCTCCACCCGCTCCCCTCGCAACAGACCGATCGCCACGACCACGGCCGCGATCCCCAGAATCAGGATCAGGAGCTTGTGGCTGAACGCGGCCATCTTGCGCGTGAGGGGGGTTTCCAGGTCCGGCGCGGCGGAAATCATCTCGGAAATGCGCCCGATCTCGGTGTGGTCGCCCGTGGCGACCACGACGCCGCGGCCCTGGCCGTAAGTCACCAGGGTCGAGGCATAGGCCATGTTGACGCGGTCCGCCAGCGGGGTCTCGCGTTCGAGCGAGGCCTCGGCGGACTTTTCGACCGCCGTGGATTCCCCGGTCAGCGCCGCCTCGGCGACCTGGAGATCGCGCGTGGCCACCAGGCGCAAATCCGCCGGCACTTTGTCACCCGAAGCCAGCAGCACCACATCGCCGGGGACCAGTTCGGTGGATGGAACGCGGACGGTCTTGCCAGCTCGCACCACGGTGGATTCCGTGACGAGGCTCTTGGACAGCGCCTCGATCGCCCGCTCGGCTTTGGCCTCCTGCAAATATCCAATCCAGGCATTGATCAGCACCACACCCAGGATGACTCCCGCGTCCACCCAGCCGCCCATGGCCAGTTTGATTCCGCTGGCGGCCAGCAGGATGTAGATCAGGGGATTGTGGAACTGAAGCAAAAAGCGCATCCACGGGCTGCGACCTTTGCGCGGCGTGAGCTGATTGGCCCCGAACTCCGCCTGGCGACGCTGCACGGCGAACCGGTCAAGCCCGGCCTCGGCATTCGTCTCCAACAATTCGATCACCTCGCCGGACGGCAGGTGATGCCAGTGGCGCCCCAGCAAATGATCCAGCCCTTCTGAAGATTTCGCAGGAGTCATGGCACGATCAGTGATTTGACATGGACAAAGTCGGTCCGCCGCGAACGACCCGGCCAACCCACCGTTGCGGCGCGGCAACCCGGGGCAGCATCGCCGGGTTTTTCCGCATAAACAAGGCGGATGTCAAAATGTTTCACCGGTCAATGAGGCGACGCGGCCAGGAGCCCAAGCAGGATCAGCATCAGCGCCAGCCACAGCGCGCCGCCCACCGCCGCGTGGCGAAGGCTCGCCTCGAATCGCGGGATTGCCTCCCTCGCGCGCGCCACCAGCCTGGACCATCGCGACACCGCTTTCACGGGCGACTCGTCAGGGCCGGCTTCGTGTTGCGGGCGCGCAGGGGCCTCGATCGCAGGGTGAAGCCGGAGCCGGCCCGCCAATCGCTCGAGCAACACCCCCACGTCACCGGCCGGCAGCCAGCGCGTCAAGTCCCGCGAAAACCAGCGCCGCAGCCAGGCGCCGAGCCCGGCCAGCCCGCCGCCCAGCAGCAACGGCCACAGCGCGTCCCAGAGCTTCTCCGGCGAGAGTTTCCGGGGCAGCACCTCCAGGGAGCCGGGCAGCAGCCACACCCCTGCGGCGGTGGCGGCAACCAGCGCCAGCCACGGCCACCACAAGCCCTGCGCGGC
>JARKQH010000348.1 GCA_029974925.1 Verrucomicrobiota bacterium
GCGGGTTTGGTGTGTCATCCCACCAAAACCGACGAATACTCGAGCCTGGTGAGCCGGGCCCGGCTTTATCTCGGGCCGGGCTCGCATCCCCAGTTGATCAACCGGCTCGACCGCGAAACCAGCGGCGTGATCCTCATCGCCAAGACGGCCCAAGCCGCCCGCGAGCTGCGCCGCATTTGGGAACGCCGTGAGGTTCGCAAGACCTACTGGGCGATTGTCCACGGTCACGTCGCGGCCAATCAAGGCAGCATCGAGCTTCCGCTGGGAAAAGACGAGCGCAGCCGGGTGGCCATCAAGGATTGTGTCCGACCGGATGGATCGCCCGCCCAAACCGAGTATCGGGTGATCAAGCGATTCTCCCGGGACCTCCTGCCGGCCGGGGCGCTTTCTCAGGAGAGGCGGGATTTTACGTTGTTGGAAGTCACGCCCCGAACCGGACGCAAGCACCAGATTCGAATCCATCTGGCTCACCTGGGTCACGCGATTGTCGGAGACAAACTCTATGGCGGGGACGAGAACCACTACCTTGCCCTGGTCGAGAACCGGTTGACCCCGGAACAACGGGCCCAGCTTATACTGCCGCATCACGCGCTGCATGCCGCCGAAGTCGAGTTCCTCTGGCGCGGTCAGAACCGCGTTTTTCAGGCCCGACCCGAAAGCGGGTTCGCCGAGTTCGCCGGGCTGCGCGACCGCGCCGCGTTTCGTTGATGTCGCCGGGGCGTTCCACGCGGGAACGGTCGGCTGATGCCGGGCACCGGGCGGGGACTAAGCCGGCGGCAGGAGGCGCTGGTGCTCGAGGAGGGCGTAACGGTCGGTCATCCCCGCCAGGTAATCGCACACGGCCCGTTCCCAGCCGTCGCGGCGGGCCCGGCGGCGAGCCGCGCCCCCCAGCTCGGCAGGGTGTTCGAGGTAGAAGCTGAACAGCTCCTCCAAAACCCGGCGCGCGCGCAAGTGCGGTTCGTTGACGACGGGATTGTAGTACAGATTGCGGTAAAGAAACCGGCGCAACGCCAGGTTCTGCTGCCGGCGGTCGGGACTGTATTGAACCAGGGGCCGGGCCTGGCGTCTGACGTCGTCCGCACAGCGGACACCCGACCGGGCAATCAATGCCTCGGTATGCTGGACGACGTCGGTCACCTGCATGTCAATGAGACACCGAATGATGAAATAACGCCGGCATTCGTCCGCCAAGCGGCCGTATTCGCGCTCGACGCGCCGCCGGGCCTGCCGCCAGACCGGCACCCCCTCATCCAGTTGCTTTTCGGACAACAACCCCGACTCCAACCCGTCATCCAGGTCGTGACTGTAGTAGGCGATTTCGTCCGAGAGATTGGCCACCTGCGCCTCGAGGGAGGGGCAGCGGGCGCGGAAACCGCCCGTTTTGCCCGGGACCAGATAACCGCGGTCGTGTTTCATCAGGCCTTCCCGGGTTTCCCAGGTGAGATTCAGGCCCTCGAACCGAGGATATTTCTGTTCGAGGCTTTCGACGATGCGCAGGCTCTGGCGATTGTGCTCGAATCCGCCGTGGCGCTTCATCAGGCGGTTGAGGACGGTCTCGCCTTTGTGGCCGAACGGGGCGTGGCCGAGGTCATGTGCCAGCGCGATGGTTTCGGCCAGGTCCTCGTTCAAACGGAGGGCTCTGGCGATGTTCCGGGAGATGGCCGCCACCTCCATCGTATGCGTCAGCCGGGTGCGGAAGTGGTCTCCGCTGCCATTGAGGAACACCTGGGTTTTGTATTCGAGACGCCGGAAGGCCCGGGAATGAATCACGCGGTCACGGTCGCGCTGATACTCGGTGCGCCAGGCTGCCGGCGGCTCGGCGTGCAGGCGCCCCCGGGTTTCGGCGCTCAACTGCGCATAGGGGGCGAGGTTGCGTCGCTCCAGCTCCTCGAGTTCCAGCCGCGTGCGCGCCACAAGCTCAGGTTCCCCTCAACACTTCCTGAACCGAAATGCCCCGCAACTCCAGCAGGCGACGGATGGTGTCTTCGATCAGGTTGTTGGGGCAGGAGGCGCCGGCCGTGATCCCGACCGTGACCCGCCCCGCGGGCAGCCAGCCGCGCGTTTCGATTTCGCGGTGCTCGTGCTGGTTGTAATGCCGGATCAGGTCCGCCGACTCCATTTTCGACGCGTTCTTGATGAAGTAGGTTGGAAGCCTGGCTTCGCCCATCTCCGCCAGATGGGAGGTGTTGGAGGAGTTGTATCCGCCGATGACGATCAGCAGGTCCAGCGGCTCCCGCAGCAGTTTCTCAAGCGCATCCTGCCGGTCTTGCGTGGCGCCGCAAATGGTGTCGAAGAAACGGAAGTGGCGTCCCAGCTCGGCCTCGCCATAACGGCGCGCCATGGCGGCACGGAGCCGGCGCTGCACTTCCTCGGTTTCGCCGCGGAGCATGGTGGTCTGGTTGGCGACGCCAACGGCTTCGAGGTGCAGGTCGGGGTCGAAACCCTCGGAGTAGGCCCCTTTGAACTTCTCGAGGAACTCCTGCTTGTTCCCGCCCTGCTCGATGTAGCGGCAGACGTAATCGGTCTCTTCGAGATTGTAAACCACCAGGTAATGGCCGTTCCCACTGGCACGCGCTTGCGAGCTGGTGGCCATCGTTTCCTCGTGCCACGCCTTGCCATGAATGATGCTGGTGACCGATTCGCGGGAATACTGCCGCACCCGTTTCCACACGCTCATCACGTCCCCGCAAGTGGTATCCACGAACAAACACCCTTTTTCCTCAAGCCGGCGCCGCGTGCCGACCTCGGTGCCAAAGGCGGGAATGATCACGATGTCTTCCGGGCCGAGGCCGCTCATTTCCTCCTCAGAGGGTTTTCCCGAAATGGTGACAATGCCCAGCCGGCGGATCTGGTCGTTGACATCCGGGTTGTGAATGATTTCGCCGAGCAGGAAAATGCGCCGGTCGGGATACGCGCGGCGCGCCGCGTAGGCCAGGTCTATCGCCCGTTCGACCCCGTAACAAAAGCCGAACTCCTTGGCCAGCCGAATGGTCAACTCGCCGGCGGAAAGAACATGACCACTGGCGCGAATCTGCTCGACCAGTTCGCTGCGGTAATGCGACAAAACCTGCGCCTGCACCGCCGCCATGATGTCGGGCCGGCGCAAGTTCACTTTTTGCCGCGCCAAAGCGGGTTCCGTTGACATACCCTCAGTTTATCACGGCTCGGAACCCCGTCCAGCCTCATCCCGCTTGCTCCGCCGCGGCTTTTCCCGCACCTTGATTCCATGGCAAACACCTTCGGACATCTCTTCCGAGTGACCACGTGGGGCGAATCCCACGGCGGCGCCGTGGGCGTCGTTGTGGATGGGTGCCCCCCGCGTTTGAAGCTTTCAGAGGCCGACATCCAGCCCGAGCTGGACCGCCGCCGCCCCGGCCAATCGGCCATCGTCACCCCGCGCAAGGAGCCGGACACGGTGCAGATTCTGTCCGGTGTGTTCGAGGGCCGCACTCTCGGGACGCCGATTTGTATGCTGGTCAAAAACCAGGATGCCCGGCCGGAGGCTTACGAGGAAATGGCCACCAAGTTCCGCCCTTCGCATGCCGACTACACCTATCAGGCGAAGTTCGGCATTCGCAACTGGCAGGGAGGGGGACGCACCAGCGCTCGGGAGACCATCGGGCGCGTGGCCGCCGGCGCCATCGCCAGGAAAATCCTGCGCGAGAGTTTTGGGGTGGAGATCCTGGCCTACGTCAAGCAGTGCCATCGCATCCTCGCCGCCGCCGACCCGCAGACTGTGACGGCGGCGCAGGTCGAGTCGAATATCGTGCGCTGTCCCGACCCCGCCGCGGCGCAGAAAATGATTCGGCTCATTGAACGCATTCGCCGCCAAGGTGACACCGTGGGCGGAATTGTTGAGGGAGTGGCACGGGGCGTGCCGCCGGGCTGGGGCGAGCCCGTTTTCGACCGGTTGGAAGCCGACCTGGCCAAGGCCATGCTCAGCCTGCCGGCGGCCAGGGGTTTTGAGCTCGGGTCCGGCTTTGCCTGTGTGACGATGACCGGGCGCGAGCACAATGACCCCTTCCGCGCCCGCCGCGGCAAGGTCTATACGACCACCAACTTCTCCGGGGGCATCCAAGGCGGGATTTCCAATGGCGAGACGATCTATTTCCGCGTGGCATTCAAGCCCGTGGCCACGGTGATGCACGAGCAGCAAACTGTGGATATCCATTACCGCAACACAACACTCCGCGGCCGGGGGCGCCATGACCCCTGCGTTCTGCCCCGGGCAGTGCCGATCGTGGAGGCGATGACCGCCTTGGTTCTGATGGACCACGCGCTGCGCCACAAGGCCCAGTGCGGCTGAGGGCCGGAATTTCCTGGCTCCCGGCTGCCTCCGAGTAAGCCACACCCTTGCGGTTAGAGCGAGCCCTGACGCCGTGTCGGCGTTGGGTGTGCGAATGGCCGCTGTTGTCCTCCGGCGGGAGTCAGCCCTTCTCCAGGCGGTTGGTTGACCGCAGCCAGCCTTTCGCTATTCTCAGAAGCATGAGGCGCAATGACAGACTCGCCGGCCTTTCCGCCGGCATCTCCGGTGCGATCGAATCTCCCTCGGCCGGTCTTTGGCGGAAATCACTACCGTTTCCAAAACCCCCAGCGATGAACCGGGGCTGGCGCCTTGCAGCAGCCCTCTTCGTGGCTTGGTCCGGGCTGGCGGCGGAGGATGCGCCGGTCGCCAAGCCCCCAGTGACCGGTTATGCCGCGGAGCGGGTGAAAGAAAGGCTGGACCGGGGCTTGATTGCCCGAACGGAGGCAGACCAGCGGATTTATCTCTCCTGGCGGCTGCTCGAAACGGATGCGGCCGGCGTCGCGTTCAATGTGTACCGTCGTGCCGGCGAGACGGTGGAAAAAGTCAATTCCCATCCCGTGCGTGAAACCACGGACCTGGTGGATAAGACCGCGCCTGCCGGGAAACTGGAGTATTTTGTTCGGCCCTGGCTGGGGGGTGAGGAAGGCGAAGCTTGCGCACCAGCCGCGGCCGATCGCGACGCCCCCGCGAGCGACTTCCTGTCCATTAAACTGAATGGAGACCACACCTTTCAAAAAGTGGGGATAGCGGACCTTGACGGCGATGGCCGGTACGATTTCGTGATCAAACAGCCCAATGTGAATGTGGATCCTTATGAGCAGTACTGGAAGAAGTCCCCGGGCACTTACCAACTGGAGGCCTACAGCGCCGACGGGCGGTTTCTGTGGCGCTACGATTTGGGCTGGGCCATCGAACAAGGCATTTGGTACTCGCCTTACGTGGTTTACGATTTGGATGGAGACGGGAAGGCGGAGGTCGCGCTCAAGGCGGGCGAGGGCGACCCTCGCGACGCCGACGGCCGGGTTCAGACCGGCCCCGAATACCTGCTGATTCTCGACGGTTTGACAGGCAAAGAGCGGGCGCGCGCGGATTGGCCTTCCCGGGACGGTTTTGAAGGTTACAACCGGTATTGTCGCAACCAGTTGGCGATTGCCTACCTCGATGGCCGGACGCCGTGTTTGCTGGTTCAGCGCGGCACTTACAGCCTGATCAAGCTCCACGCCTACGAGTTTCACCACGGCCGGCTGCGGGAATTGTGGCAATGGCGGAGCACGGACGAACGCCCGTCCTACAACGGGCAAGGGGCCCATTGTCTCCGGGCGGCCGACATTGACGGCGACGGGCGGGACGAGGTGGTGCTGGGCTCGGCGGTGGTGGATGACAACGGGCAGGGGCTGTGGACCACCCGTCTGGGGCATCCCGACCACGTTTACATCGGCGACCTGGACCCGCAGCGGCCCGGATTGGAGATTTACTACGGGATCGAGACCCGCCAGCCCCGCAACGGGATGTGCATGGTGGACGCCGCCACCGGCCGGATTCTGTGGGGCATCAATCGTCCGACGCGGCATGTGCATGGACAGGGCTTGGTCGCCGACCTGGACCCTCGCTATCCGGGTTGTGAAACCTATAGCGCCGACACCGATGCGGAAAAGAAATTTGCCTGGGCGCTGCTTCATGACGCCCGCGGCAACGTCATTGGCGAGGAAAATCTGGGCGGCTTTGCGCCCAAGGCCGTTTATTGGGATGGCGACCCGCAGCGGGAAATGATCGGCGGCGGAAAGCTGTACAAACTGGATGGTCCGGCCTTCCGCACACGACTGCAAGGAGAGGTCGTAGCCGTGGCCGACGTTCTCGGGGACTGGCGCGAGGAGATTATTACCACCCTGCCGGGAGAAATGCGAATCTACGTCACGGTCATTCCCTCGCGGGACCGGCGGGTTTGCCTGATGCAGGACGCGTTTTACCGCGCCGACGTAGCCACCGCTTCGCAAGGCTATTACCAAATCCCGACGCCCAAGGTGCTCCCCGGCACGGAACGCTAGCCCTGCGTGTTCGAGGTTCCGAAAGCCGCCGGCCTTACGGCTGCTTGACGTCGTAGCAGAGCAGAATGTCCTGGTCCCTCAGGTAGAGCCTGCCGCCGGCCACGACCGGGTGGGGCCAACTGTTCTTGCTGCTGCGATCGGGCTGGTCGAAGCGGCCCAGCTCCTTGTAGCCCTCGGGCGAAGCCTCAATCAGTGCGACGGTTCCCTGTTTGTCCTCCTGCCGCAGGTAAAACCGCCCGTCGGCAAAAACCAGCGAGCCTTTGCCCAGCTTGGATTTTTCCTGCCATTTCACTTCGCCGGTCTTGAAATCCTGGCAGGTCCAGCCCCGGCCATCCGAGTGCCCATAAACGTAGTCGCCAATCTTGATTGCCCCGCCATGGTGGTTTTGCATGACCTTGTTTTCGTAAAGCTGCTCCACTGAAAACTTGCCGCCGGCTTCCGTGACCTTGAATAAATTGCATCCCACGCCGTAGCCGGAGGTGACATAGACCAGGCCGGAATCAAAGATCGGTGTGGGGATGACCGCGGTCCTGCCCTTGCGCACCGCCCGCCAGAGCAGCTTGCCATCGGCAACGGCGACTCCGGCGACGCTGTCCGCCGTGAGTTGGATCACTTGTCGAACCCCTCCCCAATTCACCAGGATCAACGAGGAATAGTGCGCGGCATCGGTGAACTCGCGGCTCTGCCAGATCATCGCGCCGGTCTTCTTGTCCAGCGCGACAATCGCGCCTCTCGAACCACCGGGAGTTACCATCACGCGGTCCCCGTCCACCAGGGGGGATTCCGAGAAACCCCACTCCGGCCGCGCGCCCCCGAAATCAGTCGTGAAGTTCTTTCGCCACAATTCCTTGCCGTCCCCCGCGTTGAAGCAGGCCATTTCGCCCCACTGATCCACCGCGAAAACCAGGTCGCCGTCCACCGTGGGAGTGGCTCGCGGGCCGGCAAAACCACCCCAACCAGGGGCTCCAGCTTTGCCGCCCAGTTTCGCAGACCAAAGAATCTTGCCGTCCGCGCGATTCAACGCGACCAGATAATTCGCATCCGCGCGGTCGCCGGTGGTGTAAATGCGCTCGCCCACCACCGCAACGGTGGAGTAGCCGCTCCCCAAACCGGCGGCTTTCCAGACCAGCCGCGGGCCACTGGCCGGCCATTCCTTCAACAGGCCAGTCTCCTTCGAGATTCCGTCCCGGTTGGGGCCTCGCCATTGCGGCCAGTCGTCAGCGGCGAGGGAGCCCAGCCCCGCCACCAGCAGCAGGGCCAGGGCCTTGAAGATCTTGTCAGCAGCGTAGTTCATTTTGCGCATAAAAAAATTGTGGCCGGATGATTCCCAAACCGCCCAG
>JARKQH010000246.1 GCA_029974925.1 Verrucomicrobiota bacterium
TGCGGGTCATGGCCGCGATGGCCTGCCTGAGCTCGTCCGTGCGCCGCCGCACGAGCCTGCGCTGGTTGAGCGCGGCCAGGGCGAGGGCCAGGAACGCCCCGATGAGGCACAGGCCCAGCCAGAACGCCCAGTCCGGCAGGGGCGGAGCGGGATCGTCCGCCGCCAGGGCGGGAAGGGGGAGCGCGGCGAGGCAAAGCGCCGCGTTCAGGATTCGCGGAAAGCCGGGAGGGCGCACCGGACAGCTCCTTGGAGGCAAGAGACACACGCAGGGCCTCGGTCAGCTCGCCACCCCCGGAGCGAGCGGGCGGCGAATACACCAGAAATGGTTCATGACCGTCTTTTTGGTACGAATCAAGGCTGAATCAGCTTCATGCCGGGCCCGGCGGCCTGGTGGCGCGCCTTGACGGCGTGAGCATGCTATCCAAGGGTAAAGGCAATTATGTCGAAATATTGTCCTTTGAATAAAGAGGCATCCGTTTTGAAGACTCCGCACTAGGGCCTTGCGGCGAGGTAGTCCTCCTGCTTGACCGGCTCCATCCAATGCGCGGTGCTGCCGTCCAACTGCTCCTGGATGGCGATGTGGGTCATGGCGGTCCCGGGCGCGGCGCCGTGCCAGTGCTTCTCGTTCGGCTCTATCCAGACCACGTCGCCCGGGCGGATTTCCTCCACGGGGCCGCCCAGGCGCTGCACCAGGCCGAACCCGGCCGTGATGATGAGCGCCTGGCCCAGGGGATGGCGGTGCCAGACCGTGCGCGCTCCCGGCTCGAAGGTGACGCTGGTGGCGGTGACCCGGGCGGGGTCGCGCGCGTCTGGGAGCAGGGGGTCCACGCGCACGGGGCCGGTGTAGCGTTCGGCAAGCCCCACGGCGGAAGCCTGGGAACCGGCTCTCATGATTTCCATAGGGTCTCCCTCCTTGTGGTTGCCGTCTAACCACAACCGCAACCGCGCCGCAACCCAGGCGCCGGGAACATCCGGTCACGCTCCCTGTGCGTGACCGCTGGACGAAGTTTACTTCGGCGAAAGTCCTTGTTAGTATCAAAAAAGAAGAAGAGTGTTCGTTTTACCGAAGGCTGATCCGACGCATGCAATCCCACCCCCGTTGCCGCCAACGAAACCGTCGCGCTTGAAGCGGCGCGAATCTCTTCGGGCGGATCATCACCATGCGCAAGTTCGAGCTCAATTTTGGCGGGATCCTGGCGAACACGAACCTGCCGCTCTTGCAACCGGCCCTCGCGGCGCTTGACCAGATAAGCATCCATCCGCTCTTCCTGGCTGTCAAACGCGGCCTCACGCTGGTTCTGCCCCTGGTGGTCATGGGCTCGTTCGTCCTG
>JARKQH010000378.1 GCA_029974925.1 Verrucomicrobiota bacterium
GCAACACTGCGGGAAACCCGGCATGACGACTGCCAACAAAGTCACGATATTGCGAATCCTGCTGATTCCGTTTTTCGTGGTGGAGGTGCTTTATTACGTCAGGAACGGGAATGAATGGCATCGGTTGCTGGGGCTGCTGGCCTTTGCGCTGGCGGCGGTTTGCGACGGAGTGGATGGCTACATCGCGCGGCGTTATCACCAGCGCAGCGAGCTGGGGGCGATTCTTGACCCGTTGGCGGACAAACTGCTGCTGGTTTCCGGGATTGTGCTGTTGAGCTTCGATCATCAGCCCCACCTGCAAACGGTTCCGCTTTGGCTGACCGGAACCATCATCGGGCGGGACCTGCTGCTGGTGCTGGGCATGGTGGTCATCCAGATGATGGTGGGGAAAGTGGTCGCCCGGCCCCGGCTGCTGGGCAAAGTGGCAACCGTTTTGCAGATGGCGGTCATCCTCTGGGTGCTGCTGAAATGGGAGGAAACCTGGTTCACAGCCCTTGCGGTGGCAGCCTCGCTTTGCACCGGTGTCTCCGGCCTGCTCTACGTTTGGGACGGCGTGCGGCAACTGAGCGCGCATCCGACCAGCTCGCCCAGTCCGCCGCCCGGCTGAGATTTGCGAGCTTGGGAATTCCGAACTACTCTTTCCTTCAAAAACGTCATGGCAAAGAAAATCAAACTGAAACTCAAGGAAGGTGACCCCGCGCCGGATTTCACCGTTCCAGCCAGTTCCGGCGGAACGATTTCTTTATCCGATTTCCGCGGGAAATCCGTGATTTTGTATTTTTATCCCAAGGACGACACGCCGGGATGCACGAAGGAGGCCTGCGCGTTCCGGGACGAATTCGCCGCGTTTAAGCAGAAAGGGGCGGTGGTTCTGGGCGTAAGCGTGGATGGGGTTAAATCCCACGCCAAGTTTGTCGAGAAATACAAACTCCCGTTTACGCTTTTGGCGGATGAGGAAAAGAAGGTGGTGCGGGCTTATGGTGTGTGGGGAAAGAAGACGTTCATGGGGCGGGAGTACCTGGGAACGCACCGGGTGACGTTCCTGATCGGGCCGGATGGAATCATCAAGCGCATCTGGCCGGAAGTAAAACCCGAGCAGCACGCACGCGAAGTCTTGGAGGCGCTGGGTTAGCGCGGCAGTCGCGCCGGGGGACGCTGGCCGCGTGGACCCAAGGCCGGCGAGCCAAACCGACGGCGGTTTTCGGTCGGGGCCGGGTCAATCCTGCCCCAGCACCCGGTAAAAGGCCTTCCCGGGACCCGGCGTGATGGTTAGGCTGCGATTTGAGGTGCTGCCGCCGACATTTTGCCAGGCCGGACTGGCCAACAGGTTGGTAGTCATCTGCACTTGGAAGGGCGGCTGGCCGCCACTCCAGTTCAATACCAAGCTGGCCCCCTGAGATGCGAGGGTCAGGAGGAGGGGGGCCGGCACCGTCACGGTCAGCGTGGCAGGCAGGCTGACCACGCTGCCGGCGGCGTTGGTCACGAGGACGGAGTACTCGCCGGCGTGAGCCGGTTGCGCACTCGGGATGGTGTAGGAGGCCGCGGTCGCGCCGTTGATGTTGGCGCCGTTGAATCGCCAATGATAGGCAAGCGGGCTGCTGCCCGTGGCGGTCACAGCGAAGGTGACCGGGGCGCCTTGGAGAACCACCCGGCTTTGCGGGTGGCCCGTGATGGCAGGGCCTTTGACGATCCCAAGGAGGGTCAACCGGAGGTCGAAAGCCAGGTCACTGCTGGCCAGTGCGGACTGATGAACCTCGGCGGCGAGCAGGTTGGTGCCGACTACGAGACCGTTGGTGGGCAGAATGGCGGCCTGAAACACGGTGCCGTTATCACTGCAATTGGTGGCGAGTTGAGTGTAAGCCAGCGTTCCGGCAGGCAGGTTGTCGCGGTAAAGCGGAGCGCCGTTGAGATAGACCGCCACCCCATCATCGCGCATGACTTCGAGGTAGAGATTGGTCAGGCCGGCCAGCGTGGGCACAACGAAAAGTTTGCGGAAATAATAGGTGGGGTACTTGTTACTGGCGTTTGTGCCGTAACTCACCACCGTGGTGATGCCGCTGTTGTTGTTATTGTTGAATCCGAACTTCGCGGGCGCAGCCGGCCAGGAGCTGTCGTCAAAAGAGGGGGCCATCCACGCCGTGCCTTGATCCACCCCATTGTCCAAAAACCGCCAGTCCGCGCCGGCGGGAATGAGGACCGGGTTGACCAGCGCTGCCTGCACACTCAGCGTCCGGGTTGCGGCCGGGCTTTCGGCGCCGCTGTCGTCCCGGGCAATCGCCGTGAGCGTCACCGGGCCTGAGATGGCCGGTAACCAGTTCAGGGTCCACGGAGCGGCAGGGAGGGTCGCAATCAGGCTGCCATTGGCGTAGCAATCCACGGAGACCACGGTGCCGTCGGCATCCGAGGCGCTGGCGCTGATCCAAACGCTCGATCCGGCTTCAATCACCGCCCCTTCGGCCGGACTTTGCAGCGCAAGGACCGGCGGTTGGGAGGTGATGGTGATGCCCAGAGGCGGCGACTGCGAAATCCCGCCCTGGTTATCCGTCGCCCGCGCGGTGAGCTTGCGTTTGCCGTAAGGCGGGCTGGTCCAGGACAAAGACCAAGGGGCGGCAGTGTCCGACCCAATCAACTGGCCGTCGCTGTAGAAATCCACCCTGACCACGCTGCCGTCCGGGTCGGACGCCGCGGCAGTCAGCGTCAAGGGTTGCTGGCGGTTGAAGGTGGCCCCGTCGGAAGGCGAGGTGAGGGCAACCGCCGGCGGGAGGTTGATTGTATTGGTTCGGCCGGCGGAGGAGCCGCTGGCGACCCAGTTGGTTGGATCGTTTCCGTAGGCCGTCAGGGAAATCCTCTGGAGCGAGTTGCCCAAGCCATCCGCGGCCAGCGGCCAGGCCGGCCCGTCGCCATAATTGATTTCATCCACCATGAAGTAGGGGATGATCACATTGGTGCTGGTGACATCGGGTTTGTCGGGGCATTTGAGTTCGACGCTGTCGCTGGAATTGTCGAGCTTGCCCTGCCA
>JARKQH010000401.1 GCA_029974925.1 Verrucomicrobiota bacterium
GTGGTTCGCAGCCGCGGCCATCACCGAATGGTGGCCCGCTCGCATATCACCCACGTCGGCCCCCGGGTGGAACTGTTCACGGCGCCCCTGCGCATCCGGGGCATGGGCGCCGCGCAGGAGCGTGGACTGCCGTTTATTGTCAGCGTCCCGGCGGGCATGAACCTCCGACCGGGCGAGCTGGTGGATATCAGTCTGGTGAACTGAGCCCCGCCATCAAGGCGACCGGCGTCGCAAAGCCAGGCCGAGGAGAGCCGCCCCCAGCAACAAAGCCGCTGAGGGCTCGGGCACCACGGTGAACGACACCCTCAGGTCATCCACCCCAAAGCCGTGGTCATTGCCCGAGTCATTGATGTCGTACCACCGCAGAAACAACTCGTCGCCGGGCGCGAGGACCACGCCGGGGAGGAGCACGTTTGAGAAGGTTTGGCGATTGGCGGGGTCGTTGCCGTCCAGCGGCGTGGCGGAGCTACCCACAATGGGCGTTATGAAATCCAAGGCCGCAAAGGGTGTCCAACCGGTTTCATTCCCTGGCATGGGGTCGGTGAGAGGGGACGAGCTGGTTCGAAAGGTGAAATACATGGTCTGGGGGCTGGTATTGCCCCCTTGGCGCCATTGCTCGCCGGTGTAGGTGATGGTGACGTCTCCCACGGGGTCGGCCGTGTCATTCTTGATTCGCAGCCCCCAGGCATTGGTGGCCGGCGTGCCGGAGCTGATCGAGCCAAACGCCCGGTCGGTGATCGGATTGACGCCATTGATGCCAAAGCTCCATATCCAGCCGTTGTTCCCCTCGCCGCCGCCCACGCGGTAGGAGGTGTAGGGATAAGGACCGTAGGCCCCCCCCGAGGTGGTCGTCGCCCGGGAGGCATACCATCCCACCAGCGTCACATTGTCGGTCCAGGGAATCGTGGTCTGACCGGTGGGCAACTCACTGGCCAGCGAGTCAAAGTCCTGAGAATAGGTCAAGCCGCCGCTGAGCAAGACCTGCGCTTGCAGGGCCGAAGCGACCAGGCCAAGCGCCATAAGGGTTACGATGCACTTTTTCATAGGTTTCTTCTGCACTTTCAAACTCAACAACAATTCTGAATCGAACCATTCGGGAACCCGAGCCGCGATCCACTGAGAGCACGCCCGTTCCAAAACAGGATTTCGAAGGCTATCAAGGCAGGTCCGATCTGTCAAGAGCAAATTTTTCCCATTCCGCGAACCGCCTCGCGGCCAACCTCCCGGGGCCGGATTCTGCTTTGACTGGGCAGCAGCCCTGCGTAGAGTGGCCTCATGTTCAACGCAAAGCGTGTTACCGTCTCCCTGAACCGCCGCCGCTTCCTGCGCCTGGCCACTGCCTCGGCCGCGGGCGTCATGATCGTTCCGCGTCACGTGGTGGCGGCCAGCGGCCGGACGCCCCCCAGTGAGCGCCTGAATATCGCGGGGATTGGGATTGGGGGCATGGGCCGGGGGGACCTTGAGGCGGTGGCGGGCGAGAGCAATCTCGTCGCCTTGTGTGACGTGGACCTGGCCCGGGGAGGCGAAACCTTTGCGAAGTATCCCCAGGCCAGGCGATACCGGGATTTCCGGCGGATGCTGGATGAGATGGAGTCGCAGATTGACGCCGTGGTGGTGGCGACACCCGATCACACCCACGCGGTGGCGGCCATCGCGGCGATGAAGCGGGGCAAACACGTGTATTGCGAGAAGCCGCTGGCCCATTCGATTTACGAGGTGCGCCAGATGATGAAGACGGCGCGCGAGCACCAGGTGGTGACCCAGCTTGGCAACCAGGGCCATTCTTCGGATTCGATTCGGACCTTCTGCGAATGGATTTGGGATGGGGCGATCGGCCAGGTGCACACCATCCACGCGGTGTGCGGAGCCGTGAATTCCGCGCTGGACCAGCTTGGCCGGCTGTCCGAGCGGCACGAAGTGCCGTCCACGCTGGAATGGGATTTGTGGCTCGGGCCGGCGGCGGAACGGCCCTATCACCCCGCGTTTTTACCGGGGACCTGGCGGCGCTGGACGCCGTTCGGGAACGGGACGGTTGGGGACTGGATCTGTCATGTGGTGGACCCGGTGTTTTGGGCGCTGGATTTGGGCGCGCCCACCAGCGTTCAGGCCAAAGCCCGGAACTACGATCCCAAGACGCAGGGCCTCACGTTTCCGATGGGCGAAATCATCACCTACGAATTCCCCGCCAAAGGGAAGCGCGGCCCCGTGACGCTGCACTGGTATAGTGGCACGGAAAAACTCCACGTCGAGGGGGTGGCCGAAGATGATGTGGAACGGACCGGGGCGCTGGTGATCGGGGACAAGGGCATGATTGCCTACGGGTCCCACGGCGCAGCGCGCGTGCGGCTTTTGCCCGAGGAAAGAATGCGGGAATACAAACGGCCGGCGCAGACCCTGCCGCGCGTGAGGAGCCATCACCGCGACTGGCTGGACGCGATTCGCCATGGCAGGAAAGCGGGGTCCGACTTCACGTATGGCGGCCCCCTCACCGAACTGGGGCTCCTGGGGGTCATCGCCATTCGCATGCTGGGCACCAAACTGGAGTGGGATGCCCCCGCCATGCGGTTCCGGAACAACGCCGAGGCGGACCGATGGCTCAACCCGCCGGCCCGCCGCGGCTGGGAGGTTTGAGGGCCGGGAGAGGCCCGCCGGTGGCCGGTGGGCCGGCTTGGGGCGGTTGGTTTCTCGACCGTCCAGATTCGGGGCGGTTCAGCCGCAAGCTGCGCAGTTGGGGAGGGGGGATTGCCGGCGCCGGCGGAGTCGGGGGGGTGTCGTAATTTGTCATCATTTTCCGTATTTGACTTCTTTGGAAAAAGGTCCGGAATATAGGCGCATGAACGAATCGCAACAGAACACCTCACTTACCACCCGCCGCGAATTCATCAAGACGACCGGACGCCTCGCTGCCGCCTCCGCCCTGGCCGGCGTGGCCTTGCCGCGCGTCCATGCCGCGGGCGGGGACATGATCCAACTGGCGCTCATCGGCTGCGGCGGCCGGGGCACGGGGGCGGTGGCTGACGCCGTTTCGACCAGCAAGAGCGGTCCGATCAAGCTGGTGGCCATGGCGGACGTCTTTCCCAACCGCCTCAACAGCAGTTACGAAACCTTGCGCGGCCAGTGCGGTCCCAACGTGGATGTGCCGCCCGACCGCCGGTTCGTTGGCTTTGATGCGTATCAAAAGGCCATGGACTGTTTGAAACCGGGGGACGTCGCCATCTTCGCCACGCCGCCGGCGTTCCGCTGGGTGCATTTTGCCTACGCCATTCGCAAGGGCCTGAACGTCTTCATGGAAAAACCGGTGACCGTGGATGGTCCCAGCAGCCGGCGGATGCTCAAGTTGAACGAGGAGGCCCTGGCCAGGAATCTGAAGGTGGGGGTCGGGCTGATGTGCCGGCACTGCCAGGCGCGAGCCGAATTGCTGGAACAGATTCAGGCGGGGAAGATTGGCGACATCATCCTCATGCGCGCCTACCGGATGCACGGGCCGGTGGGGTTCTTCTCGTCAGGTCCCAAGCCTGCGGACATGAGCGACTTGATGTATCAGGTGCAGCGATTCCACAGCTTCCTGTGGGCCAGCGGCGGCGCCTTCAGCGATTTTTATATCCATAACATAGACGAATGCTGCTGGATGAAGGGGGCCTGGCCGGTGCAAGCGCATGCGTTGGGGGGACGCCACTATCGCGGCGACACGGTGGACCAGAACTTCGACATCTACTCGGTGGAGTACACGTTCGCGGACGGCACCAAACTCATGCTGGAGGGCCGGTGCATCAACGGCTGCCACGACGAGTTCGCGAGCTACGCCCATGGCACCAAGGGTTTGGGCATTATTTCCACCGCCTCCCACACGCCGGCCCGCTGCCGCATCTTCAAAGGCCACAACATCAAGAGCGAGGACCTGGTCTGGCGCGCGCGGCGTGAGGAGCCCAACCCGTATCAGGAGGAGTGGGTGCACCTGATTGACGCGATCCGGCAGAACAAGCCCTACAATGAAGTGAAGCGCGGTGTCGAAGCCAGCCTGGTCACCTCGATGGGCCGCATGGCGGCGCACACCGGCCAGATCATCACCTACGAGGACATGCTCAACTGCGACCACGAGTTCGCGCCGGACCTTGACAAACTGACGGCCAGCTCCCCTGCCCCGTTGCAGCCGGGTCCCGATGGGAAATACCCGATTCCCGCCCCCGGCATCAACCGGAAGCGTGAGTACTGATTCCGTGGGGGTGGCGGCGCGCACGGAGAGTGCGCGCCCTGCCTCAGCGGAATCAACCGGAGGCTATCGCCACCGGACCTCTCAAGGGAAGGACGCCGGACGGTCATTGGGCCCAGCAACGTTTTGTGGCGAAGGCCGCCGTCCGGGTTAGGGAAATATCGGACATCACCCGAGACAGCTATCTGCTGCCTCGGGAAGCCTGGCCTGACTGTTCCGGCGGGACGACTTGGCCTCCCGGCTCAGTCGCGGATGGCGGGAATGTTACTTCAGCCGCGCGAGAGTCTCTTTGACTTTGTCGAAGTTGGGGAGGTCCTTCGGTGAAGGGGTTTGCTCGCTGTATTGAACAATGCCGTTCTTGTCTATGACGAAGGCGGCGCGGGCTGCCGTATCGCCAACCCCGGCCAGCATGGGGAACACGACGTCGTAGGCCTTGATCACCTGCTTGTTGAGGTCGCTGGCGAGGGGAATGGTGATTTTTTCCTTTTGCGCCCAAGCCTCCTGCGCGAAGGGCGTATCCACGCTGATGCCGATGACCTCGGCATTGAGCGCCGCGTAGGCATTGAGCCCCGAGGAGATGTCGCACAGTTCCTGGGTGCAAACCCCCGTGAACGCCGCCGGGAAGAACAGCAGAACGGTGTTCTTCTTTCCGAAATTGGCGCTGAGCTTGATGTCAACCAGCCCCGACGGCTGTTTGGATTTGAGCGTGAAGTCAGGGGCCTTTGTTCCGACCGGTATTGCCATAATTGAATGATATTTTTGTTTTGATCAGGACGAACTCGATTTTAACCTAAAAACGGCAGTTGAAGGGGAAGCTCCGCCGATGCGGCGACGAAAAATCACCGGTGGGGCGGTCAAGCGGGGCTGGGAACGCCAGACGGCAACCGATTTCAGCCGCTGGGGCCGGGGATCAGGCCCGCCGGGCGCA
>JARKQH010000411.1 GCA_029974925.1 Verrucomicrobiota bacterium
ACCGCGCCTCGCCGCGCGGCCCAACAGGTGCTCGCCTGGATGCAGTAACGATTGACTTGCCATGAGCCGGCTCCTGCTGGTCGCCGGCAGTGTCCGGGTCTCGGAGTCCCGCAACTGCCGTTCGAGTTCTTCAACCCGCGCCAGGAGGTCCTGCGCGCGCAGCGCGGTGGCCGCAGCGCGCGCCAGCACACGCCGTCGTTCCTCAGCGGTGGGCAATCGGGGTCCCTCGAGACCTTGGTTTGACATGCCCTGAATCCTGCCACACAAGGCGGGAGTAATCATCTGGGGTGTTTACCCCAAAGCCGGATAGGCAGAGCGGAACAAGCTGGCCTCCCTCCGCTCTCGTCCCCCCTGCCGACGTCCGACGTCGTGCAGTGCGGAGTTCCCGTGCCTGTTTGCCTCGCTGCGCAGCCTGCGCTCTTCAGGGAAGGTCCTGCGTTACCAACAGCCAGGTCCCCGCCACCCCAAATGCACGGAAAACCGGGGGTAAACCGGCCGATAATACCAGCCGTGGTCCGGGGGACGGTAATAGTGGGGCGGGGGTCCATAATACGCAGCCCTGGCGGCAGGATACGGAATGATGTGGAGGGTTGACCTTGGCGGGGCGGGCGAAGTCTGAACGACCACCGGGGCCGGCTGCGCCACGTAAACCGTGGCGGACGCGGCCGGAGCCGGATTGGCGGCAGGGGGTTGCGCTTGCGCCAGGTTTTGCGCGGCCGCAGCCTGGATGGGAACGACCCGGCGCTGGTCAATCATGGCGTTGATGACCCGGTCGGACACGCCCTCATCCCGTAACCGGACGATGTCTTGCGGCGTCAGGTTGTAAATTGTGCCTGACGTCTGGATATAGTTCAGGATGACTTCCTCATTCACCCGCGCGGCGCTGAGCCGCACCACGTCATCCGCCCCGTAGGGCAGCTTGGCCTTCGGGGGAGGATTTTGCACCGGCCCCGCCGGCCCGGCGTCCTTGGCGGCTTCAGCCGCGGCCACGCCGCAGGCAGCCAACGCGCAATTGAGGAAAACGTATCCGGCGATTGGAAGGAAACGACTTTTCATAACACGCCATCGTTTGTTCACCCTAGTCTCGGCCCTCCCGACTGAAACGTCAACCCGCCGCCAAACCGCCCGTTCGCCCTGCCCGAGCCCATGCCGACTGCGACCCGCGCGGGGACCGGTCGGTGCTCATTGGCGACACCCCGCAGCCTTGGTGCGCAAGTCAACGGGGGGAATGCGCAGTCAATAGATGGGCAGCAAACGCCAATTCTGGTGTGGTAACCTGCCCGATGGCACCCAAAACTGCTGGCGGGTTTGCCCGGACGCACCTCGGATTGCCGTCCTCGCGATTCGACTGCCCGGCGGCAATCCCTCGATGACGCACCATTTATGGAAACCAAACCAGATCGCAAATCATGGCTGCGCGGCGCCGCCGCACAATGTGAACCGCCCCCCAAGGCGCGAACCAACCCCCTCCGGCTGGTTTTACTGGGCGCGCCCGGCGTCGGCAAGGGCACGCAAGCCGAGTTGCTGAGCGCCCGTCTGGGCGCCTGCCAGCTCTCCACCGGCGACATATTCCGGGCCGCCAAAACGCTCGAACCGTGTGAGCGGACGCCGGCCCTGACCGCGGCGTTGGATTACATGCGGCGGGGGGAATTGGTGCCCGACTCGACCGTGCTCGACCTCGTTGCCGAGCGTGTCGAATGCTTGCGCTGCGGCGGCGGGTTTCTGCTGGACGGCTTTCCCCGGACGGTTCCCCAGGCGGAGGCGCTCGAAAGAATGCTCGCGAAGGAGAAGATCGGGCTCGATGCCGTGCTGAGCTACGAACTGCCGCTCGAGCGGGTTGTGGCGCGGTTGAGTGGACGGCGCACCTGCCCGGGCTGCAAAGCGGTCTTTCATGTTCAAGCGCGGCCGCCCAAGGTCGAAGGCGTGTGCGATCATTGCGGCGGCAAGTTGTACCAGCGGGAGGATGACCGGCCGGAATCCATCCGGGTGCGGATGGAAGCCTACGAAAAGAGCACCGCGCCGCTGGCCGATTTTTATCGTCAACGGAACCTCCTGGTGACCGTCTCGGCCGAAGGGACGCCCGAGGAAATCTTTGCGCGGGCGATGAAGGCGCTGGCCGCAAGAGGGAAGTCGGTTTAGACAAAGCGGGGGGCTGTCGGCGGTTTGACTTGCCAGAATCCGCCCCGGGGCGTAGGAGGTAGGCCATGCAGCGATTGCTCGTCATGACCGTCATCGGGCCGGACCGTCCGGGTTTGGTTGAATCGGTGGCCACGCTGGTTTCGCAGCATGGTGGGAACTGGCTCGAGAGCCGCATGTCGCGGCTCGGGGGACAATTTGCCGGCATTCTGCGGATTGAGATGCCCGGTGATTCGGAGACGGCATTTCGTGAAGGCTTGACGCGGCTCCAGCAGCGCGGCCTCACCCTCGTCGTTCAAGGGGACCAACCCCCGCCTGCGGATGACCAGGCGCGATTCAGCGTGCTGGAGATTGTGGGGCAGGACCGGCCTGGCATCGTAAGAGAAATCTCGCGCGTGCTGGCGGCGCATCAGGTGAACGTGGAGGAATTGGAAACCGAATGTTCGAGCGCGGCCATGTCCGGCGAAACCCTGTTTCGCGCCCGGGCCCAGCTCCGCATTCCCGCCGACTGCGACCTGGCGGTTTTGCGGCAGGAATTGGAGAAAATCGCGGCGGACCTCATTGCCGAGATCAACTTCGCCGAGGTGAAAGCCCCTTAGCCTTGGCGGCTTGGATGTCTTCGCCTCACCGCCCCAGGCTGCGGACGCCCGACGGGGGGCGTCGTTTGCTCAGAAGATACAGAGGCAGGCCCAGGACGAGCAGAGCGGCAGAGGCGCCGGCGACGAGGGGCTTGTAGGTCACGGCGCTGTAGATGAGAAATCCACAGGCCGAGGCAAAGATCAGCGGCACGAACGGGTAACCGAGCACGCGGTAAGGCCGCTCCACGTCCGGCTGCTTGCGGCGCAGGACGATCACCGCGAGGGTGGAGGCGAGGTAAAAAGAGTAAACGGTCGCGGCGGTGTAGAGGACCGCCTCAACAAAGGATCCCAACAAAAGGATCAGGAGGACGGCGATGCCGCCTTGGACCCACAGCGCCGTGGCCGGGGTTCCCAGGCGCGGATGCCATCGCCCCAAGGGGCGGAAAACGCGGTGGTCCGCCCCCACGGCATAGGAGATGCGAGCGCCGGTGAAAATCAGGCCGTTGACGGCTCCCATGGCGGAGATGCAGATCAGGGCACTGATGAGGATGCTGCCGGCGCGGGGAAAAGCCGCCGCGAGCGTATCGGCCGCCACGGCCTTGGACCCGGCCAGGCCGGCATAACCCAGTGCGTGCAGAAACGCTCCGTTGACCAGGAGGTAAATGGCCGTGACCGCGCCGATCCCCAGCACCAGCGCGCGCAGGATGTTCTGGCGCGGGTTTTTGACTTCCGCGGCGACATAGGCCATTTCGTTCCAACCCCCATAAGTGAACAGCACGAAGATCAACGCCAGGCTGAAGGGCAGGGTGGGGGTGGAAGCGGCGGGGGTGGAGGGGGTGCGGGTGGCCAGGATTGCGGTCGCGGCGATGAGCAGAAGTCCCAGTGCCTTGGCAGAGGTCAGGAGGTTCTGGGTCCATTTCCCCTCGCGCACGCCCAGCACGTTGATGAGCGTGAGGACCACGGTGACAAGGATGGCGTAGCCCTGGCGGGCGAGCGGGAAATCCGTGCCCGCGAGCGGGTCATAAATCGTTTGGGCATAGGTGGCGAAGGCAAAGGCCACCACCGCAATATCCCCCGGCCGGACCACCGCCAGTTGCGCCCAGCCGAAGAGGAAGCCGGCCCAAGGGCCGTAAGCCCGGGAGAGGTAAACGTAATCCCCGCCTTCCTGCGGAAAGGCGGCGGCCAGCTCCGCATAGCACAAGGCGCCGGCGAGGGAGATGAGCCCGCCCAGCAGCCAGATGGCAACCACCCCCCAGCCGCTGCCCGCGCCCTTCGCGATATCGGGCGCCATCTGGTAGATGCCCACCCCGATGATGATGCCCACCACCAGCGACGTCGAATCGAACAGCGAAAGCTCCCGGGCCGGGCGGCTGGCGCTGGTCGCGTTCGAGTTGCCGGTCATGCGAGTGCGCGGCGGCTACCGTTTCTTCATCGTCACGCCGATGCCCGACGTTTGCAGGTTGAGAAAGAGCGTCTCCAGCTCGGGGTTGGTGGTAATGGCCTCCAGGTAGCGCGGGTCCGCCTGGGCGCGTGACATGTTGTGGGCGATGACCAAACCGCCGGGGCGCACCAGCGGCAGCAGCTTGTTCAGGTAATCCACATACCCCTGCTT
This sequence comes from Verrucomicrobiota bacterium, assembly GCA_029974925.1. Lineage (GTDB taxonomy): Bacteria > Verrucomicrobiota > Verrucomicrobiia > Limisphaerales > UBA8199 > JARKQH01. The sequence goes on from JARKQH010000411.1 coordinate 4,327, forward strand.
GTCCGCATCCAGGAAAAGAATGTCTATCGGGTCCTTGAGTTTCTTCACCTCCTCGTGCGCGTCCCCTTCCACCACCGTGATGATTTTATCCACGCCGGCCCGTTTGAAATTCTGGCGGGCAGTCGCCGCGCGGCCAGGGTCAATCTCAAACGTGGTGAGTTTGCCCCCCGTCCTTTCCAAGGCCAGCGCGAACCAAATGCTGGAGTAGCCGATGGAGGTGCCAATCTCGACTACGTTCTTTGCGCCGGTGGCTTCGGCAAACAATCGTAAAATCCGGCCGTCTTCGCGCGGCACGCTCAAACTGCCCCGACGCTGGTTGCGGTCCATGTCGTCGAGCACGGCAAGGACCTCTTTTTCGCGGGGGGAATGGGCCAGAAGCGGGCTGGCGAACATGTCCAGCGATCCGCGGGCCGGGGGGGGTGGGCCGCCGCGGCGGGGCGGACCGCCAGGTTCTTGGGCGGTGGCGGCGAGGGGGATGACGATAACGCTCAGAGCCATGCTCAGCCATTTAATGGAGGTCTTCTTCATGCGCCTAAATGCAGCCAGGTTGAAACGAACAACATCCCGGCAATCCTTTTATGACCCGGGCCTGGAAGTATTTAAAACGCATTCCAGCCGGTGTCCAACCCGAAGTTCGGAATTTCGCGTTCTTGACCTTTTGGCGAACTAAGGCAGTGTATCCGGCTTGGCTTCCGGCCCCCTGGGCCGGGAGCCGGCAGATCAAGACATGCAACATATACGGAATATCGCGATCATTGCCCACGTGGACCATGGCAAGACCACGTTGGTGGATGGTTTGTTGAAACAATCAGGGACCTTTCGCGCCAACCAGGCCATTGCCGCCGAGGAGCGCATCATGGATTCGATGGACTTGGAGCGGGAAAAGGGCATCACCATTCGGGCCAAGAACGCCGCGTTTCGCTACAAGGATTACCACGTCAACATCATTGACACGCCCGGCCACGCGGATTTTGGGGGTGAAGTTGAACGCATCATGAACATGGTGGACGGGGTGCTGCTGGTGGTGGACGCCGCCGAGGGCCCGCAGGCGCAGACGCGCTTTGTGTTGCGCAAGGCGCTGGAAGCGGGCGCCAAGCCGATTGTGGTGATCAACAAGATTGACCGTGAGAATGCCGCGCCGCACAAAGTGCTGGACGCCGTCTGGGATTTGTTTGTGTCGTTGCACGCCACCGACGAGCAGATGGACTTCCCGGTCATTTACGCCAGCGCGAAAGAGGGCTACGCCAAAGCCGACTTGAACCATGTCAGCGGGACCATGGAGCCCCTGTTCGAGGCGATTATCAAGCATATCCCTCCGCCGCGGGCGCGCGCCGGCGAAGGCTTTCAGTTGCTTGTGGCCAATCTGGACTACTCGGATTATCTGGGCCGCATTGCGTTCGGGAAAATTTATTCCGGAAAAATCAAAGTGGGTGATCCCGCCGTTTGCCTGCATGGCGACGGCCGGCGAACCGCCGCCAAGATCACCGCGATTTTTCACTTCGAAGGCTTGAAACGCATCGAGGTGCCGGAAGCCCATGCGGGGGATGTGGTGGGCCTGGCCGGCTTTGAGGACGTGTTCATCGGCGAAACCATCACCGATTCCGAGTCGCGCCCACCGCTGCCGTTCGTGCCGATTGACCCGCCCACCATCCAGATGCAGTTTGCGGTGAATGACGGGCCGCTGGCGGGGATGGACGGGAAACTGGTGACCGCGCGCCACATCTGGGAGCGGCTGGTCAAGGAAGTGCGGACCAACGTGGCGCTGCGCATCGAGCAGACCGATGCGCCGAACATCTTCAACGTGTCCGGCCGCGGCGAGATGCAGATCGCCATCCTGGTCGAGCAAATGCGGCGCGAGGGCTACGAAGTGCTGGTGTCGCGGCCCGAGGTCATTTACCGCAAGGACGCCGCGGGCAACCTGCTGGAGCCGATCGAAAAGCTCTTCCTGGAAATCCCCAAGGACGCGATGGGGCCGGTCCTGGAAAATCTTGCCGGGCGCAAGGCGGAGATCACCAACCTCCACCATCACGGGGACCAGATCAGCATCGAGGCGCTGATTCCCATGCGAGGCCTGATCGGGTTTGAAACCGACCTGGTCAACCAAACACGGGGTTTGGGAGTGATGAGCCACCTCTTCCATGACTACGGCCCGGATCGGGGCGAAATCGTGGCGCGCAAGAACGGCTCGCTGGTGAGCATGGAGGATGGCGAAGCGACGGCTTATGCCCTGAACATGATTCAGGAACGCGGCCGCTTGATGGTCGAGCCTGGCGACCAGATTTACAGGGGAATGATCGTCGGGGAGAATGCGCGGGAAAATGACATCCCGGTCAACCCGTGCAAAACCAAGCACCTGACCAATATGCGTTCCCAAGGCGAAGGCAAGGGCATTCAGTTGGAGCCGCCGCTCAAGCTCTCGCTTGAGCGGGCGCTCGAATACATCGGTGCCGACGAGTATGTCGAGGCCACCCCCAGGCATCTCCGGCTGCGCAAGAAAATCCTCGACGAAAACCAGCGCAAACGGGCGGCCCAGAACCGGGCCGCCAGGGCGCAAATCGCGGCTTAAAACGTTCTCCTCCCGGCAGGGTGATCTCTTGGAGGGGAATCCGGAACCGGCCGCTTGCCGGCTGAAGGCAAGGGGGAGCGGCGCTTCGCTATCGCCGAATCTCGTAGCGGAGCCAAACCACCTCGCCTTTGACCTGCTCCACCTTGAGAAGTCGCAGCGGGATGACCCGAGGTCGCCTGGGTGGGGCTTCCGCCAGGTTCACGCCAACGCGCGCACGGTGGCCTCCAGGCTTGGAACATCCGCCACGTTGAGCACCTGGGCGTTCTTGTCAATCCGCTTGAGGAACCCGCTCAAAGCCGTGCCGGGGCCCAGCTCGATAAACCGGCTGAAACCCTGCCTCAGTAGATAACGCACCGATTCCTCCCAGCGAACCGAGGAAGTCACCTGTTCGACCAGCCGGGCGCGGATTGAATCAGGTGCCTGGTGGGGTTGGGCCGTCACATTCGATATCACGGGCACCGCCGGGGCCTGAATGGGGATGCCCCCCAGTTCGGCGGCCAGCTTCGCCTGGGCGCTGGCCATCAACGGCGAGTGATAGGCGCCGGCGACCGGCAGGGGTAATGCGCGGCGGGCACCCCGGGCTTTGGCCAGCTCGCACGCCCGGGCGATTTGCTCCGCCCCGCCTGAGATGACTAATTGGCCGGGGCAATTCAGGTTGGCGAGAACCACGCCGGCTTGGGCGCAGACCTCCCGCGTTGGCGCTTCGTCCAACCCGATAATGGCGGCCATCGCGCCGCCGGTGACGTCGCACGCTTCCTGCATGAAGCGCCCGCGTTGCCGCACCAGCCGCAAGCCGTCCTCAAAACTCAGCGCCCCCGCCGCTGTCAGGGCGGTAAACTCCCCGAGGGACAGCCCCGCGGTGGCCTGAAACTCGAACGCAGGCAGCCGTTCCTTGAGCAGCTCGAAGGCCACCCAGCTCACCAGAAAAATGCCCGGCTGCGCGTTCTCTGTCCGGGTCAATTCAGACTCCGGCCCCTGAAAACAGACTGTTGCCAAATCATAACCCAGGGCTGTGTTGGCGCGCTCAAACCATTGCCAGGCCGAGGGATGGGCGTCGGCGAGGTCCTTGCCCATGCCGACCACCTGCGCGCCCTGACCGGCGAACATCAATGCTGTTTTGCTCATGAGGCGGCCCACTTAACACCAAATCCCGGTTTCTGAAAAGCAGAGATTCCCGTTCCAGACCGCGTCCGTCGTTAATTTACATGACAGGATTTGGACGGTCCGGAGGCCGCTGCGCCGTTTACGGGCGCCCGCCAAAAGGATACATTGGGGCAAGCATGAAGCCGATGTTGACACGTGGGGTCCCGCCCGCCGCCGCCTGGGGGGCCGGGCCGAGAGTGAGAAAGGGATTCACGCTGATTGAGCTCCTGGTGGTCATCGCGATCATCGCCATCCTGGCGGCCATGCTGTTGCCAGCCCTCAGCAAGGCCCAGGCCCGAGCCCACCGCACCCGCTGCCTGTCCAACATGAAACAGCTTGGCGTCGGCATCATGCTCCTGACCACCGAC
>JARKQH010000421.1 GCA_029974925.1 Verrucomicrobiota bacterium
TGCAGTTGTTGCAGATGGGTCAGGGCATACAGCATTACGTAGGCAACAAACAGAAAGATGGCGAAGAGGAGGGGGAAGGCGTAGGAGGTGGAATGGGCGAACGGGTCGGCGGCCCAGTTTCCGATGCCCTGCCACAGCGCCTTGGGCTTGACGATGACATCCCAACTGTTGAACCGGAGAAAACGGCCCAGATAAACCCCGAAACCACTCAAGGCGGCGACGACACCGATGAACAGCCAACTGACCACCCGACCGAAGACCCGGGCGACGACCGATTGCATGAGGTAAAGCGAGACAAATCCCAGCACCAGGCCGGTGAAGGCGCAGAGCAGGATCAACACGAGGTCCACCCAAAAGTGGCGGCTGAAGCGGGCCGTCAGGTGGATGACATCGGTCAAAATGTAAGGGGCGTTCGGGAAAAACAACAGCCACGCGCCGCCGAGCCCGAGAAAGGTCCAGTTGCGACGCCAGGGCGCGGCCTGGCCGGCGCGGTGGTAAGCGCCGCAGGCGCCCAGCGCCAGAATCAGGGGCAGCCAGGCCAGGAACAGGTTCCATAGCAGAAACGTGTAGCGGAGGTTCCCGGTATGGATGACCCGCGCAGTCACCAGCCCCACGCTGGCCGCTGTGGCCAGGCTCAATCCCAGCATGGGCCAGAGGGTCTCCCGCCGCCCTGCCATTTTCCAAAACGTTGTCATAGCTCGGTCTGTGATTCGCTCGGTGGCGAAAACGTTCAAGTTTAAATCAGCCATCGCCATTGTCCACAGTCGCCGGCGGCCGGCTTACAATCCGGCCGGAACCCACGGGCCGGGTGCCGGCCGGGTGGACCAGCCTCAGAACTGCCGCGCCGCCGGCTGCGGCAGGCTGAGCGCGGCGGCCATTTCGGCGAGCTGACGTTCCACGGCGTCAATGACTTCATCCGGGGTCGAAGTGCCGGCCGTGATGCCCACGGTGCGCGCCCCGTAAAGCCACTCCGGCAGCAGGTCCTCCGCGGTTTGCACATGGTGAACGCGGGGACAGTGTTGGGCGCAGGTGTTGACCAGCTCCCGGGTGTTGTTGCTGTGGGCGCCACCGATGACAATCACCACGTCGGCCCGCTGGGCCAGCTCGACGGCGGCATGCTGCCGCTGCTTGGTGGGCTGGCAGACGGTGTCCACCAGGCGCACCTCGGATTGCGGAAACCGCTGGCGGATGAGGGCGGCCAGGTGGCGGACCCGTTCGATTGGCTGGGTGGTTTGAGCAATCACACCAAACCGCGGCCGCTCCCCCAGGGCGGCCACGTCCGCTTCCGTCAATATCACATCAAAAGTTTCGAGGTCCCCCGTCAGGCCGCGGACTTCAACATGGTCCCGCTTGCCGATGATCACCGGGTGATAACCCTGCCGGACGAGCTTCAGGACGGCGCGGTGAGCCAGCCGGACCAGGGGGCAGGTGGCCTCGGTTACCTCCAGGCCGAGCGCACGAGCCTGGGCGATGGCTTTCTCCGAGGCGCCGTGGGCGGTGATCATCACCTGACGTGTCGCCGCCTCGGCAGGCTGTTGAACGATCTGAATGCCCCGGGCTCGCAAGTCCCGCAGCACGGTTTCGTTGTGGACCAGGTCCCCGAGAACGGTGAGCGGGCCTTGGCGGGCGCGCTCGCGGGCCAGTTGAATCGCATCGCGGACGCCGAAGCACATGCCCAGATGGTCTGCGCGGAGGATATTCATCAGATCAGGATGGTTGAGGGTTTGCCGCCGGCGCCGGGCACATACTTTGCATCACAAAGCATGTGACCACGCGTCCTGGCTTTTGTTCAAAGGAAGTCATGCGCTATTTCGCCTTGGTTTGCTCCACGATCGCCTCAAGCAAGTTGATGTAGTTGCGAAAGGCTTGCTGTCCGGCGGGCGTGAGCGCGCAGGCCGTATGCGGACGGTTGTTTTGAAAGGATTTGGTGACGGACAGATAACCGGCCTCCTGGAGGGTGCGGATGTGGGTGGTCAGGTTGCCGTCGGTCATCCCCAGGGAATCGCGCAGTTCGGTGAACGAGAGGGAAGGGGTGGCCGCCAGCATGGACATGATGGCGAGGCGCCCTTTCTCGTGAATGACGCGATCGAGCTGGAGGAAGGGTTCGGGGTTCACGTCGCATTCCCGCGCGGCTCGGTGAAATGAAGGTAGATGCCGTAAGCAAGGTGCGTGGCGCCAAATAGGGCGCCCATCAGACCATAGCTCAGGCAGAGCAGTTCGGCATCCGCGAGACGGCGGCCCAGCAGGAGGCAGCCGCAGCCCCCCAGCATGAGGCCCCAGCCGAACAAGCGGATACCGCGTTGCATAAAGAAACCCGCGGCATGTAACGCGCAGCCATACAAGATCACCCAGCTCGCAGGCAACCCGACCAGGACGGTCCATAGCGGCGCGCAGCCGCCAGCGGCCGGGTCGGCCGGAGACAGCCCGGAGGGCTTGAATAGGGCCACCACCCCCAGGATAAAGCCGGCTGTGAGCGGCGGCAAAAACGCCTGCGCAACACGCCGGGTGGGGGGCGACCAGAAGGGTTCGGCTTGTTTCCAGGCTTGCCGCCGCACCAGGACAAACGCGCCGCCCAGTCCGATCAAACCCACCCCATACCAGTAGGCAACGAAACTCACAGGTTGGGAAATCCTTAGCGCCCAACCCAGCCCTGCCGCGGCCAACCCCGCCAAACCAACGAAAATCATGATGGGTGCCAGTGCCCGGCGATAGAGGGCCGACCGCTCCATCAAGGTGCGGATGACTTGCAAATGATCAGCAGCCCAATTGGAATGCATGGACTTACTTTGCACTACAAAGTCCGAGTTGGCAAGTCTCATTTTCTCCTATTTCAGGCCTGCCCCCAGTCAGAGCGGGTCGGGCCGCGTTCCACCGCGTCCGATGCTCGGGCCGGAACTCCCCTGGCGACGGTGGGTCACTTGTTGACCGACCCGTCGCCCGCTTGGGCAGAGAACGACAGAATGCCTTTTGACAAAGAAAGAGACGGAGAAAGTGCTTGTCAGCGAATGGATCGGTGATAAGGTATGCGTTCTTAATTTTGAAACTGAACTGTTTATGTCGAGAATCTGTGAACTGACGGGCAAGCGGCCGATTAAAGGGAGCATTATTTGGCGCAGTGGCAAATCCAAGAAGAGCGGGGGTATTGGCACGCACGTGACCGCGATCACCAAGCGCCGGTTCATGCCCAACCTCCAGCGGGTCAAAGCGGTGGTGGATGGCGAAGTGCGCTATATTCGGGTGTCGGCCAAGGCCATTAAAAAAGGTTTGGTGGTCAAGGCGCCGAAGCGGAGCTGGAAGAAGGATCAGGCCGCCAAGTCGTAACCCTTGCAGCAGCTTTGCAAGGCGAGGCCTGCGCCGGCCTCGCCTTTGCGCTTTCTGGCCAAAGTCCGCGCGCCGAAGCGTGCCCCCAACGAATCAGATGCTTTGAGGGTGCGGACCCAAGGCGGCGCCGGGCGTTGTCAGAAGCGCGGCGGGGTCAATGAGCCGGGTCCAGCGTTCCTGCTCGGAGATGGGGATTTCGCCGCGCTGAACTTTGAGCCAGCCCATCTCGCGGAGCGAGCGCCAGCCCAGATGGCGGGCGGCTTCGCGGAGGATGCCGGTTCGCAGTCCCGGTTGGATGAGGTCGGCGATGGCCTGGCTGACGAGGAAGAACTCGTAAATGGCGACGCGGCCGCGATGACCGCGCTGGTTGCACTCGACGCAGCCGCGGCCGCGGCGCGCTGAGACCTCCGCGGGCGGAATTCCCAGAGCGGCGGCCATTTCGTCACGGATGAACGCGGGGATGTCCGGATCGGGCTCCGAGCAATGGCGGCAGATGCGGCGGGCCAGACGCTGCGCGATGCTGCACACCAGCGAGCTGGCGATGAGGTAGGGCTCGATTCGCATTTCGAGCAGCCGCGTGACGGCGCTGATACTGTCGTTGGTGTGGAGGGTGGAGAACACCAGATGGCCGGTCTGAGCGGCGCGAACGGCAATTTCGGCGGTTTCCAAGTCCCGGATTTCACCCACCAGAACCACGTCCGGATCGTGCCGGAGAACCGACCTCAGGCCCGAGGCGAAGGTCAGGCCGATTTGTTCCCGCACCTGGATTTGAACGGTACCCTCGAGCTGGTATTCAATGGGGTCCTCGAACGTGATGATTTTCCGGTTCTCGTCGTTGGCCTGGGCCAGGGCGGTGTAAAGGGTGGTCGTTTTGCCGCTGCCGGTGGGCCCGGTCAGCAACACCAGCCCTTGGGGGAGGCGCACCAGTTGCGAGAAGACGGCCTCCTGGTTCGGCTCCATGCCCAACTGCCCGAGGTCGAGAAAGAGGCTGTGGCGTCCAAGGATGCGAAGGCAGACGGCTTCGCCGTACTTGGTCGGCACGATCGAAACGCGCAGATCGTATTCCTCGTCGCCGGTTTTCATCGCGATGCGCCCGTCGTGAGGGAGGCGCTTTTCGGCAATGTTGAGCCCGGCCATGATTTTGAGCCGGGACACCACGGCGGCGTGGAGGTGCCGCATGTCGGCGGGGACGGGCACGGTTTCGAGCATGCCGTCCACGCGATAGCGCAACCGGATTGAGTTGGCGTAGGGCTCGAGATGAATGTCCGTGGCGCGGAGGCGCAGGGCTTCCTGCAGGAGCTGATCCACGAAGGCCGACACGGTGGACTCGAGGGCGGAATCGGCCTCCTTGCCCTGGATGTCAAAGACGATTTCCTCGTTGAGCTCGACGCCCCCCCGTTCCTCGCGGAGGCGCTGGATGGTCTCGGCGCCGAGGCCAAACTGTTTTTTGATGACGGCGTGGATGGCGCTGGGCGTGGCGAGGACGATTTTGAACCGGGTGCCCAGCAGCAGGCGAAGGTTGCCCTGCTCCATTTGCGAGGGGGGCTCGCTGAAAGCGATGGTCAGGCAGTCCTGTTCCATGCCCAGGGGCAGGAGATGATAATGGAAGATCACCTTGATGGGGACCAGCTCGAGCACCTCCCGCTTCAGATTCATGGCCACCGGGTCCACAAACTCCAGGTGGCTCGCCTCGGCCAGCGCCCGCCAGGCGTCCTCCTCGGAGGCGAAATTCAGGTCCACCAGGGCGCGGTGCTGGGGCAGGTTCAGCCGCCGCTGGCGGCGGCGCGCCTGTTCCAACTGCGCGGCGGTGATCTTGCCCTGCTCCAGCAGCAGCTCACCAGGCTCGCGAGGCGGTGCGGGCGAAGCCGGGTTCATTTGATCGGCACTTCGATTTCTTTTTTGACGCTCAACGGCAGCAGGTTGGTTTGGCCGGCGAGATTCGTCAATGTCAATGCTTGCATGGTGGCCTCAGCCACCAGGTTGTTGGTGGCGATGGACTCCCCGAGGCGGGTGATCACCAGCGCGTCCGCAACTCGCACCAGGGCATGCCGCACCTGGTCCGCCGTGTCCATGTAACCCAGATACGTCACGTCCACCTTGCGGGTGGTCGGCGCCGGCGGCGGCGGCTTGGGTGGCGGGACGAAATGCCGGGTGAAGAAGGCCCCCGGCAGATTGGAGCTGACCACGGCGGTCGGCCAGTTGGTCGAGGCGAAAAGCTGCGCGGCGCGGCTGACCGGCACCGGCGTCCGCGCCGGGCTGGAATAAGGCACCGTGTCCTGAAACACCTGGGCCCGGCCGCCCAGGTCCCGGATGACCAGGTAGAGCAGCAGCCAGAGCAGGCCGTGGATGGCCAGGGCCAGCCACCGGCTGCGAAGGGCCTGGATGAAGACGGAGGTCATATCAGTCTCGCCTCACAAAACCAATCGCCCGCAGCCAGATGCGAACCTCTTCCGGTTGCTCGGGAGTCTGCTTGCGGATGATCAGATTCTCGATCAGCAACGGGCTTTTCCCGGGAGGCGCCTCGGGAAGCTGGGCGGCGTGAATCTCTTCCGCCCGCCGCGGCAGGCTTTGAACAAAGCTGGTGGCACTGGCGGCCGGCGCGGTGAACTCCACTTCAATGGGAATCTCGACCCAGCGGCCGGTGCTGCCGGCCAGCATCGGATCCACCCGCTGAACCCGGGCATCGAGCGCATGGAGCGCCGTGACCTTGCAGCGCAGAGCGGTGTCCAGCAGGTCGCCTGTGAAGGCCAGGGCGGCCCAGAGCATGGCGGGGTCCTGCATGTCGGCCGTATGCTCGGGAAAACCCGAGAACACCAGGGGATCAACGGTGATTTTTTGTTCCTTGGCCCGCCGGCTCAGATCGTCCAGGTATTTGCTCAGCTCATTTTGATACTCGACCAACTGGAACGGGGCGGCCAGACGTTCGCGCAGCGGGCCGGGAAGCTGGAACCGATCCTCCGCCGCTTTTCGTGCTTCCGCAAGGTGCGCGATGGCCTGGCGGGTCTCGTTCAACTGATTGGTAATGAAAAGAAAATCCAGGGTGGTGGCGTTGGTCTGACCCAGAGCGGCGGCCAGTTTTTTCCAGGCTTTTTCCACCGGGTCATCAATGGCCCGCGCCTCGCGGGCCAGCGGGAGGTAAACCAGCCCGTACAGCAGAGCCAGTCCCACCACGCAGGCCGGGAGAACCACTCGTCGCTTGTATTCGTGGAGGGAAGCCATCAGGTGTGCAGGAATTTCTTGCCGTTCATGGCGCCCCCCGGGTTGCTTTGCCGCTGTCCGGTTCCGGCCCCTGCCACAGCGGCGGGCGGGGACCGGGACTGCGGCGCAAGGGCTCACGGCCGCCGGCAGCGGGGCGCCGGGCGGGGACGGCGTGATAAAACTCGGTCTCCGCAAAGTCAAGCGCGAGGACATAATGCCGGTCCGGCACGATCACTTTCGGGTCGGCCAGGCTGCGGCGGAGGTCTTCAGAAAGCAAATCCGCCTTCGCGAACAAGGGCTGTTGACGGAGGTCGTTGACAAGCTCGGCCAGCACCTGACGCGAAGTGTCCGGGTCGCCGGGAACGCAGAGCTCGGCAATCAACCCGGGTTTGGCCGGGCTGACGTTCGTGGCGGTGGTAACGGCGAGGGTGCGGGGGTCGTCGGTGAGAACCTCCGGCGGGGCCAGGGCGGGCCCCAGGATGTTGGTGCGCGCGGGCCGGTTGGTGGCCAGCACCGCGGGGGGATGCCTGAAATAACTTTGCTGGTCCGCGAGCAACACGTACCAGAAGTTGCGGTTGCTCCGCGAGTGCTCCAGCAAGCCCAGGGTGCGGAGGACGTCAAGGCTGCCCTGCTGGCGGGCCAGGAGGGGGCGCAGGTTCTCGTAATCGGCTGTCAAATCGGCGGTGAGGGATTGGTTGGCTTCAAACGCTCGTTGTCCATCCTCAATCTTCGCCAGAAAGGCTTTCTTGGCGCGCAGGACCGACGCTTTTTGCCAGATGCCAAAACCCAGGAAGACCAGCAGAATCGCCGCCAGGACGAGGCTGGCGGTCTCGACGCGCTGGCGCATCAGGCGCCGATTCCAGCCGGCGCGGTAGCTGGAGGGCAGCAGAGACACCGGCTGGGCGGAGAGGCCCAGAGCCTGGAGGGCGGTGCCAAAGGCAATCTCAAAATCTTTCTCGACAGGGGGGAGTTTAGCCGAGGTGATGGGGGGCCAGGGCTGCGGTTCCAGCCCGTGCCGTTGCTTGAGATAAGCCAGCAGGCCCGGCTGTTCGAAGGAAGGGCCGCTGGCGACAAGGGGCAGGCCCGCAAAAGGCGAATCCGCCGTGGGATTCAAGCCGCGCTCAGCCAGCCATTCCTGGAGCTGGCGCTTGACCTCGGCGGCCCAGCCGTCCACGGCGGCGGCAAGGTCTGCGGAAACGTTGGGACCGCCCAGCAGGTCCGTCGAGCGTTTTAGGGTTTCGGCGGCGGAATGGGAGCCTTGTTGGGAGCGGAGAAGCGAGCGGGTAAAAAACTCCCCGCCCATTTGGAAGCTGGTGGCGTAAGCGCCCTGTCCGGCGAGGAGGGCGACCAGCACGGTGGTCTGGGCGCCCAAGTGGATCAGGAGCGCGTTTTCCACCCCCGGCCGGGCCGCGCGGTAGGCCTCCAGCAGCGCGTTGGCGGTGGAAGTCACCTCACAGATGTCCTCATGTTGAACGCCAAGCTGCAGGATGCGCTCGCGGATTTCGCCTTCCTGGCAGAGGGTGACCCAAAACCGGTGCCGGCCTTTGGGCGCCTGCCCGACCTGGACAAAATCGTAAACGATGCGCGAGTCCGAGACACCGCTGAGTTTGACGGTTTCGTCAGCGATGGCGCGGGCGGGGTCCTGATCCGCGGCGAGGGCCAGGTCCACGGTTTGCGAGATGGTGACATGCTGCGGAATGGCCAGGGCGATGGGAGGCCGGCCCGCGGCGTCGAGCACGCCCTGAATGTGGGCCTGGATTTCCTCGGGCGAAAGCAGCCCTTCGGCCTGGAGGTCCAGCAACTCGTGCTTCAGGATGCGAACGCGGCCGAAGTAATTCTGAACCAGAAGCAGCTTGAGACGCTGCGAACCGGCATCAATGGCCAGCACGCGGCGGAGCGGGAGGGATTTCCAAGTGGGGAGACTGGCGGTCATTGGGCCTGGGGGGCCGGACTGGCCGCGGACGCCGGGGCGGCTGCCGGAGCCGTGGCGCCGCCAGCCTCATCGTCATAAACCAGGAATTCGCCCGTGTCGCGCACGATGGTGGCGGTGACGAAGACCAGGAGGTAACGGGGGTTGTCCACTTCCGTGCGGCGGCGGAACAGCGCGCCAATCACGGGTATCGAGCCCAGCACCGGCACCGATTCAACCATGGTCGAGCGCTGGCGTTCCAGAACGCCGCCCATCACGACGGTCTCCCCGGATTTGACGACCACGCGCGTGGCCAGTTCCTGGGTGCGGTATTGCGGGAGGTTGATGTCAAACGTGTTGATCGGCTGGCCCTGGCTGTTGAAGTCGGTGAGCGTGGCGAAGCGCACCAGTTGCACGTCGGTATTCACGCGGGGATTGAGGGCCAGCAGAATGCTCTTGCCGTCACCCGAGATGGAAGCCAGGACGTTCAGCTCGGCGCCGGAAGTGATTTTGGTGGGCTTGCCGCTGGGGACGAAGGAGGAGGACTGGTAATACTGCTGGGCGACGGTCTTGACCTGGTATTCCTCGTAGTAGTACTGCACCTTGCCGTCCGCGATTTTGGCCGGGCGGTTGTTCAGAACCGTCAGCCGCGGAGCGCTGAGGGTCTGGCTTTCGCCACTTTGTTCGAGGGCCGTGATGGTGGCAGTCAAGGTGTCCCGCCCGAATACGTTCGTGATGGTCTCCTGGATGCCGATGCCGAGACCCGTCACGCTGTCGCTGGAAACCAGGCCGGTGTAGTCGCGCGGACGGCGCGCGGGCGCGTTGGTGCCCATCGAGCGGCCGGTTTCCCACAAAACGCCCAATTGCATGAAAGCCGGCTTGGACACGGTAACGAAGCGGGCTTCGATGAGGACCTGTTGCACGGGCCGGTCGAACTCCTCGATAATCTTCTCCATGACCTGGAGTTGTTCCTCGGTGCCGCGGGCGACGACGAGGTTGCGCTCGTAATCAATGAGGAATTTCGAGCCGGTAAAAAGCTCCTTGATCACCTGTTCGAGGGCGGGGGTGGTCGGGGCCAGGTCATTGACGAATTTTTGAAACTTCTCGGTTTCAGTCTTGGTGGTCACGTTGTTCACCGTCACTGCGGTCCGGGTGACTTCCTCCGACCCGAATTCCGCCGGCAGAATGAACCCTTTGCGCAGGCGGTAAAAACGCGTTTCCTCCATCAGCTTCTTCGGATCCTTGGCGTCCACGACCCACACCAGTTCATCGCCCACCTGAAACTGGAGTTCGTAGTTGCGTCCAATGTAACGCAGAAATTCGCCCAGTTTCACTTTCTCGAGATTGGCGCTGAGCACCTGCTTGAGGGCGGGGAGTGATTTGTCAGTGACGATGTTGATGCCGGCGGTCTGGCCGAGCTGGATGATGATGGTCTCCAGCGGAACGTTGTCGAAGTGGACGGAGATTTCCTTGTCCAGCACCTTGGCCATCCGGCCTTTGGTGCTCTCGAGGTCGAACAGCGGCCCTTTTTCCGTAATGGTTTTGCCGTAGGTCTCAGGAATGTAAGGGGCGTTTTCGATGCGGCTGATGGCATCGCGCACGTCCTTGGACGCGGGCAAGCCGCGGTCTTTGTTCTCGACCAGCAGGCTGCCGATGGTGGGATTGAAAACCGAGTTCTTCGCGTCAATGTTCCGGATGCGGTCTTCGAGTTGTTTTTCGCGCAGTTTCTGGGTGCTCTGGGTAACCCACGTGTAAACCCGCTCGACGGCAGGGTCTTTGGGCGCCTGTTGATGGAGCGCCTGGGCTTTGGCCAGGGCCTCCTCCCACTTATTGTCCCGGGCAAGGTCGAGAATTTCGTTGATTTGGCGGTCGTAGGATTCGAAAGCGGCAGCGGCAGGGGGAGTCGCAGCAGGGCTGGGGCTCGCGGCGGGCTGCTGACTGGTTTTGCAGGCGGTGACAGCAACACAGACCAGCAGCAGAGCCGTGGCGGTCGCCGCTTTCAACGAAGAGGTGAGCCTGGGTTGAGTGTCCATGAGACAAAGTCTGACGAAGAACTAGCTGATTAAATTCAAGGTGGCGAGAACTTTGCAACGGTTTTTTTTGAAGGGTGGCCCGGGCGGGCAGGGGCGGGGGGAAGCCTGCAGGCGCGCCAACGGGGCTTCGGAGCTGAAAAGCTTCGCCAGCGCATGCCGGGATTGGCAGTGCCTTGCCGGGATGGGCAAAGCCAGCGGTTCCAGAAGCCCCAACCTGTGGGCGGGGGGACAAGGCGGCCGGCGCAGAGTAACGGATTCGCATGCCGTCTCTCCGTGCAACGGATCGCGGCTCGGGCAGGGGGAGCGAGGGTGGTTTTCTTAGCCGTACCAGGGGCGGGTGCGTTTTGAGTCGGCCGCGTTGGCCGTAATGGTAACGACGCGGCGGGCGAGTCTGGCGTTTTCCGCGATCTGCCAGTCGAACATCCCAACCAGAATAAAATCCGCCCCGCTATTGAAGGCGTACGGGAAGGCCGCTCGCGGAGGAATCGCGCCCGCCGCCAGGATTTTGAAGGCAATCCAAGGTCGCTTCACCCGCGCCATCACCTCGATCACCGCCTGCGGGTCCTGACACCACGAATTGTCGTTGGGGCCTACAGGGTCGGTTTCACCCGGTTTCGGGGCGGTGAAATAGTCATGCGAATGGAAAGTCTTGAGGTAGAAGTCCGGCGCCAGACCGGCTGCCTCGGACGCCGTGATCACTTTCAAGTCGTGACCCGCCAGCCCCGCGACGCGCTTGCGGCTCCGGATGAACTCCAGCGACTCACCCAACCTGGCGACTTTCCCCTCCTTCACCAGGTTTTCGCAGGTGTCCCCCGTCAGGTGGACTGCCACCGCGCCCTCATCAATGGCGCGCTGGATTTGGCTGAACCCGCCGCTGGGGTCAAGACGGGCCTGGGCGATCCATTTGATTCGACCGCCGGCTTTCCAATGGGCGAAGAGCGCCGAGTTGTCGTCCTGCACCCACGTGTTGATGGCGGTGATGCCGTTGGCTTCGCCCAGCTCGAGGGTTTCGCGGATTTTGGCCGGCGTGTTGTAGCGACGCATGAGCGTTGAGACATACTGCAGCTCGCGGGAGTGCGCGTAGCCGCCAATGAGGTTGCCACCCATGATCAGACGGCTGATCACCTGGTCGCCGATCTTGCCTGAGGGCATGGGCTGCGCCGGCCCGGCCTCCGATTGCGGCTCGGCGGCGGGACTGAGCGGGGCGGACAAGCCGAGGGGGAGGGCAGCCGAGGCCAGCAACGAGGACTTGACGAAGCCGCGGCGATTCATTCTGGCAGTCATGGCGCCATGATGGTTGTTGGAAGGGGACTTGTCAATCCTTACCCGCGTCCTGCCTCCGTCTTCGCCCCTCCCTTCGGGGACCGGCGTTCCCGGTCGAGGTTCAAGCTTCCGAGCGGCTTCCGCCCTCGCGGCTCCCGCCTCCAAGCTCCAGCTCGGCCCCCTCCCGCGCGGCCTCGACTCGCAGGCTCCCGCCCCGCTCGTTCACCAGCTTTTGCGCGTGCGCCAGCATCTCATCAATCTTGTCATCATCATGGTCGGGGTCGTGATGGAACAAGTACAGGCGCTGGATGCGCGCCTCGAGCGCCAGCGCCACCACGTCGTCCAGGCAGCCGTGGCCCCACCCCCGATGCTCCAGGTACTCCTCCCGGTCATACTGCGTATCCATCACCAACACATCCGTTCCCCCCAGAAATGACACCAGTTTCTGATGCTCCGCCCGCGCATGCTCCAGCGCATGGCCCCCGGCCTGCGGCCAGCGCTCCCGCGACAAGTGCGGCTCGTTGTCGGGGAAAAACGCGATGGAACCGCCCGCCGTCGCCAGCCGGTAACCCACGCAGACCCCCGGGTGGTTGGCGGGCGCCGCCGTCACCTGAATCGCCCCCACCTGAAAGCTGAAATCCCGCAACTCCTCAATGCGCACGTGCGTGTCCAGCTCCCGCATGCCGACCGGGAAGAACGGGCTCTCCATCTGCGCCCGCAACAGCGTGTCCAGACCGTGCCGCGCTCCCTCGTAACCCAGAATCCGAATCTGAACCTGCGGCCGCAGCAACGGCAGGAAAAACGGAAGTCCCTGGATATGATCCCAATGCGTATGGGTCAGCAGCAAAGTCAGTTCCAAGGGTTGATGCGCGAACTCGGCCAGCAATTCCCGCCCCAATAACCGCAGCCCCGTCCCCGCGTCCAAAATCACGATCTGCCCGCCCGCTCGAACCTCCATGCAACTGGTGTTTCCCCCGTAGCGCACCGTGCCGGCGCCAGGGGCGGGGATCGAGCCGCGCACTCCCCAGAACTTGAGGCGGGTGACGCCGGCGTCAGGCGTGCTCGAGCTGTTCTTCATCGCCGTAACATGATAACCGCTGCCAACCTAAATCCCCCATCCCAAAATGAAAACTAAAATCCCTGACCCGATAAAAAAGCGCGAGCCAGCCGGCATGCTCAACTTACGGATCAGCGCGTCGCGGCACGATTTCCGTGGCGGCCCGGTTCTTGACCATCCGGCCGGCCGGCAGCACGCCCCGCCAGTTCACATTGGGATACACCACGCAATGACGTCCCAGAATGGTTCCGGGATTCAGCACCGCGTTGCAACCCACGTCCACGTAGTCGCCGAGCAGGGCGCCAAACTTGCGCAGGCCGGTGTCCAGGCGGACGCCGTCAATCTCGACCACAATGTTCCCGGGCGTGAGCTTGACGTTGGAAACTTTCGCCCCCGCCCCCAGGTGCGCCTTGAAGCCGAGAATCGAATCGCCCACATAATTGAAATGGGGCACCATCACGCCGTTGAACAGCAGCGCATTCTTGATCTCACACGAGTTGCCCACCACGCAGCCATCGCCAATGATGACGTGCTCGCGCAGGTAGGCATTGTGCCGAATCTGGCAGTTGCGTCCGATGATGGCCGGCCCTTTGATCATCACGCCATCTTCAACCACCGTCCCTTCCCCGATGAACACCCGCTCGCCAATGTAGGCCACCCCGTCGCAGCGGTTATGGAGGGCCGGCTGCACGTGCGTTTCCAGATAGGGCGCAATCCGGTCCAGCGCCTCCCACGCCGCCGCGCAGCCGTCGAAGAGCGCGGCGTGTTCGCACTGGCTCAAATCAAATAAATCCGCAGGCTTGATCATGGCACGGGCCTGATTCTGTCAGTCGTTTTCCCGGTGTCAACGTTCATGCCGGTTTGCCCCGCTTCTTGCGCTCCCAACCGCCCACGCTCGCTCCGGATCACTGCCGTCTCGGCCCCATCCAAGCCTGGCGCGATTGGATTTCCCCCCGTTCGAAATTCCAAAACGGCCGGCCCAATCGAAGACCACCGCAGGGCGGGGCAAACAAGCCGCCAGCGCCTGCGCTCCACGCCAGCGGGGGTCCCCCGGCTTGGAACGGCGATTTCCCCCGTGATGAACTTCAGCCCGGGTTCTGGCGGGTGGCCTCCTGAAACACGAGAGCCGCCTGCGTGCGGGTGTGCACCTCGAGTTTGCGATAGACTTGGACGAGGTAGTTCCGCACGGTCTTGGATTGCAGCTCGAGGGATTCTTGCTTTCTGCTCTGGTTTTAACCAAGCCGATCCCAACCTGATCGAACCCAACTCCCGCCCCTCATGCCCCACGCCTCCGCTTCACCGACCTGTCCACCGCAGAACGAAGAGCGAAAGCAGCACCGCCGGCTTGTCGCGCCGCCCCTTTGCGCGAAGGCGGCCCCCCACGCCCCGATACCCTGAACCCCGCCGTTTTGCCCTCGCGGTTTTGCTTGATTTCGGTCCCGCACCGTCCGAACCTCCACAACAAACGTTAATATCGAGTTGTTCATGGCTTATAAAGACATCACCCCGCCCGCGGGCGGCAGAATCTCCATCGTCAACGGAACGCTCCAGGTTCCGCCGAACCCCATCATTCCCTTCATCCGCGGCGACGGCACCGGCCCGGACATCTGGGCCGCCAGCCAGCGCGTGCTGGACGCCGCGGTTCAAAAGGCCTACAACGGCCAGCGCCGAATCGTCTGGTTCGAGGTCTTCGCCGGCGAGACCGCCAAGAACAAGTTCGACAACTGGCTGCCGGACGACACCATTGAAGCCTTCAAGGATTACCTGGTCGGCATCAAAGGGCCTTTGACCACGCCGGTCGGGGGCGGCATCCGCTCGCTAAATGTTGCGCTCCGCCAGTTGCTCGACCTTTACGTCTGCCTCCGCCCCGTCCAGTACTTTCAAGGCGTGCCGTCCCCCGTCAAACACCCCGAAAAGGTGAACATGGTGATCTTCCGCGAGAACACCGAAGACATTTACGCCGGCATTGACTACCAGGCGGGCAGTCCCGAGGCCCGCAAAATTCTGGATTTCCTCCAGCGGGAACTCCCGGCCGCCTACCGCAAAATCCGCTTCGGCGCCGACGCGCCCGACCAGGTGGGCGTCGGCCTCAAACCGGTGAGCCGCCCCGGCACCGAGCGCCTGGTCCGCGCCGCCCTCGCTTACGCCGTCCGCCACCAACGCCGCAGCGTCACCCTGGTCCACAAGGGCAACATCATGAAGTTCACCGAAGGCGCGTTCCGCGATTGGGGGTACGAGCTGGCGAAACATGAGTTCGGCGCCCGCGAGCTCGATGGCGGCCCGTGGTGCAAACTGCCCGAGGGCATCGTCGTCAAGGACGCCATTGCCGACATCACCCTCCAACAGGTGCTTACCCGCCCGGAGGATTTCGACGTCATTGCCACCCTCAACCTGAACGGCGATTACCTGAGCGACGCCCTGGCGGCCCAGGTCGGCGGCATCGGCATCGCCCCCGGCGGCAATATCAACTACGTCTCCGGCCATGCCATCTTCGAGGCCACCCATGGCACCGCCCCCAAATACGCCAACCAGGACAAGGTCAACCCCGGCAGCGTGGTGCTCAGCGGCGAAATGATGCTGCGTTACCTCGGTTGGAACGAGGCCGCCGACCGGGTCATTCGCGGCCTCCAGGGCGCCATTGCGTCCCGCCGTGTCACTTACGATTTCGCCCGCCTCATGGACGGCGCCACCGAAATCAAGTGTTCCGAATTCGGCGATAACATCATCGCTCACATGTAGCACGCGGCAGGCGCCGCGCGCGGCCCCACCCGGGCCCGCCCGGCGCCGCCAGCGCCTGCCGGCCTCAGGCGACCGGCTTTTCCCCAGCCCAGACGGTTGCGTTTCTTATGACTCTCAAATTAATCGGTCCGCGCCCGTTTGAAGCCGACGAACAAGGCGCGCCCAAGGTCCGGATCGGCACCCTGTTTCCAAACCACGGCGTGTTGTGCACGGAATCGCCCGGCGTTCACGCCCTCCAGCGCATGGCGTTTATTGACCAGCTCAACGCCTCGCGCCAAACCCAGGGCCTTCCACCCCTTTCCCCCGCCGAGGAGGAGGAATTGGCGCTGACGTCCGTGGACCTGATTTTCGAGACCGACCAGGTGTTGATCCGACCCGACCCCGAGCGGATGGACCTGGCGTTCGCGGCCGACGAATGGCTCCAAGGCCTGGTCTCCAAACGCCGCATCAAGTTCCTCCAGGTGGCCGACCGCCGGGTGCGTGAGGCCATCAAACGCCGCGGCGAATGCTGGCGCCTGAGTGGCGTCCCCAAAACCCAGGAGGCCAAACAGCGCCTGGTCCTCAGCTCCAAGGTGCGCATCAACGGCCGCCCCATCTATTATTACAACCGCCTCACCGGCACCCGCTGGCTCACCTGCCAGGAATTCGAAAGCCTCGGCGACCTGCCGGCCCCGGAATTGGCCGCCCATCTCCAGGAAATTGCCGAATACGCCCTCCGCCGGAATCGCGCCGGCCGGCCCGAGCTGGATTTCTTCGCCGCGGACCTTCGGCGGTTCGGCGCCCGCGACTTCGGCGGCGTCCTCTACGACCAGCTCGGCCCCGAACAATTGCGCGAGTGCTTCCTGCGCCTCAAAACCCAGTTCAGCGCCGCCGTCCATGAGGCCTACCGCAAAGACGACTGCCACAACAAGGCCTGGTGCGAACGCATCCTTTCCACGCTCTTCCTCGAAGGCAACGAAGCTCAGGCCGAGCTGCACCTCGCCAGCCTCAGCCCCGAGTTCTTCATGCAAGTCGAATGGCTCCCCGGCGGGCGATTCGAGGCCGGCGAGTTCTTGTTTGATTCCATCTTCGATGAAGCCGCCGCCCACCCCGAGGACCCCGACCTGCAGCGCCTCTGCGATCCCCGCGCCAAAGGCATCATCCTCAACCTCATCCGCGACTACGGCGACCTGCAATACATCAATCTCGGCTGCGTCCCCGAGTCGCTCTCCCTCGTCCGCCCCCAGCGGGAGGGACGCCGCGGCGTTTACCTCGTCGAGTTCGCTTCCAACAGCCAGCCCGAGCCCATCCGCCGCTTCCTCCGCTTCCAAAAGTGGGGCGTGTGGGAGCACCTGGACGAAGCCAAGGACCTCCTCCAGTCCATCCAGGAAAGCGACGAATACACCGACTATTGCCTCGACCGCCGCCTGGGCTGCCGCCAGCTCGGCATGAACCTGGTCCGCCGGGTTCACGTCCGCCGCCTCTGCGAAATCTATCGCGGCAAAAACACCCGCTACCACGGCTGCACCATTCGCACCACCTATTTCGACCGCGAATACATCCCCGGCCTCGCCACCGACAAACTGCCCTGGGAAAAATACGCCAAACCCGGTTACGCGGACCGCCTGGCCGATTTGCTCGGCGCCGCTGCCGCCTCCAGTTTGATCGTGGGAAGGTCGCTCGGGCCCGACGCGCGTACTCCCTTCGACGACGGGGATGAAGTCCTCATCGAGGATCAGGATGGCCTCCCCTCCCAGTTGTTGGTCGCCGACCATACGGGCGCCTTCGCCGAATACCGCCAGCCGCTCGAAGACGCGGCCCCCAGCTACGCCCGGCCCGTCAACAGCCGCGAGCGCCAGCTCACTCATCCGCGCGAATTTGCCGAGCGTTATCTGGCCGCCCTGCGCGATAAATTTGTTCACATCCAGGAGGATTACCGCAAACGACGACGCGCCTTTGATACCCTCTTCAAACACGCGGCCTACGATCCCAACGGCAGCTTCGCCTTCCGCTGGGAATGCGTCCTGCGCCGCCTCGACCAGACCAACCCCGACTCCCTCATCGCCGCCATCCGTTCCCACATCCGCGTCCTCAACCCAACCTCCGCCCCGACTTCCTGACCCCGCCCCCCCCGCCGGCAACGCAGCACTCCGATATGCCCCGGCATCCTCGCCGGGGCCTCCGCGCAGCGGATCCCCCCCGGCGCAAAAACACTTGCCCCCCGGACCGCGCCCGGCGAGTATTAGCTCATGAAACTCATGCCCTTTTTTCCACCTGAAGGAGTAGCAAAGCTAACCGGCTTGACACTCTGCCTGCCGGCCCTGGCCGCGGCCATGCTGATGCCGGCCTTCAGCCTCCCGGCCGCCACCTCGCGCACCGTCGTCGTCTGGTCGGAGGGCACCGCCAACGTGGATGCGGGCTCCAGGGAGGTTTACCCCAAGGACATCAATACGGCCATCGCCGAGGGGCTCAAACCGCTCGAGGCACAGGGATGGAAAATCGTGCTCGCCAGCCTCAACGACCCCGAGCAGGGGCTCCCTGACGATTTGCTCAATCAGACTGACGTGCTGATCTGGTGGGGACACAAGAAACATGGCGACGTCAAAGATGTGCTGGTGTCGAAAATCGAAGCCCGCGTCAAGGAAGGGCGCATGGGCTTCATCTCCACTCATTCCTCCCATTTCGCCAAGCCCTACAAACGCCTGATGGGGACCGCCTGCAGTTGGCGCGAGTACAAGGCCGACGGGACGTCGGTCGAAGTCATCGTCGCTGATCCGCTCCACCCCATTTGCCGCGGGGTCAAAAACTTTAAGCTGCCCAAAATCGAACGATATGGCGAGCCGTTTGCCGTTCCCACCCCCGAGGCCGTGCTGCTGGACGGCATTTACACCAAGCCGGACGGCAGCAAGGAGCCCGGCCGAATGGGCCTGTGCTGGACGGTTGGCAAAGGCAAGGTCTTTTACTTTACCCCAGGGCACGAGACCTACGACGATTACTACCGGCCCGAGGTGCGCCAAATCCTGCGCAACGCCGTCGAATGGGCGGCGCCGTCCCGCTAAAGGCCGGCACGAAACCGTCCGCCCTCGGGGGCATCCCGGAAACCCGGAGCACGCGCCTCAACTACCTTGAATCATGCAAATTCCTCTCGGACCAACCTGCGCCGCCTGGGGGGTGGCGGCCGCCTGTGCAACCCTCGTTTTCGCCGAGCCGGCGCCGCCCCCGGCCCATGACGAGGCTGCCAGCACCCTTTCCATCCAGGCCCTGGTGACTGAGGTCCTCCAGAAGAACCCCGAGCTTGAATTCTATCATGCGGAAATCGCCGCCGCCCGAGCCGGCCGCAAGGCGGCGGGCAAATGGAAAGACCCGGAGATCACCGCCGAACTCGGCAGCAAACGAGTGTGGGAGCGTCAGGGCGGCGGCGTGTTGGGAGACGGCCCGGCGTGGTCCGTTTCCGTCTCCCAAACCATTGAGTTTCCC
>JARKQH010000433.1 GCA_029974925.1 Verrucomicrobiota bacterium
GCTCAGGGCGATAAAGCCCACGGCCGCGGTGATGCTGAAGGGCATGCCGCGCGCCCAGAGCGCCAGGACGCCGCCGGTGGCGGCCAGGGGAATGCCGGTGTAGATGAGGATGGCCTGCCGCATGCTGCCGAAGGCCAGAAAGATCATCAGGAAGATGAGGACCAGCGCGGCCGGCACCACAATCAAAAGCCGCAAGCGCGCCTCCTGAAGGTTTTTGAACTGGCAGCCAAATTCGAAGGTGTAACCTTCGGGGAAAACCACCTCCTGCCGGATGCGGGCCTCGGCCTCGCGGACAAAGCCTTCCACATCGCGGCCGCTCAGGTTGATCATGAGCGCGACGCGCCGCTGGCCTTCCTCGCGGACGATCGGGTCCACGCTCGGGACGGTTCGGAACTCGGCCACTTTCTCCAGCGGAACCAGTCCGTATTCGCCGACACGGACGGGCAGGGCGCGGATTTCGTCGAGGCGATGCCGGAGGTCGGGGCGCAGGCGCACGACGATTTCGTAGCGGCGGTTGCCCTCGAAGACCATGCCGACGGTGGCGCCGGCCAGGGCGGTGGACACGGCGCGATTGATGTCAGCCACATGGAGATTGTAGCGGCGGAGGGCCTCGCGATTGGCGTGGATTTCCAGGACGGGGGCCCGCCCCTGGGCTTCAAACTCAACCTCGCCGGCGCCGGGCACTTTTTCCACGATGCCCTTGATCTGGGCGGCCAGGTTTTCCATGAGGTCGTAATCGGTGCCGGTGATTTTGAGGGAGAGGTCGGAGCGGACGCCCTCGAGCAGCTCGTTGAAGCGCATTTCGATGGGCTGGGCGAAAAGGAAGGACTGGTCGGGGAATTCCTTTCGGACCTCGGCCTCGAGCAGGGCCGCCAGTTCGGCCTTGGAGATGCGCCGGCCGTTGACCTGGCGCCATTGGTCGCGGGGTTTGTAGAAGATGTAGAGGTCATTCTGGCTGGGCGGCATGGGGTCGGTGGCGACCTCGCTGGTGCCCAGACGGCAGAAGACGCGTTCGACCTCGGGGATGCGGAGCAGCAGTTTTTCGGTGGCCAATTCCATGGCGAGCGAAGCCTCGAGGTTCATGCTGTTGGTGCGGTAAACCATGACGGTGTGGGAGCCTTCGTCCAATTTGGGGACAAACTCGGCGCCGAGGCGGAGAAAGGCCAGGACGGAGAGGGTGACCCAAATCACGGTGCTGAGCGCAATCAACCAGGGTTTGGCCAAGACCAGGCGAAGCGACGGTTGATAGAGACCCTTGATGGCGCGGACGAGGGCGTTGTCGCCCTCGCGAATGGACCCGGTCAGGAGGTAGGAGCAGAGGACGGGCATGAGGGTGAGCGCCAGCACCAGGGCGCCGCCCAGCGCCAGCATGACCGTGATGGCCATCGGGTGGAACATTTTGCCTTCGATGCCGGTGAGGGCGAGGATGGGGACATAGACGATGGTGATGATGAGCACGCCGAAGAACATGGGGTTGGCGACCTGCTTGCTGGCCGCCGCCACGGTGTGCATGCGCTCGGCCACCGTCAGCGTCCGGCCGAGATGCTTTTGCCGCTCGCCCAATTGGCGGACGATGTTCTCGACCATCACCACCGCGCCATCAATGATGAGGCCGAAATCAATCGCGCCCAGGCTCATGAGGTTGCCCGAGATGCCCAAGCGGACCATGCCGGTGAGCGCCCACAGGAAGGACAGCGGGATGGCCGAGGCGACAATGAGGGCGGCGCGCCAGTTCCCGAGCATGGTCAACAACACCGCCACCACCAGGATGGCACCCTCAAAGAGGTTCTTCTTCACGGTCGCGACCGTGCGGTCCACGAGGTCCGCCCGGTCGTATTGGGTGCGGATTTCGATGCCGGGGGGCAGGCGGTTTTGCACTTCGCGGAGGCGTTCGGCGAAGCGATGGGCGACGATGCGGCTGTTCTGGCCCGCCAGCATCATGGCGGTGCCCAAAATGGTTTCCTCGCCGTTCTCGGTGGCGGCGCCGGTGCGGAAGCGCGAGCCGATGGCCACATCGGCCACATCGGCGACAAGGAGCGGTTTCACGCCGCCGGCAAACTTGAGGGGCAACGCCGCGATTTCGTCGGGGGTGGACACCCGCCCGACCGTCCGGACGGTCAACTGTTCCGGCCCGTTGTTGATGACACCGCCCCCGGTGTTTTCCACGTTCTCGGCCACGACCGCAGCCACGTCGGAAAAGGTGAGTCCGGCTTTTTCGAGGTCACGGGGCCGGGGCTGAACGACGATTTGCTTTTCGTAGCCGCCGTTGGCGTTGATTTCGGCGATGCCCGGCGTGGTGCGGAGCATCGGTTTGACGGTGAACTCATGAATTTCGCGCAGTTCGCGAAGCTGGTCGGGGATGGTGGCCGGGCGGTTGGTGGCATCGGGCCGGTAAGCCAGGGTGTAATAATAAATCTCACCCAAGCCGGTGCTGATGGGCGCCAGTTCCGGGGTCAGCCCGGCCGGAAGGCGCTCGGCCACGGTCTGCAGGCGCTCGGCCACCAGTTGTCGGGCGCGGTAGAGGTCGGTGCGGTCCTGGAAGATGAGGGTGACCTGGCTGAGGCCAAACTTGGTGAGGGAGCGCATTTCCTGAACCCCCTGGATGCCGGCCAGCTCCATTTCCAGGGGGATGGTCACGGATTTTTCGGTTTCCTCGGGCGCCAAGGCGGGCACTTTGGTGTTGACCTGGACCTGGGGGCTGGTGATGTCCGGGACGGCGTCAATCGGGAGGTTAAAGGCAGACCAGGCGCCGATGAAAATGGACACGGCGGCAACGATGAGCAGAAAGGTCCGCTGCCGCAACGAAGCTTCGATCAGCCGATGGAGCATGGTCAGTGGCGTTGCGGCGCTTCGGTTTCCACCGTGCGACCCACCAGGCGCTCGAGCTCGAGGCGGTGGCCCGCCGCCTCGCTCTGGCTGGTCAGCAAGGTTTCGAGGGCGTCCAGATAGCCGCTCTGCATCTCCAGATAGGTCGAGAGCGGCACGGCGCCGAGGCGATAATGGCGGTCGGCGGTTTCGGCAGCTTCGCGGAAGTGCCGGAGGGCGTCGGGCCGCCACTGTTTGATTTCTTCGAGCTTGGCCTCGCAGCCGAGGTACCGGTCGGTGATCTCCCGTTCAAGCTGGCGCGTGGCGGCGCGCAGGGACGCCCCGGCCTGAAGGAGGCGCGCTTGTTCGACTTCGGCGGTGGCTTTGGCCGTACCCCAGATGGGGAGCGGCAGGCTCAAGCCGAGCCCGGCGATGCGTTCCTCATCGGCGGCCTTTTCCGATGAATAGAACGGGGCCAGGGTGAGCTCCGGATACCGGTCCTTCCGCGCCAGGGCGACCTTGAAACCTTGTTGTTCGAGCTCGGCCTGGCGCATGCGCAATTCGAAGTTGTTGGTATAGGCCGTTTCGAGCAGTTGCGCCAGAGGCGGAAGAGGGGTGGGCGCCGGAATGAGGCCCTGGATGCGGAAGCGGGTGGCGGCGGGAACACCACGAAGCTGGTTGATTTCCAACAGGGCCGCCTGGCCCTCGCGTTCCGCCTGGCTCACGCGGCGATTCAGGGTGAGCGTGGCCGCCTCGAGAACGCGGACCTCGAGCAGGGCGGCCGGTCCCGCCGGGTCGCGCTGGATCAGCGCTTCCGTCACGGCCTGGTACCGCGCGGTGACTTCACGCGCGGCATCGGCCTTTTGCTGGGCGGCAAGGGCAGTGTGGGCCAGGGTT
>JARKQH010000442.1 GCA_029974925.1 Verrucomicrobiota bacterium
AGCAGGCCTGTGATCAAGTAGCATAAGCAGCGAGAGGAGTTTTTCATGGTGAGCCAGGGTTCTGTTTGCTATTTCCGGTACCAAAATCTCCCGCCACTTTAATCCGGCCTCCTGCACCATGTCCAAACAGTTAATTGAGCCGTGGCGGACAGGAATGTCCGCGCCCCCAGCCTCGGCCCGGTTCAATCTCGGGAGAATCGCAACTGTGCGTCCCTTCGCGTCCAGGATCGTCCCCTGTCCCCGGACCAGCCCCGCCTCCGTCGAACCGCCCAAACCCAAAATCCCCAGAGCTCCGGCACTC
Organism: Verrucomicrobiota bacterium; assembly: GCA_029974925.1. Taxonomy (GTDB): domain Bacteria; phylum Verrucomicrobiota; class Verrucomicrobiia; order Limisphaerales; family UBA8199; genus JARKQH01. The sequence continues at coordinate 302 of JARKQH010000442.1, forward strand.
CACCCCAGTCCAGTTTTGTCCCCCCGCGCCCCACTTCAACCCTTGCCAGTTTCCTCACCCATTCGCCACCGACCCCAGAAGCGCAGACGGTCTGGTCCTGATCCGGGAACTCTGCGCCCCATTGCGGCGATGCGGTTCCAACATAGCTTGGACGATCCCAAATCCGCCAGGAACGCCAAGGAAGGACGGTCGCCGAAGTGCGAAGGTGGAAAGGTGGAAACGCAGGAAAGTGCGACGGTAGAAAGGCAGCAGGCGTCGGGGGCGGTGACGCTGCCATCGCGTTTTGACATAAAAACGTTTTGTTGCCCCGGTGGAGTATGGCATTACGGCGGACTCCAGGGCGGCGTGCAGATCGCTTGCTTTTCGTTGTCAACGTTGGAGGGTCCGCATAACCTGAAGCCCTGCAATGACCTCGGCCCAACAACAGGCGACGCTGGCCAGTGCCAATTGCGAAATCGCATTCGATAATCTTACCCGGCAGCTCTATGCCACTGACGCTTCCATTTACCAGGTCGAGCCGTCGGCGGTGGCCTTTCCGCGGACTCCGCGCCAGGCTACGGCGCTGATTCAGGCCGCGTTCGAGGCGGGAATCTCGGTCGTGCCGCGCGGGGCCGGCACCGGCCTGGCTGGCGGGGCGATTGGGGAGGGCCTGGTCATTGATTTCTCGCGCCATTTCCGGCAGATCACGGATCTCGACCTGGACCGGCGGACCGTTCGCGCGGGAGCGGGCGTGGTGCTGGACCAGTTGAACCAATTTCTTCGGCCCTATGGGTTCTGGTTCGGGCCGGATGTGGCCACCAGCTCCCGCGCCACCATCGGCGGAATGGTCGCCAACAACTCCAGCGGCGCTCACACCCCGGCCTACGGCACCACCGCCGATCACCTCAGTGAACTGGAAATCATCACGTCCGACGGCCAGATTGTGATGGTCGGGCCGCGTCACGACACGCTGCGCAAGCAGCGCGACCTCATGCGCGACCTGGCTTATTTCCACGCGCTCGAGATCCAGGAGCGCCTGCCCGCGGGCCTGTTGAAACGGCGTCCCGGCTACGCGATTGACCGTTGCGCGGCCGAGCCGGGAAATCTCAACCACTTGCTTTGCGGCAGCGAGGGCACCCTCGCCGCGATTCTCTCGGCGGAATTGAAAATCGTTCCCTTGCCTGAAAAGAAAGGCTTGGGACTTCTCTTCTTTGGGTCGGTGGCCGACGCCATGCAGGCCACCGTCGAACTGCTGGACCTGCAGCCTGCCGCCATCGAGCACATGGACCGTGTGTTGCTGGATCAGACGCGCGGCCAGCTCGAATTCCAAGCCGCCCGCGACCTGCTCGAGCTGGATGCGCGCCCCGCCGAGGCCGTCCTGGCCGTCGAGTTCTTCGAGGACGTCGAGGACCGGCTGGCGGCGCTGGCGCGGCGCAAACTGGGCACCCGGCTGCTGTTGCTGGAGCAGCCGGCGGAAATGAACCGCGTGTGGGCGCTCCGCAAAGCCGGCCTCTCGCTGCTTACCGGACGCAAGGGCGACGCCAAGCCGGTGACAGGAATCGAAGACACCGCGGTGAACCCGCGGCAGTTGCCCGATTACGTGGCCGCCCTGCGCCGGATTCTCGCGCGGCTCGACCTCGAGGCCTCCTTCTATGGCCACGCCGCCGCCGGACTCCTCCATGTGCGCCCCCTGCTGGACCTTCATTCGGCCGAGGACGTGAAGCGGTTCCGGCAGTTGGCCGACGAGGTCTCCCACCTGGTCCGGCAATTCAACGGCTCTCTGGCTGCGGAACATGGGGTGGGCATCGCGCGGACGGAATACTTGGAGGCGCAAGTGGGCGAGGCCCTCCTGGGCGTGATGCGCGAAATCAAGCAATCCTTCGATCCCCATAACCTGTTCAACCCCGGCAAAATCATCCCCGGCGAAACCAACTACCGCATTGACGCGAATCTCCGGCTCGGTCCCGGTCACAAGCTCGAGCTGCCGTTCACGCCCGTGCTGGCGTTTGCCGCCAAGGACGAGTCCTTTGTCCGCAACCTCGAGCAGTGCAATGGCTGCGGCGGGTGCCGCAAAGAGACGCCCTCCATGTGCCCGACCTTCCTGGTGACGGGCGAAGAGCTCATGAGCACGCGGGGCCGCGCCAACGCCATCCGCGCCGCCCTCGAACACCGGGGCCTGGGCCACCAGGACCCGCTCCGCTCCGCCGAGCTCGAGGCCGCTTTGAGCAATTGCCTGGCCTGCCGCGCCTGCACCACCGAATGCCCCTCGAACGTCAACCTCAGCTTGCTTAAGGCCGAACTGCTCCATGCGCGAATCCGGCGTCACGGCCTGTCGCTGCGCGAGCGGCTGTTTAGCTATGTGGACGTGCTCGGAAACATGGGGTCCCGCCTGCCCTGGCTGGCCAACCAGGTCCTCGATTCGCTGCTGGTCCGCAGCTTCCTTTCGAAATCGCTCGGCATCGCCTGGCAGCGGCCCTTGCCCCATTACACCCGCCAGCGCTTCGACCGCTGGTTTGCCCGCCGCGCGCCGGCGGGCACCGGCCACCGCGGCCGCGTCGTGCTCTGGGACGATACTTTCGTCCGGTACCAGGAGCCGCATATCGGGGTGGCGGCGGTCAAAGTGCTCGAAGCCGCCGGTTTCAAGGTCGAGCTCCCCCTCAAACGCAAGTGCTGTGGCCGCCCGGCCTTCAGTCAGGGACACCTGGCCCGCGTGCGGGAACTCGGGCGCCACAACCTCGCGCTGCTGGCCCGCGACGTGGACAACGCTCCGATCCTCTTCCTCGAGCCCTCCTGTTATTCGATGTTCGTGGAAGACTATCGCGAACTGAAGCTGGCCGGCGCCGAAAAAATCGCCTCGCGTTGTTTCCTCTTCGAAGACTTCCTGGAGCGGCTGCTGCTCCAGGACCCCGCCGCGCTTCATTTCCGGTCCAAGGCCGGGCGGGTGGTCATCCACGCGCACTGCCATGTCAAGTCGCTGAAGCAACCGGAATTTTTGCGGCGGCTCGCCGGGCGCCTGCCGGAGCGCGAGGTGACGTTGCTGGACACCGCCTGCTGCGGCATGGCCGGCGCGTTCGGCGCCCTGCAGTCCAAATACGAACTCTCCCTCAAAGTCGCCGAGCCGCTCGTTCAACAAATCCGGGCCCAGCCTTTTGGGACGCTCGTGGTCGCCTCCGGCACCAGTTGCCGCCACCAAATCGCCCACCTCGCCCCCGTCCGCCCCCGCCACATGGCCGAGGTGCTCGCCGAGGCGCTTGGGTAAGGTTCTACGCGGCGGCCCGCTTCTGCGATCGCTGGCGGTCCGGGGCAACCGGCCGAACGGTTTTGCAGCAGGCCTCCTGCGGCCTGATTCTCGCCAAAGGCTCCCGCCGGCCCAGCCTTTCCGGCCGCTGACTGGCGCGCTACCGCGGTTGGGCGGCTTGGGG
>JARKQH010000448.1 GCA_029974925.1 Verrucomicrobiota bacterium
GCCGCGCAGCCGATGGGGCCGTGCACCAGGTGCAGGGCGTCCGCGATGGGATAGAGCACCACGCGGGAGCCGCAGAACACGCAGGCGCGCTGGCTGACCGCGCCCGCCAGGGAGTCGCGGTTGCAGGCCAGCTTGAACGGACCTTCGCCCTTGACGTGGATCTGGTCCTTGCGTTCCTCGAATATGGTAGCGGACACTGTGGGCCTCGTGCTTGTCTGCGTTCGGTTTACCGGCCCAGCTCGGCCAGGCAGGTGACGGCGAGCAGGGCCAGGGCGGCCAGGTTCAGGCTCAGGGCCGACACCAGCGGCGAAGTGGTGAAAATCGCGGTTTTCATGCCTGTTGCTCCTTGCGTCGCGCTGTGCGGCCGTCAGCTCCGGGATGGATGCGCCGGCCGCCGCGAAAGCCAGATTATCAAGGACCGTGCCAACAAAATTATCACGTTAATTCAGATAATTGCACATCAATCGCTTTTCCCGGGAAATACAGGACCAACAAAAACGCATGTCGGGTGAACAATTCTGTAAGGTCCCCGCGCGGGCGCGGAAACGACGATCCATCACCAAGGACAGGGACCAGCGGACCGGCCGCCCGTGGGGGCGCGGGACAAGCGCCTCCAAGGCCATCCCCTGCCCGGCCAGGAGCAGGCCGTCCGCGCGGGCGTGAAACCGGCACGCGCACCGGCATAGGCGAGGAGAGTCCCGCAATGTCGCCCGCGCGGGCACGGAGACAACGGAGGAGCGAACGCGGCGGGGCAGCGAACGCGGCGAGGGACGCCGACAGCAGGCGACGGAAACGACGAGGGAGCGAAAGCGACGGGGGAGCGACGGGGGAGCGAAAGCGGCGGTGGACGCAGACAGCGGGGCCCAGAAGCGGCAGGGCTCGAAAACGACGGGGCCCGGACCGCCAGGGGGAGGCGGTCCGGGCCCAAAAGCAGCGCGCGAGGCAGATGCGGTGGGATGGGCTACCGGGCGAGGGACGAGAGGCAGATCAGGAAGAAGCCGGTTTCCATGGTCAGGCTGACGCCAAGGGCCGAGGCGAGGGGGACGAACATGTTCACGGCTTTCTCCTTGTGTTTGGCCGGGGTCCGGGTTGCACGTGGTATAACGTCCGGGCCGGGGCCGTCGCGTGGGTGACGCATGGGAATTGCCAGAAGCATGCCAGCACGGCACCCAATGATTCCAAATGGATACGGAGCATGCCTGGCGACATTTTTGAACACAATGCGACACTCAAGACAAATTTGTACACTTTTTGACCCGCACACGAGGCTGCCCGGGTTGTGTGGGGCAACCCGGGCAGTGGATGGGACGGCGGCGGAGGGAGCCGCCTATTTGGCGAGGGTCTCGAGGCAGTACAGGTAGAAACCGCCCTGAATGGTAAGGCAGGCAAGCAACGCGCCGATCATGTCCTTGCAGATACTCATGACAAACTCCTTTCGCGTTGTCCGGCCCGGGCGGGATGATGCGTGCCCCGTGACGGGCCCGGATATATCGATAATGAAAATCAACGTCAACTAGCGTGTGCAGAAACAGCACTAGCCCAGCACGGTTACCGCCGCGTGGCGCCGACGCGCCGGGATGGTGCCGACGGAAAGGATGGCGCAGGAAACACTGTGGTAGCGGGCGATGGCGTTGCC
>JARKQH010000255.1 GCA_029974925.1 Verrucomicrobiota bacterium
GGCGCCGTTGAGCACTTCCGGGCTGCCGATAAAGGGACCGCCCGCGATGGCGCAGGCGCCCACCGCGATCACAATCCTGGGCTGCGGCACCGCCTCGAAGGTTTTACGGAGCGCCCGTTCCATGTTTTTCGAGACCGGGCCGGTAATCAGCAGGCCATCGGCGTGGCGGGGGGAGGCGACAAACTGGATGCCGAAGCGGCCGAGGTCCCAGCCAATGGTGCCGAGCACGTTGGTGTCGGCCTCGCAGGCGTTGCAGCCGCCCGCGCTGACCTGGCGCAATTTGAGGGAGCGTCCGAACAGCCGGCGGAGCTTCTCGTCCAGCGCAGCGGCCAGCCGCAATTCCTCGCGGCCCGGCCGCCCCAGCCGCAGGTCGTCGCGGTCCCGGACGGCGAGGCGATGGTCCCCCGTTTGAGAAATGGCGCCCGAGGGGCACACTTTGACGCACTCGGCGCAAAAGAGGCAGCGGCCGAGGTCGAGGGCGACCGGCTGGTCGGGCAGGCGGGTGATGGCTTCGGTGGGGCAGACCTCGAGACAAGCCGCGCAGCCTGCCTGGCAGTTCTTCGACTCGACCCGCAAGGCGCCGCCATGGCGGTCCGGGAGGGCCGGGGCCGGCCCGGCCGGCCAGGACATGGTTTCGCAACCGCGCTTCAGCCGGGTGAGGAGGGTGTCATGGACAAACATGGGAGGCGAAAGGGTTTTAGAGGTCGAAACCGCAATAGCTGAGGTTGAAACTCTTGTTGCACAACGGGAAATCCGAGATGGCCTGGCCGCGCAAGGCCAGGGCGAGGCCAGTCCAGTTGTGAAAAGACGGATCGGTGATTTTGTAGCGGCGCAACCGGCCGTTGGCGCCGGTGAGCGCCACGTGGCACACCTCGCCGCGCCAGCCTTCCACCAGGGCCACCGCCAGGGTGTCCGGGGCGAGCGAACCCAAGTCCGACAGCATGCCGCCCTCCGGCGCGGCCTCGAGTTGTTCGCGAAGGAACTCACCCGAACGCTGAATCTCGAGCCACCGCACCCGGGCGCGGGCAAACACATCGCCATCGGGCCAGACCGAAACCGGCACTTGGGCGAACCGGAACCAGCCGGCGGGATGATCGAAACGCACGTCGCGCAGCAGGCCGCAGGCGCGCGCGGCCGGGCCGACGAGCCCGATTTCGGCGGCCTGGGTCGGGTCCACCGGGCCGGTGCGCTCGAAGCGCGCCCGGACGGAAGCCGCGTCCCAGAGCCAGAGGGCGGCTTGCTGGACTTCGGCCAGGGCGGTTTCGAGCCGCTCGCGGAGCCTGCCGAGTCGTTCGGCCTCCACTTGGTGGCGGCAGCCGCCGGGGCGAACCAGCCCGCGGCCGAAGCGGTTGCCGCACAGCAAGGCGGTGAGGTTGAGGAAATCGCCGCGGATTTTGCCGCACGCCGAGGCGGTGGGCAGAAAGGCGACGTCACCGGCCAGCGCGCCGAGGTCGCCGGTATGGTTGGCGAGGCGTTCGAGTTCGAGGGCGATGGCGCGGAGCCATTGGGCGCGGAGGGGGGCCTCGGTTCCGGCCAGGGCCTCGAGAGCGCTGGCATACGCCGTGGCGTGGGCGATGGTGGTGTCCCCCGCCACCGTTTCCATCTGATAAACCGTGCGGCGATGAGGCCCGCCCGCCAGCGCCTCCTCGATGCCGCGGTGCTGATAGCCGAGTGCGATTTCCAGATGCAGGACCTCCTCGCCCGCGCACTGAAAACGGAAGTGGCCCGGCTCGATGATGCCGGCATGCACGGGTCCCACCGCCACTTCGTGGACCTCGGGGCCCTCGACGCGGAAGAAACCGCCTACTGCCGGCCCGGCGCCGTGGTCCTTGCGCACCGGCTTGAGCCAGGGATGCGGCTCGGGGACGAGGCCGTGCTGCTCCCAAATTTCGCGTTCGAACAGGTGCGCCTGCGGATGCGACGGTGTCAGGGCGGGAAAGGAGCCGGAAAAGGGCTGGCTCCGGGCGACGGCCAAAGTGTTGCCCGCATCCAACGCCACCACCGCCACCAGGCGGGCCGCGTGGTCCTCGGGGACGCCAAAGAAGCTGCTCAGGCGTTCCCCGCGCTGCAACGCGGCGCTGACGTGGCGCAGAAAGTCCGCCAACGGCCATTCGGGAACATCGCTCCAGGGCAGGGCGCTGCCGTTGGTCAGCAAGGCAAATGGATTGGCTTGATTCATGGGGTGGACACCAGTTGAGAGACCGCCGCGGTCCAGGATTCCCGGAGGAATTGCGGGGTGGCCAGGCCAAGCCCCAAGGCGAGCAGCAGCAACACGGCCGGCGGCACGATCACGGCCAGGGTTTCCCGGAATCGCGAGTCGGCCTGTCGCGCGCCGCGGCGCGGACGGCCGTTGAGAATGGCAAAAACCACCCGGGTCAGTCCGCAAAACGCCAGCAGCAAACAGGCCAGCAAGACGCCGGCGGCCCCGGGCTGGCCGGTGGTGAAGGCGGATTTCAGAATCAAAAGTTCGCTAAAGAACGGTCCAAAAGGCGGACACGCGGTCACGGCCAGCAGTCCGGCCATAAACAGCGCCGCGGAGCGCGGCGTCACCGCCGCCATGCCGCTGACCTCGTCAAGGGTCCGGCCCCCGGCGGCGCGGCGAATGTTGCCCGCGCTCAGGAACAGCGCCCCTTTGGTCATGCTGTTGTTCCAGACATGAAAGAAGGCGGCCCACAAGCCGGCGCCGCCCAGCGCCGCGCCGAGGCTGAGGATGCCCATGTGCTCGACGCTCGAGTAGGCGAGCATCCGCTTGAAATCGCGGGTGGACAGGAGGAACAGGGCGGCCACCAGGACCGAGAACAGGCCGATGGCCAGGAGCGTGCGGTCGGCGACGGGGCCCGCGCCCGCGGCGCTCACGACGGCGCGCACGCGCAGCAGGGCGATGAAGGCGACGGTCGTGACGCCTCCAGCCAGCATGGCGCCGACAATGCCCGGGGCTTCGCCATAAGCGTCCGGCTTCCAGGTGTGCATGGGGGCCAGGCCCATTTTGGTGCCGTAACCGGCCAGCAGGAGCACCCACGCAATCAGCACCCACGGGCGGGACAGCCCCGCGCCCTGGGCCATCAGGGCCGCGAACGTCAGGTCCCCGGCGCCGCCGCCGTGCAGCGAGGCGTAGCCGAGGCAGAAAGAACCCAGCAACGAGAGGGCAATCCCGGTGCCCCCCACCAGCAAGTATTTCCACGTTGCTTCATAGGCCCGCGGGGTGTTGTTGAAGTGCAGCAGGGGCACCGAGCAAAGCGTGACGGCCTCGGCGGCGATCCAAAGCAGGCCCAAATGGCGCGCCATGTGCGCCGCGCTCATCAGGCCCAGGGCCGCCAGCAGGCCCGCAACAAACACCCGGTTGGGCCGTTCGGCCCGCAGGCGCAGATAAGGCACCCCGTAGGCGGCGCAGGCGAGGAACAGGAGTGAGACGGCCGGCAAGACCGCCCGGGCCAGCGCATCGTAACCCAGCCAGGGATGGAACGGCGCCTCCGCCCCGCCCGCCAGCAACCCGAAGGCGAGCAACACATGCGCCAGGCCGGCCGCCGGCAGGAACCATGGCCGCGAGCGGTTGTCAGGCCACAGGGCCGCGCCGGCGGCGGCGCCCAGCGGAACGAGGATGAGCAACAGTTCTTTCATTCGCGAAGGACGGTGAGTTTGCGCGTGTCGAGCGAATCGAACGCGCGCTGGATGCGGTCCACGATGATGCCAATGACAAACACCGCCACGGTGAGGTCCAGGAGGATGCCGCCTTCCACCAGCAAGGGGGTGGAATGAATCAGCAACAAACCAAAGAGGTAGATGCCGTTTTCAAGAATCAGGTAGCCGCAAACCTGGGAAATGGCCTTCGAGCGGCCGACCAGCAGCAGCAGGCCGGTGAACACGGAGGCCAGCGCGCCCGGCGCCAGGAGCGATTCCTGATGCTCGGGCAGGAGGGGGAGCTGGCGCGTCAGCAGCACCGCGGCGATCATGCCGGCCGCGCCGACCAGCAGCGAGGGCACAAATCCAATCAGGGGATTGAGGTCCCGATCAATGTTGGCCGTCCGCATGGCGCGGCGGAGCAAGGCGGGGATGACCAGTCCCTTCATGGCCATGGTGGCCACGGCAATCAGGACCGCCATCCAACGAAAGTCAGGTTCCATCACCAGCGGCATGACGCCGAGAACCACACCCTGGACGGCGGCGACTTGGATGAGGGACGGCAGGCGGCTGCTGCCGAGCGCGACCAGGTTCAGGCCCATGGCCAGGCCAACCAGCAAGTTCAACCCATCCATCACGCGGCCCCTCCTTTCCACGCCACCAGCAAAGCGAACACGCAAAGGAGGAAGGCGGTGGTCAGCAACAGGGGCACGCGGCGAAAGGCGTAGCGGGCCAGCAACGATTCCACCAGGCCCACCCCAACGGCAACCGCGAGCACCCCGCCGAACAGGACACCGACCGCGGCCGCCGCCGGCAAGGTCCCCACCGGCAGCACCGCCTGCACCAACAGCGCCGAGAACAGGAGCAGTTTCATCGCCGCCCCGTGCAGCACCGCCGCCAGCGCCGGCCCGCTGTGGTCGAGCACCATGACTTCGTGGATCATGGTCAGCTCGAGGTGGGTGTTCGGATCGTCGAATGGCACCCGGCAGTTCTCGGCCAGCAACACCGTGAACAAGCCCGCCGCCAGCAGCGCCGCACCCGCGCCCGCCGACGGAGCCAGCATGGCCTCGAGGGAAAGGCTGCGGCTTTGCACGCTGAGGGTCAGCACCGCCGTGATGATCGCCGCCTCGGCCAGCACGGCATAGCTCACTTCGCGGGCGGCGCCCATGCCTTCGAAAGCGGACCCGGTCTCGAGCGCCGCTCCCGCGGTGCAGAAGCGGGCCAGGGCCAGGAGGTAAACCAGCAGCAGCACATCGCCCCGAAAACTCAGGGACGTGCCCCACGGCCCGAGCGGCAGCAACAGGGCCGCCGCCAGCACCGCCACCCAGGAGAAGGCGGTGGCCGCGAGGAATCCCGGCGAAGCCAGCGTGCTGAGCACGACACCCTTGCGCCAGAGTTTGGCCAGGTCGTAATAGAGTTGCAGGAGCGGCGGACCCCGGCGCCCGGCCACCCAGGCCTTTACTTTGTTGATGATGCCGGGCAGCAGTGGCGCCAGCAGCAGCCACACCGCCAGCCGGACGGTGATTTCAAGAAACGAGGTCATGGTTTGACTGAGGGCCCCCCCGGGGGCTCGTTGCTCTCCGCCGCGCCGGCGGAAGCAGACAGCGCCCCGAAAAGCTCGGCGTCGGTCGCGCCGCGTTTGACGAGTTCGCCCAAGGGGCCTTGGGAGATGGCCCGGCTCAAGCGCGCCAGCATGTCGAGATGCGCGCGGGGCGAGGGCGGGATGAAGAATAACAGACGGGTGACCGGAATGGCGTCGGGCGGGGGCGGGTCGGTCAGCGCGAGCGGGTCCCGCAACAGCAGCAGCGCCACCAGGCTGCCTTCCCTGCCCAGCGTCACGCGCGTGCTGAAATGCGGCAGGGCGAAGCCGCCGCCGACAGGCGCCCAGTTGACGCCGCCTTGGGTCTCCAGCCGCCGGGCCAGCAGATCCCGCACGGGCTGAGGGACTTTAGCCAGGCCCAGAATGACCTTTTTGAGCAGGCGGGTGACCTCGGCGGCGGGGACGTCGCGCCAGATGCCGCCCACTCGCAGCAAGGGCGCCAGCTCGAGGCCGGCGGCAAAAGCGCCGGATTCGGGGGCGAGAAATCCCGCCCGCGCGGTCAGGCCGTGAGCGGCCGCCCAGTCGGCGACCCGCGCGCGGTCGAACAGCAGCCGCCCCCGGTCCGGCACGCAGGGAAGGCCTTCGTTGCGAATCCAATCCTCGACCACTTTCTCCGATACGCCAAAGGATTCGGCCAGTTCGACAAGATTGAGATACATACGCGCGAAGGGGGTCAGGGCGCCCAGGTTTCCAGCGGCTCACCGGCCCCAAAAGAAGGTGAGGGCGGCCAGGACCGCCAGGCCGGACATCAAATAAAGAATGTAGGCGTGGACCCGTCCATGTTGGAGACGCCGGGCGGCGGAGGACACCGCGAGCACGGCTTTCGCCACGGGCTCCAGCACTCGTTCGAGCACGGTCTCGGGCGTGTGTTCGTGGAACGCCGCGCGCGGCGGGAACGGGCCTTGCGGCCGGAACGCGTGGCGCTCGGGCCGCAGAATCCAGGCAAACCACTCCGTGATGATCCCGGCGAACGAGCCGGCGGTGTATTGCATCCGCGCGGTCGGGGCCGCATAGCCGCAGTCCCAGGTTCCCGCCCGCGCCCAGCCGCCCCGGCGCGCCTGGCGCCGGAGCCAGAGCGCGGCCCCGCCGCCGGCAAGGGCCAGCGCCACATGGATAAAACTCAGGGTTGTCAGCGATTCGGGCGCGGGGCTGGATTCGGTCGCGCCCCGCCAGGCCGCAACGGCGGACCGGACGGCGGGCCAGAAGGCGACCGGTAGCAGGCCGATTGCCGCGCAACCGGCGGCCAGCACGCCCATCGAACCCCGCATCCAGCGCCCGCATTCATGGGCGTGTTCCGCAGCCGGCGACCGCGGCGCTCCGAGGAACACCACCCCGCACACCTTCACAAAACAGGCCAGCGCCAGCGCGCCCGTCACGGCCAGCAAAATGATGGCGGGAATGGCGCCCGCGACGGCGGCGCCCGGCTGGTTCACGGCATCAAACATGCCGAGATAGAGCAGCCATTCGCTGACGAATCCGTTGAGAGGCGGCAGACCCGCGATGGCCGCGGCGCCCAGGGCGAATAACGCGGCGGTCCACGGCATGGCGCGCCACAAGCCGCCCAGCCGGTTCATTTCGCGCGTGCCGGTTGCGTGCAGCACCGAGCCGGCCCCGAGAAACAACAAGCCTTTGAACAACCCATGGTTCCAGACATGCAACAGCCCTCCGGCCAGGGCCAGCGCTCCCCAGGCCGCATGCCCGTGCGCCGCGGCAACCATGGCAAAACCAATCCCCATGAGGATGATGCCGATGTTTTCGACGCTGTGATAGGCCAACAGCCGTTTGAGGTCATGCTGGCCCAAGGCGAAGGCCACCCCGAGAACCGCGCTCACCACCCCCAACCCCACCACCACCCACCCCGCACCCGCCGGCGCCGGCAGCCACCCGCTGAACCGAACGATGCCATAAATGCCCATTTTGATGGCGACTCCCGACAGGATGGCCGATACATGGCTCGGCGCGTTGGCGTGAGCCGAGGGCAGCCAGATGTGCAGCGGGAACAGACCCGCCTTCACCCCGAAACCGAACAAGGCCAGCCAGAACAACGGCGCCAGCTCCGCCTGGGTCTGCATGGGACCCAACTCCCAACTGCCTGTCCGGGCGGCCAACATCGCGAAAAACGCGAACAGCGCCAGGGTTCCCGCGTGTGAGGCGGCGAAATACAGCCAGCCGGCGGCCCGGACCTCCCGCAGCCGCCCGTCCAGCGTGATTAGAAAATAGCCGCACAAGGCGAACAGTTCCCACGCCAGGAGAAAATGCAGCCCGTTGGAACAGAGCAGCAAAAGGCCCATCGCCAGCAGCATGAGGCTCAGCCAAAACCGGCCGCGTGGCGCGGACCGGGGATGCGCCGCCTCGGCCCAATACTCGCGTGAGTAACTGACCACCACCCCGCCCAAGACTGCCACCAGGGCGAGAAACAAGGCGCTCACGCCGTCCAGCCGCAAGTGCAGAGTTTCTCCCCCAATCCGGAAACTGCTTTGCCATTCCCAACCGCCGTTCGAAAGCAGGGTGAATATCGCGGCTCCCAAGGCGCTCAACACTCCCGCCAGGCTGGTCGCCAGCCAGGCCCGCGACGAACGCATCGCCGTCGCCAGGCTGAGGAGCAAGCCGCAAGCCGATAGAATCAGCAGGTGGGAAACACTCATCGTGACGCCGCCTTTCCCATCCCCGCCGCGCTTCCAACACCTGCGCCGGGGTTTTGTGAGGACCGTCTCATAACCTTCCTGGCTTTGCTTGCGCCTCCGGCAGTTCGAGGCTGAGTCGTCGAACGGATTTCAACAGCTCCTCCCGCCCTGCCTGTGCTCTCACCAAGGCCTTGAATTCCGCGTCCCGCAACGCAAACGCCACCCGCGACAACAAATGCAGATGGCTCTTCACCGTCGGGGTCACCACGGTGAACACCGCCTGAACCGGCTGCCCGTCCAAGGCCTTGAAATCAATGGGATGCTCGAAGAAACACAGGCAAACCAGCGGTTTCTCAACATGCAACACCAGCGGGGTGCGGGGATGAGGAATGGCGATGCCGTCCCCCACGGCCGTCGAGGCCAGATTCTCGCGCGCCAGCAATACCTCCAACAGGAATGCCCGGTCCACTTCATCGGGAAGTCGCACGACTTCAACCACGTTGCGCAACGCGGACGCGACGTCATTTCCCTCGATGCGGTAGAAGATGCCGCCTGCCTGCAAAGCATCGGGGAGTGTGGGGAGCACCTCGTTCGGATTCTCGACGTCGCTCAATGCCGCGAGCGAAACATTGATTTTGTTCGCTGTCGCCCAAGCCAGAACCTCGGCCCGGCTGAACCGGTATTGGCCGCTCATCCGGTAGCCTGGCAGCTTTCTGTCGTTAATCCACCGGTAAACGGTCTTTTCCGAGACGTCCAGCAGCTCAGACACATCTCTCACTGTTAACTTCATTCCACCCGCAATTACCTATTTAACTCGTTAAACAGACATTTATGGACAAGCATGGACATTGCAAGCGTCCCTGTCAATACTTGATGTTAAATGGCTACTAATTAAATACTTATGTATCAGGACCATCGCGGTGAATTATAACTTTCTCCCGAATCCCGGTTCTCCCACCACTCTCACCTTGACTCCAAAAGGCCTGTCGAAACGGGGGCGAAACACTGCATTGGCAAGTCAGGTAATCTTGTTCTCCCTGTAGTAGGCTGGTGTGTATTGCCGATAACGCCATCGGTTGAATAGCGACGGCAGGACATTGACAGCGAAAGACTTGTCAGGGACACTGAAAAAGGTCGGCATCGCCGACCGGAAGTCAAAAGGGTTCGGCGGCGCGTGTCGTCGAAGGTCAACCTGGATGGTCGGGCCGCCATCCGCCGGACTGAATTGCCTGTTGGCGATCAGGGCCTCGGAAATGGCGGCATCGCGAGAGGGCGGAGACGTCCTTATCGCGGGGGTTCTTTCTGTTCGAGGCGAATCGCCGGCGGGCAGTGCAAAGCGAGAGGTTGACCGATGAATCGAGGAATCGGTTGGATGTTACTGGGCTACAGCGCGGTGCTGGCGGCCCTGAGCTGGGTGGTTTTTCATTTCACACCGTCCAGCGGAAAGCTGACGCTGATCGTTGGGGTGGCGGGAGCTGTATTGTGCGTCTTGTGGGGTGCGCGGGCGATGGTTGGAAAGGCCAGGAAAGCCGGTGTCCTTTTGACCCTTGCCCCCGTGGCTTTTGTGCTGCTGTCGCAAGCGGTCACCAACTGGGGCGGGACGGTGGGGGCTGGTGAAGACCGGCGGGCGGCGGCCTGGGTTGCGACGCTGCTTCTGATTCTGACCGTTGGGGTGTTGATGCGGGTTGCGTATTTCGGCGTCGCGCCCATTGGGCAGGCGGGCGGCTCGATGGCCGGCAGCCGGGACGGTCACGGGCGGCGCTAGAACAGAAATGTCAATATTGAGAACGAAGCAAGGCTCTCCATTCAGATGGGCGGGCTGGGGCTGGATGATCGTCCTGCTGGCTTGGGCCGGCGGGACCGCCCTGGCCGCGTCGGCGCCGGAGTCGCCGGTTTCGTTCCCCCATCCCCTCAGCAGTTATTCGGAGCCGGCGAACAGCAGTCTGGGGCGGATTCTTTGGTCTCGCGTCGAGGCCGACCCGTTTAATCTGGTGGCGACGGGGCTTTTTTTTCTCGCGATTCTTCACACTTTTCTGGCTCCCATGTTCATCCGGCTGGCGCACCGGTACGAGCGTGAGCATGCGGAGAGAGTGGCCCGGTCAAGCCAGGGGCCGGACCCGGCGGCCAGCGGGCGCAAGGTGAGCTTCCGGGCGGAAGTGTTTCATTTTTTTGGGGAAGTCGAGGCGGTGTTTGGGATTTGGGTGCTGCCGCTGCTGGCGGCCATCACGTTGTTCGAGGGGTGGCCCGCCGCGCGGGATTACCTTGGGCACGGCCTGAATTTTACCGAACCCATGTTCGTGGTGGTCATCATGACCATTGCCGCGAGCCGTCCCATTCTGTTGCTGGCGGAGAAGTGCATGGCGGTGGTTGCCCGGCTTGGACGCAACACGCCCGCCGCGTGGTGGCTTTCGATTTTGACCCTGGGGCCGATTCTGGGGTCGTTTATCACCGAGCCGGCGGCGATGACGATTTCCGCGCTGCTGTTGGCGCGGAAGTTCTATGACTGCCAGCCCAGCCGGACTCTCTCCTATGCCACCTTGGGGTTGCTGTTTGTGAATGTCAGTGTGGGGGGCACGCTGACCCATTTTGCCGCGCCGCCGGTGCTGATGGTGGCGGCGAAATGGAATTGGGATTTCCCATTCATGTTCCAGCATTTTGGCTGCAAGGCGCTGGCGGGGATCATCGTGGCCAACACGCTTTATTTCACCCTGTTTCGCGGTCAGTTCAAAGCTCTGGCGGCCCGCGTATCGGCGGCTGATGCCGACAACCCGGCCGGGGCTTCGGACCTTGCGCCGTCGGTGCCGGCGTGGGTCACGAGCGTGCACCTTCTCTTTTTGGGGTGGACGGTGTTTAACAACCATTACCCCGCGCTGTTCATCGGGGGATTTCTGTTTTATCTGGCCTTCACCCGCGCCACCGAGCCCTACCAGAACGAACTGGCGCTGCGGCCGGCGCTGCTGGTGGGATTTTTTCTGGCCGGCCTGGTGGTGCATGGCGGCCTTCAGGCCTGGTGGATTGCGCCCGTGCTGGGCGGGCTCAGTGACCGGCTGCTCTTCTTTGGCGCGGCCACGCTTACGGCGTTCAACGACAACGCCGCCATCACCTACCTATCGAGCCTGGTGCCGACCTTCACTCCCGACATGAAATACGCCGTGGTGGCGGGGGCGGTGGCGGGCGGGGGCTTGACGGTGATTGCCAACGCCCCGAACCCGGCGGGCCAGTCCATTCTGTCAAAGTATTTTCCGGACGGGGTTTCGCCGCTGGGGCTGTTCCTGGGCGCGCTGGCGCCCACCGCCATCCTGTCGGCCGCTTTCCTCCTCTTGCGGTGATGCGGTGACAGCAAGGGGGGGCAGCGGGCCGGGCTGCCTGGCTTCCCCGAAGGGCGTGTGTCAGAAACCGGCCGTGCCAACGCCCTGCCCTTGCGGACGCCGCCTTGGGCGCGCCCGGCTTGCAGCCATTCCGCTCAATGCCGCCGCCGCGGTTACAGCGCGAAGCGCAGCTTCAGTTCTTTTCGCACGCCGCCGACGACGATCACCACCGCCTCATCCCGGATTTCGGCGCACTGAATCAGCAGCTTGGTTCCGTTGGGCAGTTTGACCTCGCCTTCCTCGCCGGGTTCGAAGGTGCGGCCGTTGACCATGGCGGTTCGGCGTGGCGGACTGGTGATGCCATTGAGCACCAGGGCGGAAGTGTCAATCGCCGGCGCCGCCGGCGTGGTGGTCTTGACCACCGGCGCCGGTTTCGCCTCGACTGAATTGGGGAAGAAGGGATTCCGTCCCTCGTCCGGTGTGGCGGGGATGTCGAACACCGATTTGGGGATGGGCGCCTGGAGCGCCAGCGTAACCGGGTTGGCGGGTTTGGCCGGCTTCGCGGGCTGGGGATCGCCGGCCCCCAGGTTGCCGGGGGCCATCCCGAGTGCCGCCGCCAGTGCGAGCCCGAAGAACTTGTCAATCCTCATTCTCATAAATCCTTTCCTTACGCGCCCGGCTTGACCAGCATGGCGATGTCCATCTTGAAGGCCAGCTTCTCCCGGTTTTCGTGCAGCAGGCCCGAGACCGGCTCGAGCGTGAGGTTGAGCACCCGGGCGTACGGGAAGCTGTTTTCAAAGTCGGCGAGGAACCGTCCGAAGTCGTGGAAGAAGGCCGTGCCGCCGATGGTGAGGGTGGCCTGCTTGTACGGGAAGTTGGGCAGGAGGCTGTTGTCTTTGGGCCCGTCAATCTGGCTGAACTGCGGGATTTCCACCTTGTAGGGGAGCTTGAACTGCCGGACGGTGTTAATGGCCCAGGCATACAGGTCGCCTGACGCCATGCCCTCCTCCAGCTTCGTGACCTGGCGCTCCGCCTCCGCCAGCTCGGCCTCCAACTGATCCGCGTTGGCAATCGCCTGTTTGACCTTTTCCAGTTGGTGCGCCGCCGCCGTCCGGCGTTCGCCCAGGTTGCGCAGGCTCTGCTTCTGCATCCGGATCAGACCGAACCACAGGCCGCACAGAACCATGCCCGTGACCAGGAGGGCCAACACCAGTTGTTTTTGTTTTTCTTTCGAGTAGTTCTTCATCGCGTGATCTCCGGGTAACGACATTCCAAGGTAAAAAGGACAAACGGCTTGTTATCCTGGCCCGGTTGGGGCGGCGCCAGGC
Source organism: Verrucomicrobiota bacterium (assembly GCA_029974925.1). Lineage (GTDB taxonomy): Bacteria > Verrucomicrobiota > Verrucomicrobiia > Limisphaerales > UBA8199 > JARKQH01. The sequence goes on from JARKQH010000255.1 coordinate 12,479, forward strand.
TGGCCAGGCGCACCTCGTTGGACAGGCCGGCGGACCGCTGCAGGTAAGGAGACAGGCTGATGCGCTCCTTGTAGGTATTGACCTGGTCGCCGGCGTTTTGGCCATTGTCCCGGGCTTCGAGCGTCAGGAGCACGCGCTCGGTCACGGTGGCGGGTTTGCCGGGGACGACCCGGTGGTTGGCGTTGGTCTTGGGTTTGACTTCCTCTGTGAAGACATAGGATTGATCGGCGCGCAACCGGACCAGCGGCACTTCCGGCATGGCGGCTTTCTGCAGGCCGTTGAGAATATTGCCGTAGAGAAGCCGGTTGGTGGCCAACTGTTGGAGGGCCACCGCCTTGCGGCTGAATTCGGCCAGCTTGCGCTGGCTGGCCAGGACGGTTTGGTACTCGTTGGTGTGGGCGGCCAGCTCGGATTCGAGGCGGCTGAGCTCGCTCCGGACAATCATATTCTTGAGCTGGACGGAACTGCTGTAAGCCAGCAGCAGCAGGACCAGCACGATGCCGGCCAGCACGGCCCGCTTGACCGGGTCACGCCGGCGCAGTTCTTCCAAAGCCTGGGCTTCCGCGAGAAGGTTGATGCGTATGGGCATAGGTTTTAAAAGGTCGCCACCGCGGCGCCGACCGCGACGGACAGTTGAGAGGTGACTTGATCCAGCTCGGCGGCCTGCTGGGGCGGCAGCGAGTTCTCGAGAAAACTGACGGGGCTCCAGGGACGGCACTCGACCAGCAACTCGGCCTGCAGGAGCTGAATGATCAACTCGGAGCGGGCGGAGCCGCCGCTGACATAGACCTGGCTGACGGTGCGGTCGTGTTGATGTTCGTAAAAGTCAATCGAGGCCCGCAATTCCCGGCCCAGCGGCAGCACCAGCGCCTCGAGGTTCGGCTGCACCTCCGCCGGCATTCCCACTTTGATGCCCTCGGCCTCGGCGTAGCTGATCCCGAGCGATTCCGCCAGTCCCGTCGTGAGGCGGTCCCCGCCAATGGCGACCACGCGGCTGAGGACCAGTTCGCCTTCCTGGAGAATCGAGATGCTGGTGTTCTTGAACCCGATGTCCACCAGCGCCACGACCTCGCGCACAAAAATCTCCGGCAGCGCCATCTCGAAGGCGTTCACCGGCCCGATCAAGCCTGGGACAATGTGGTCCGCCGTCAGGCCGCTGTTTTTGACGGCGGCTTGCATGTCGTCAATCAATTGCTGCCTCGCCCCCGCCACCAGCACCCGGTACTTGGTGCTGGGCACCGCCGCCTTGCCCTTTTCCTCGCCGTTCTTTGGCTGCCGCGGGGGGATGATGTAGCAATCGAACACATGACCCGGCAGGTCCTGCTGGAGATGATTCTTCGAATTGACCTTGAGCATCTGCCGCATTTCCCCGACCGGCATTTGCGGCAGATCGGCGTGCCGCACAATGGAATCATTCACCCCCAGCGCCAGGCTGACGGTTCGTGTCCGGGCGTCCAGCGCCTGGCACACGTTCTTGAGGTGTTCGCTCAGAAGGTCCACCGAGAGGCTCTTTTCGTAGATTGGCGCGTCCAGCAGCGCGTAATTCAACAGCTCGTACCGTTCGCCCTTGCGCTGGATATGCACCGCTTTGGTGGTGCGCCCGCCCAGGTCAATCGCGATCAACTGATCCGGCCGCTTCTTCGATCCGTTAATGAATGGCAGTGCCATGGTGTTTTCCACTGGTTGCAAAGTTCATCTAATCCACACTGAGTGAGAGGTGTGACAGCATTCCTTGGGCCAGTCTCCCCCACTCGCACGCGGCACGGCGGCAATCGTCCCCCAAACCGGCCGGCGGCCCCTCGCGCCCCTCAAGGCGCCTTCCCCGGTGTCTTGTCTGTGGACACAACTGCCCGACTCCTGGCGATGGGGCCGGCCCCCGGGACGTGGCCATGGCTGAAATCCCAATTGCATCCGGTCTTTTCCCATGGAAAACTGCGGAAGTGCCGCTTAGAAAGACTTTGAGAGCACCGCGCGGCTGGAGTGGGAGGGGGCGGGTGTGGTTGTGCTTCGCCTGCGCCTGCGCCTTGGTGTCCGGGCAGGCGGCTCCGATGCCCCCGCAGGCGGCGCCGGCCTCGAGGCTGGTTTGTCGTTCCTGGGGGACGGACGCCGGCTTGCCCCAGAACACCGTCAACTCGATCGTTCAGGCGCGGGACGGCTACTTGTGGCTGGCGACGCGCGATGGCTTGGCCCGGTTCGACGGTGTCCGCTTCACCGTTTTTGGTCTGGAGGAGGGTCTCCGCACGGTGGACGTCTCCTGCCTTTATGAGGACCGGAATGGGACGTTGTGGGTGGGCACGGCCGGGGGCGGGCTGAGCCGCTGGGCCAATGGCCGGATCGAGCCGGTCGGCGAACCCAGCCGGCGGTTGGCGGGGGACGACGTGGCGTGCCTGGCGGAGGACGCCGAGGGCCGGCTTTGGATTGGCACGTCCGCCGGCCTGGCCATTCGCGAGGCAGACCAATTCATCCAGGTTGAAGCGCTGGCGCCCCTCGCCCGGACCAGCATTCGCGCGGTCCTGGCCCAGCGTGACGGCACGATGTGGATCGCCACTCGCAGCCAGGGTTTGTTTCAATTCAAGGCGGGTCAGTTGAAGGCCGAGCACGGGCCGGCCGGGAACGAACTGATCCAGGCCTACTGTCTGGCCGAGGACGCGACGGGCCAGGTTTGGGCCAGCATTGGCAACGGTCAGGTGTTGTGCCGGCAGGCGGGGAACTGGCGGGTGTACAACCAGTCCGACGGTTTGCCTTTTGCGTATGTCACGACGCTGGTGGCGGATCGGCAGGGCCGGGTCTGGGCCGGGTCGCTCGATGATGGTCTGTATTGCTTCGAGGAGGGACGTTTTCACCCCATCAGGACGGAACACGGCCTGTCGGCCAATGACATTCGCTCGCTGTTGCCGGACCGGGAGGGGAATCTGTGGGTGGGGACCCGGACCGGCGGGCTCAACCGTCTGAGCCAGCGCAAATTGGTGCAGGTGGGCAGCGCGCAGGGACTGACCAATGATTTTACGCGAGGGCTGGCCCAAACAGCCGACGGGGTGATTTGGGTGGCGACAACGGGAGGCGGCCTGTATCGAGGCAGCCCGGCTGGATTCGCGCCCTTCACCGGCCCGATTATCAGCTTTTATGCTCAAGCCGAAACCGTTTTGGCCACGGCGGACGGCAGTCTCTGGTGGGGGGGCGCCCGCGGCTTGCTGCGATGGCAGGACGGCGCCTTGACCGGAACTTTTACCAACGCACCCTGGGTGCGCGCCGCCATCATTTCCGCCCTCTGCGAAGACCCGCGGGGCGGCCTGTGGATTGGGAATTCCGAGGGAACGGTTGTCCGGTACGAGAAGGGTCAGTTCACGCCGGTTCCCCACCGCCTGGCGCGCGGCCCGGTGACCGCGCTGGTCGCTTCGACCAACGGCTGGCTTTGGGTCGGCTCGACCGGCGGCGGGCTGCGGGGCCTGGACACGGCGACCGATTCGGTCCGCAACTTCCCCGACGGCCTGGCGAGTCAATCCATCCGAACGCTGTATCTGGACTCGGCCGGCGTGTTGTGGATCGGCACCGCCGGCGGGGGCCTGGGCCGGCTGCGGGACGGACGCATTTTTTCCTTCACGGCGCGCCATGGCCTGGGCGCCAACACCGTGTCCCAAATCGTTGAAGACGATTACGGCCATCTTTGGCTGGGCGCCAATCGCGGCATCCTGCGCGTCCGCAAATCCGAACTGGATGACTTGGCGCGCGGCGCCATTTCCTTTCTTCACCCCCGCGCGTACGGCCTCAACGACGGCATGCCGGCCGAAGAATGCTCCGGGGGCTTTTCCCCGGCGGGGCTCAAGACCCGCGAGGGACTCATCTGCTTCTCGACGGTTCGGGGTCTGATCTTTCTGGACCCGCATCAGCAGGAGGAAATTGCCCCCAGCCCCACCGTCCTGCTGGAGGAGGTGCTGGTTAACGGAAAGCCGGTGCCGCCCCCGGGCGGGAGCGGCGGCGGGGCGCGCCAGATTACCGTTCCACCGGGGGGCCGCGAGCTGGAGTTGCGCTACACGGGCTTGAGCTATGGCTCTCCCGAGAAGGTGAGTTTTCGCTACCGGCTCGAGGGATTGGAGCGCGAGTGGGTGGAGGCCGGAACCCGGCGCGCCGCCTATTACTCGCGGGTGCCGCCGGGGGACTACGTTTTCCGCGTCATCGCCTGCAATGCCGACGGGTTGTGGAACGAAACGGGGGCCACGCTGGCCCTCACGCTGGAGCCTTACTTGTGGCAGACCCGCAGTTTCCTGGCGGCGGTGATCCTGCTGGCGCTGGGAGCGACCGCCGCCATCCTCCGGCTTTTGGAACGGCGCCGTTACCGCCGGCAGCTTGCGATTCTGGAAACGCGGCACGCCGTCGAACGCGAGCGCCTCCGCATCGCCCAGGACATGCACGACCACATCGGCGGCATGCTCACCCAGGTCTCCCAGCTCAGTGACCTGGGACTCGGCGCCGCGTCCCCCGACACGCCCGTGCGGGCTCACCTCGAACGCATCGGCGTCCAGTCCCGCGCCGCCGTGCAAGCCCTGGACGAAATCATCTGGGCCACCAACCCCAAGAACGACAACCTGCCGCGTTTCGCCGAATACGTCAGCCGGTTCGCCGACGAGTTTTTCGAAGCCTCCCCCGTTCGCTGCTGGCAGGACATGCCGGCCGACCTGCCCGACCTGCCCCTGCGCGCCGACCTTCGCCACAACATCTTCCTGGCCATCCGCGAGGCGTTTCACAACGTGCTCAAGCACTCGGCCGCCGCCTCCCTCTGGCTGCGGCTGGCCCTGAGCGACGGCCAGGTCCGGATCGAAATCGAGGACAACGGCCGGGGGTTCGACCGCGACACGGTCAGTCCCGGTGGCAACGGCTTGGAGAATATGCGGTCGCGGCTGGCCGAGTGCGGGGGGCGGATGACGCTGGAAAGCGCGCCAGGGAAAGGAACGAAAGTGCAATTCGCCTTTCCGTTGTAGCGCCCCGGGGCGGGCGGGCGCCTACCCTTTATGTGGTATGGCGTGAAACGGCCCCCATCGTTTATGACTAAGCACAAAGTGAATAAGGCTATACAGGTCGCCCTGGTCGAGGATGATCCGGGCGTGCGCGCCAACTTGGCGGCGATGCTCAACAGCTCGCCCGGCTTCCAATGCCAGGCTGCGTACCCCGATGGCTTTGCGGCCCTGAAAAACATTCCCGGCAGCCGCCCGGATGTCGTGCTCATGGACATCAACCTTCCCGGCATGCCCGGCACCGAATGCGTCCGCCAGCTCAAGAATGTCGCCCCCGGCGTCCCCGTTCTCATGCTGACGGTTTATGACGATAGCGAGCAGATTTTCAAGTCCCTCATGGCGGGCGCCACCGGCTACCTCCTCAAGCGCACCCCGAAGGACAAGCTGCTTGACGCCATCCGCGAGGTGAATAGCGGCGGCGCGCCGATGTCCCGCCAGATCGCCCGCCGCGTCGTCCAGTTCTTCCAGGAAATCGAACAGATGCCCGCCAGCGCGCAGAAGGCGCCGGAACTCCAGACCCTCACCGACCGCGAGGAGCAGGTGCTCGCCCTCCTGGCCAAGGGCCACGCTTACAAGGAAATCGCCGACCTGCTGGCCATCAGCTTCGAAACCGTGCGCACCCACATCCGCAGCATCTACGAAAAGCTCCATGTCCACAGCCGCACGGAAGCCGTCCTCAAATATCTGAAACGGTAACCCCCGCGACGCGCGCCGCGGTCCCCGCCGGGGGACTTCCTTCCGGACGCTGCGCTCAGCGGCCGCCTGGAGCCGGAATCAGGGCTTTCAGGATGGGTTCGACCCACGCCTCCTGCCGGATGTCATAAACCACGAAGTCGCTGTCGAACTGCCAGTAGGCCCAGCTCCAGCCGCGGGCTTCGGCCGCCCGGGCCACCGCCGAGGTGTATCGCGCGCGGCTGGCCATCTCGCCCTTGTCGTACGCGCCGAATTCCCCCAGAAAAATCGGCCGGTTCTGGCTTTTCGCCCAGGCCGCGGCCCGGTCGAAATCCCGTTCGATGGCCTGGCGGTCCGCCTCATTGCGCGGCCAGACCACGCCCGTCTTGTCCGCAAAATCCGGCGTCCACCGCGCGCCCTGATGCGTAAACTCCATCGGCTTGTAATAATGGACCGTCACGATCAGGTTCCGGTCCTCGGCCGGCAGTTGCAGTTCTCCGAGGCGGTCAATCGAGTTCCAATACGCCGGGCCGATGATCACGGTCCGCGCCGGGTTCTTCTCGCGCACAATCGCCAGCGCCTCCCGCAGCCACTGATTCCACAGCTCGGGCGTCAGCTTGCGGCACGGCTCGTTCAGCAGCTCGAAATACACGCTGTCCGGCGCCGACTGACAGTGAGTTGAGAGCTGGCGCCAAAAACTCAGGAACTTTTCCTTGTTCCCCTCCGGGTCGTTGCCGATGGCGTTGTATTCGTGAAGGTCCAGGATGACGTTCAAGCCCGCGCCCCGCGCGCCCGCCAGAATCCAATCCAGGGTTTCGAACCAGTGCTTCGACAGGCTGCCGTCACTCTGGAAGTGCCGGAACGGATGCAAATTGACGCGGAGGGAGTCAAACCCCGCCTCCCGCAACAGCTTGAAATGCTTTTCCTGGAACCGGGCCTGGTCCTTCGAGCGCCAGAGGGGGTCGTAGCCCAGCACATTCACACCCCGGCCCAACCTCCGGTTTTGTTCAAACGCATCGGCCGCGCGCGCGGCCAGCACCCCCCACGCCACACTGCCCGCCAGAACAGTCAACAGAAGCTTTTTCATGCGCACAGAGTGCCCCCTCCGGGTTCCGCCGTAAAGCCCTGTTCCCTCGAGCGTCCGTCGCCGCAAAAACCAGCCGGGAGTCCCGAGCGCTTTTCCCTTTCCGAAAGCCGGCCTTTTGAGGGTCGCATGGTCGGAGGCTCGCACTTTCGACTTGCCACCCGGTTGGAAAAGGATGAGATTGCCCCCGCTCGCAAGAGAAGCAAAGACCGCGGGGCGTCGCGGGTTCGACCCACGCCT
>JARKQH010000012.1 GCA_029974925.1 Verrucomicrobiota bacterium
CCCGACAGGGCCAGCGCGATCAGCGCGACGATGCTGCCGACGACCATGCGCGCCACGTTGTAGGGCAGGGGCGGGATGTGCTGCAAGCCGAGCTTGATCACGGGCGGGTTCATCCCCCAGACCAGGGCGACGACGAGGAGCATGGCCTCGGCCAGATGCGTGCGTGCGGTGTTGGATAGACCTGTCAATTCGAGGAGTCCGGCGGTTGTGCGGGAGGGAGGAAGCGGCGGCCGCCGCAGCCGCCATCATGCCATGCTTGCCCGGCAAAGTGCCGCCGGCCGGGGCTGCCGCGCGAATCAGTGCAAGCCGGGGAACGTTTTCGCCGAATCGGGGTGTCCAAGCAGCACAACAAGGGGCATGGCTTCGGGCGCAAGGCGCGGCGCGTGGCCGTGGTCGATCGAGGAGCCGGACATGGAAAAACGGGAACAGGGGCAGGGAACGGCGCTGTCGTTGCGCGAGGCGGCCGAGCTGCTGGCGGGCGGATCGGTGTCCTTCCACGACGCGGAAGTTATGCTGATCCACGCCGTCGAACACGGCGAACTGCACGCCAACATCAAGCGCTGGGCGACCGAGCAATGGGACGGTAGCGGCCTGCCCGGCAACATCAATCAGCAGGAGACGCTGATCGAGCGGGCCGACCTGGAGGCGTGGCGGAAGCGCAGTCCCGCCACCGGCAAATAAACAGCCGTCGCACCGGCAAACACCGGTGCCCAGTACGCTGCACTGGCTGGATTCCGGCGTGCGCCGGAACGACGGACATGACGTGAAGCGAAACCGCCTACGGCCGGATCACGATGTTGTTGACCACGCCCCGCACGCCGCTGGTCGTGCGCGCAATCTCGCCGGCGCGGTTGCGTTCCGTGGAGGTCTTGGCGAACCCCGAAAGCTGGACGACGCCCTTCAGCGTTTCCACGCTGATCGACATCGCGCTGACCTGGCTGTCGTCGGCGAACTTCGCCTTGACGCGGGTGGTGATGACCGAATCGTCGATGTACTCGCCGACGGTCGACTGGTCGCGCGTCACCGCGCAGCCGGCGGCGGTGAAAGCGAGCAGGCCGGCAAGGGCGAAAGAAATGGCGGTTTGTCTCATGATGGTTCTCCTTTCTTCTATTCAGGGGTATTCAGGACGGCTTGCCCCGCGACGCGCGGGATTCCCGGCGCGGCCACGAGGGCGACCGAGTTCCAGAATAGGCCCGCCGACGTGCGCGAAGCAAGTGATGCGGGGACCGCACATGCTGCACGGGGCAGCGCCGGGCGGCAAACGTTCCGCTGTCCCGGTTGCCGCCCAGGACAAATGACGCAGGCTGGCTCCCGGTCGGGATGAACCCGGGCCTACCATCGACCCCGCGGCCCGCCGCGGTAGTGGTGGTGGCGATGTCCTTCTCCGTAATACCCGTAAGGAACCACCACCGACACTCTGGGTTCGACATAACCATAGCCATAAGCGTCTTGAACCGGCACGACCATGCAGCCGCCCAGGCCCGCGAGCGTGATCGTTGCAACAAGGGCCAACAAAGCTTTTTTCACGTCCATCTCCAATAGAACGACAACCCGTGATCGATTAACGCACGACAGGCGCCGACGGGAACGTTG
>JARKQH010000026.1 GCA_029974925.1 Verrucomicrobiota bacterium
GTGGGTTTCCCACCTGCAGGGCGGGTTCATCAGCGCGCGGCACCTGGGCTGGTTGAGCGGCTGGCTGATGGTGCTGCCCAACGCGCTGCTGGCGTTTTACTACGCCTGGCGGGGCCAGCCCGAAGTGGTTTACACCTCCCAAGTGGGGGATGGCCACATCTGCATCCCGTTCTGCGTGGGCATTGTGGCCCTTTATCAGCCGGTGCCCCTGCCCGGCATGTTTTGGACCGGCATCACGCTGCTGCTGGGAACCACGCTGTTTCATTTCCTGGTCCTGGCCTTTTTGGGCCGGCTTCCGCGCCTGCTGGGGTTGCTGCTCGTGGCGGCCTATGGTCTTTTCCTCTACCTTGGACTTCTGCAAACCTAGCGGCGTTGGGCGCCCCGGCAGCCCTTGGGAGCCAGGAGCCCCTGCCCGAGCACGCCTCCGAAGGCGGACCGGCGCGGTGATTTCTTTCTGGCTTTTACGGTTCAACTGCGACACACTGTATTTAACCTGGAGAAGGGCGTGCGCATGGCACATCGAGAAGGCCAGCGAACAAAAGCGGTGCCGCTGCCGGCACGGCTGCCCTGCAAAATGTTACCCGAAGGAGGCTTGCCAACTGACATGCTGGACGGCTCCTGGCGTTTGGATGGCCACCGCGCTCTGAGGCGGGATTGCCCCTCAGCAACCGAAACACATAACCCCTGACTCGAAACGACTAATATGCTAGGCATCACACAACAGAACAAAGAGGGTGACCCGCGCGTCGCGGCGGCACTGAACCGGCTGGGAATCAAGTTCAGGATTGACCCCGACGGGGACTTTCAGTTCGGGTTCAACCTCGAGCATGGGCGCTCGCAAATGGGCTTTATCCGCTCCAGCACCTACCAGTTTGGCGGAGTCGAGCTGCGGGAGGTCTTTTCGGCTGGACTCCGGTCCTTTGGCCCGTTTGACGCGCGTACGACCAACTTTTTGCTGGAGCAGAACTCCAAAATGAAAGTCGGCGCGTGGTCGGTGGTGCGCGACGCGCAGGACAATCACGTGGCCATCTTCCGGGCGAGTGTTGCGGCCGATATTTCAAGCGAGCTGCTGCTGGGGGTCATTCTCGTGGTGCTCACCACCGCCGATGGAATCGAGGCACGGCTCTCGGGCCGGGATGACTTTTGACGGAGTTTTCCCGGGCCAGACCATGAATGGCCGCGCCACTCTCCGCGTCCAAGCATGGCGGATTTCATTGTGGGTCTATGCAAAGCAAGCCTGCCTTGTTCATGACGGTCGTTTTCGCGGCCGGCGGTCTGGCCGGCGTCTGGATTGACCGCGCCTGGCTGGCGGCCGGTTCGGGACAACCGGCGGCCGGGGGCCAGGTGGGGGTTGTCGTCGGCGCTCCCGAGACGAACCCTCTGGCGGCCACCGCCACCGGTGAAAGTGCGGTCGTTCCAGCCGGGCGGGCGGGCGCCAAGAAAACGGACGCCACTCCGCGGCTCTCGCCCCAGGCGGTGGCTTTGAAGGAGATTTCAGCCGCTTTGGACCGGCAGGATTTCGCCAACGCGTTTTCTCTCCTGGAAAAGCTCCCCGCCGGCCAGGCCAAATACAACGCCTATCAGACGGCTTTTACGAAATGGGCCGCGGTGGATCCCGTGGGCGCCGTCCGGGGCGCGCTCCAGATGCAGGACAGTTACCTGCGCGACCAGTCTTTGCAGACCGCCGCGGCGGAATGGGTCAAGAGCGACCCCGGCGCGGCGTTCGCGTGGCTGCAACAGATTCCGGATTCGGCCCTCCAGCGGAATGTCATGCAAAGCATGATCAGTTCGTGGGTCAAAGCCGATCCGCAGGCGGCGGCCGCGTTCGTGCAGGAGCTGCCCAGCGGGCGGATGAAGAACGATGCGGTGGGGCTGCTGGCGTCGTATTGGGCGCGGACTGATCTCGACAACGCCGCGGCGTGGGCCAAGAGCCTGCCCGCCGGCTCGAGCCAGCGCGAAGCCATCCGTCGCGTCGCCTACCAGATGGCCGGCTCCAGTCCGCAATCCGCGGCGGAACTGGCGGCGTCGCTGCCCCCGGGCTCGATCCGGACCGAGTTGCTGAGCAACGTGGCGGCCCGCTGGGTAGAGAAAGATGTCCACAGCGCCATCCAGTGGATGCAGGGACTGCCCGATGGCAAGGACCGCCAAACCGCCCTGTCGCAGTTGAGTTTTCGCTGGATGCAAACCGACCCCCAGGCGGCCATGAATTATCTCCAACAATACCCCGAGTCCTTCCGCTCCGACCTGTTGAACCGGGTCGCCACGCAATGGGGCAGCAGCGACCCGCAGGCGGCGGTGGCTTGGGCCAACTCACTGCAGCAGGATGCCTCGCGCGACCGGGTCCTGACCAGCATCGCCTCGACCTGGGCCCTCAACTCTCCGCAGGAAGCCGCCCAGTTCGTCTCCTCACTGCCTTCCGGGAATGTGCAAAACAACGCCGCCATGGCCGTACTTTCGCAATGGGCCAATTACGATCCGGAAGGGGCGGCGGCGTGGGCGGCCGGCTTTCCGGAAGGGAAGCTTCGCGACAACGCGTTCCAGCAAATCGGGCGTCAGTGGGGCGCCTACGCGCCGGCGGAAGCGGGGGCCTGGATTCAGACTCTGCCGCCGGGCTCGTCCCGGGATCAGGCCATCGGCAGCTTCGCCGGTTCCCTGGTGTCCACCTACCCGGAAACCGCCGCGCAATGGGTCGAGAACATATCGGATCCGACCCTGCGCAACCTTCGCATGGAATCCATCGCCCGCACCTGGCTGAAAAATGACCCGGAGGCGGCCCGCCACTGGATCGCCCAGTCCTCGCTTCCCGAAAAAAAGAAGGCCCAACTTCTCGGCCCCCCGCCGGGCCCGGCGAAATAACCGGGGACGATGGCTCCGGATTCATTTCGCGCAAAACAGACCACGCGCTTCTGTGCAACGAAACGCCTTGTTTTCTTAAGGACACTGTGAGGCCGATGCTGAACCTCGGCCAAAGGGCTGTAATCAAATGGATCGGATCCGCTCGGTCAGCCATGGACGGGCGGAGGCCGCCGGGACCTCCCGGAACACCGGGACTGCCTTTCACCCCGGACGCGCGCTCCGGCGCGAGGATTCATTCGCTGACTTTACTCGCAGCGGGCGCGAGTTCGACCCGTGAGGCGATTGGCGCTCTTGCGGGCGGTCGGATGGTTGCAGCCAGCGCCGCCCCGGCCAGCAGCAGCACGCCGGACGCCACAAAAGAGTAGCTCCAGGAACCGGACGCATCCCGAATGGTTCCCCCCAGCACCGGCCCCATCATGCCCGCCACCCCAAATGCCGTGAACAACGTGCCGTAATTCACCCCCAGGTTTTTCACCCCGTAAAAGTCGGCGGTGGCGGCCGGCATGAGGGTGAAGATCGTGCCGTAGCAGAGGCCGGTGAACGCCGAGCCGAAAATCAAAAGGGCCGGTGTCGTGTATTTCGCAAAGAGGAACATATTCAGGGCCTGGAGCCCGTACGCCAGGATCATCGTCTGCGTCCGTCCCATCCTGTCCGACAAGGCCCCGCCGAGAATGCGCCCGACCGTGTTGAAAACCGCCAGCGTCGCCACCGGCACAAACCCCCAGGCCCATCGGGCTTGCTCGGCGGCAATCATGGCCACATGCGCGATAATCATCAGGCCGGCGGAGGCCCCCAGCACAAACATCACCCACAACTGGTAAAATTGCGGCGTGCGCAGCATTTGGTGCCAGTCCAGATTCGGGTGCGCGACGGCGTCCGGCGAGACCAAATCGCCGTTGGGAACCCCGCTGTTTCCGTTTGAAGGTTGGTAGCCAGGTGGTGGATTGGAGACGAGCTGCGACAACACCGCCACCAGCACCGCTGCCCCCAGCCCCAACGCGAGGAACGTCGTCGCGATGCCGTGGGCCTTCAGCAAGTACTGCGTGAGCGGCGAAATGTAAACCGCCGCGATTCCGACCCCGCTCACCACCAAGCCGGTGATGAGTCCTTTCCTGGCTGGCGGAAACCACTTGATCGCCGGCGGAGTCGTCGCCGAATACCCCAGCCCGATTCCAATCCCGCCGATAATGCCAAAAGTCAGCACCATCGCCGCCGGCGTCCGCACGAACGCGGAAGCCGTCAGCCCGGCCCCCAGAATCAACCCGCCCAGCGTCGTGACGATCCGGGGACCGATCCGGTCCTGCAGACGGCCCGCGAAAATCATCATCAGGGCGAACGCGGCCGTCGCGACCGTAAACGGCAGCGCCGTTTGGGTCTTTGACCATCCCCACTCCAGTGCCAGGGCCTTGCCCATGACGCTCCAAGCGTAGAGAACTCCCAAAACGAGGTTGATCCCCAACGCCGCCAGGGTTACCACCCAGCCGCGTGACACGCCCGTACCATGCTGCATAACTTCCTCAACAGACGACTTTTGCATCGGGCGCGAAGTCTAGCCAACCGCAGACCGGCCCTACAAGCTCCCAATCCTCCGTTCTTTGACAGACAGCAGAACTCGAACGACGATAAGATGGTAAAAACGAATACATTCAACACCCTAATTTACACCATGAGTGATTTGGCAGCCAAGCAATGCCTTCCCTGCTCCGGCCAGACGGCCCCGTTGACGGGCGACGCCCTGAAACAACTGCACGCCCAACTGGATGGCGGTTGGAGGGTGGTCAATGACCATCAGCTCGAAAAAGAGTACCGCTTCGAGGATTTTCGCGAAGCACTCGAGTTCACCAACCGGGTGGGCGCCCTGGCCGAGGCCCAAGGCCACCACCCGGACATTTGCCTGGGTTGGGGCAGGGTCAAACTGACGATCTACACCCACAAAATTGACGGTCTGACCGAGAGCGACTTTGTCCTCGCCGCCAAGGCGGATCAAGTGGTGGGGACGCGGGCCGCGGAGCCCTGAAAAGCCGCCCGGGCCGCTCCAAGCGGGGGGATGGGCAGCCGTCGCAGTCAGGCGCGCGGGTGGGCCTGGTCGTAGGCCCGCTTCAAGCGCTCGGTGGTCACATGCGTGTAAACCTGGGTGGTTGCCAGGTGCGCGTGCCCGAGCAACTCCTGCACACTGCGCAGGTCCGCGCCGGCGTCCAGGAGATGGGTGGCATAACTGTGCCGCAGTTTGTGCGGAGTGAGGGCTGGGTCCAATCCGGCCAGCGCGAGGTATTTTTTGAGGCGCAACTGCAGTTCGCGGGCGGAGACCGGTTTGCGGCTGTCGCGGCCGGGAAAGACCGGCTGGTCCAGGACCGGATTCTCGGGCAGCATCTGCCAATAGGTCTGAATGGCACGCAAGGCGGGCGCCCCGATGGGCACCAGGCGCTCTTTCTTTCCTTTCCCGCGAACGCGAACCAATTGTTCGGTCCAGTCAATGTCCTGCGCCTGCAGGCCGCACAGTTCGCTGATGCGCAGGCCGCAGGAATAAATGGTTTCGAGGACGGCCTGGTCGCGATAACAGGCCAGCGCCGCCTCGGCGCGGCGCTCCTCGGCCCCCTCGCCCGTCGGCAACAGCTTGAGGGGGGCCGCCAGCAGGTCCGCCATCTGTTGAGCGGTCAGGAACTTTGGCAACCGCTTTCCCAGCTTCGGCAGCACGACGTTGCGGATGGGCGAGGTCTCGACCTGGCCGCGACGGATGAGGAAGCGGTAGAAAGAGCGCAGCGCGGAGAATCGCAATTGAATTGCCGCGCGGCTGAGCTGTTGTCGGCCAAGGTGGCGCAGGAAAGCGCGGAAGTCGTCACGGTTGAGTTTTGCCCAGTCGGGGGCCGATTTCCGCTCGTCGAGATGCCAGCGGAGCAGATCGGTCAATGCCTGGCGGTAGTTTCTCTGGGTATGGATGGAGGCCGCGCGGTCGGTGGCCAGATGCTCGAGAAAAGCGCGGACCCATCGGTCCTGGGGCACCGGGTTGGCGGGTGAGGAAGCTTGCATCACCGTGTAGTTCTATACGCCGCGACACGACGACAGGCAATGACGCGCCCCGCGGAGCCGCGCTGCCGGATGTGGCGAACTAATCGCGCTCGGGAAATTCAAAAACCACCTTCCCTTTGTCGTCAATTTTCAACCAGGCTGAAAAGGGCCGCCCGGCACGGGAAACGAACTTGTCCAACAAATCGGTTTTGCCTTCGGCGAGGAGCTTGGCCGCCTGAGCCCGCTCGAGGGGAAGGCGGGCGATCTCCTTGCCGATTTTGAATTTGCAGGGGCGCGTATCGGCCTGGGACCGTTCGCAGAGATAGGCCGTCTCGGTTTCAAAGACCTTTCCCTGACATTTCGGGCATTTGCCGACCGGTTCCTTGCCCGTGAAATCCACTTTCGGCTCCGGCGTCTTGGGGGTTGGAGCGCCACGCTTGCCCCGGGGCGCCCGCGCCTCGAATTCGAACTCGACCCGGCCGTCTTTGCGCACGAGGTAGGCCTTGAAGGGGCGCCCTTTCTTGGAGACGAACTTGTCGAGCAAATCCGTTTTGCCGTGTTCGAGGAGCTTGGCCATTTGCACGCGGTCCACCGGTTGCTGGAGGATGATCTTGCCGGAGCGGAAGGTGCAGGTGCGGTTGTTGCCGACGGCCTTTTCGCAGACGTAATGCATGGGCAGCTCGTAAACGGCATGTTGGCATTGGGGACACTTGCCAACGGGCTGCTGGCCGGTAAAGTCCACCTCCGCCTGGGGGTTGTCGCCCTCCGCTGGCTGCTGGCCGAAGTCGAATTCCAACACATGGCTGGCGTTCAATTTCAGCACCGCGGCAAAAGGTTTTCCCATCCGGCTTCGGAAGCCCTGGAGGGGCCCAACCTGCCGGTCCCGGATGAGGGTCTCGACTTCGTCGTACTCGAGCATGCGTCCGGAAAGCGCTTTGCGGATGGCAAAGTCGCAATTGTCGTTCGCGCACTGAAAGGTGCGATACCGTTCATGCACCTCGCCCCCGCATTTGGGACAGGGCACACTGAGCACACCAAAATCACCCGGAATGGTGTCGTGCTCGTACTGTTTGGCCCGGGCCACGATGTTGCGGGTCATCTCCGCGATTTGGGCCATGAACTGCGCGCGGCTGACCTGACGGCGCTGGACCTGATGCAATTGATACTCCCACTCGCCGGTCAGTTCCGGCCGCGTGAGTTCGGGAATGCCCAGGCCGTTGAGCAATTCCATGAGGGAAAAAGCCTTGGCCGTGGCCTGCAGCTCCTTGCCCTGCCGCACGAGGTATTCCTCGGCAATCAAGCCGTCTATGATGGCCGCGCGGGTCGCCGGGGTCCCAAGCCCCTTCTCGCTCATCGCCTCGCGCAATTCCTCGTCCTCGACCAGCTTGCCGGCGCCCTCCATCGCGCTCAGCAAAGTGGCCTCGGTGAATCGCGGCGGCGGCTTGGTTTGCGACTGTTTGACTTCGACTTCGCGCGTGTGAACCGTTTCGCCGGGTTTGACCGCGGCCAGCGCCTGATTGTCCTCGGCTTGGGCCTCTTTGCCATAAACCGCAAGCCAGCCGGGGCTGACCAGCACTTTGCCGGTGGTCTTGAACGGCTCGCCCTCGACGCGGGTAATCCGGGTGGTTTCGAGGAATTCGGCCGCCGGGTAAAACACGGCGAGGAAGCGGCGCGTTACCATGTCATAGAGCTTTTGCTCCGGCTCGCTCAGGTGTTTGGGAGCCTCCGTCGTGGGGATGATGGCAAAGTGATCGGAAACCTTGGCATTATTGAAGATGCGCTTGTTCGGCCGCACCCATTGCTGTTCCAGAATGGTTTGGGCAAACGGACCATACCGGGTTTCTCCCAGCATGCGAAGGGTGCTGCGGACCGTGTTGAGGTAATCCTCGGGCAGCGCGCGCGAATCGGTTCGCGGATAAGTGAGCACCTTGTGCCGTTCGTAAAGCGCCTGGGCCAGTTTCAAGGTGTTCGAGGCGCTGAAGCCGAAGCGGCTGTTGGCTTCACGCTGCAGACTCGTCAAATCATAGAGTAACGGCGACAGTTGGGTGCTGGGCTTGCTCTCCTCGGTGACCACGCCCGGTTTCCCGAGGCATTTTTGCCGGATTGCCTCCGCCCGGGCCTGCTCCCACAGGCGCTCGGGGCGGAGGTCCGAATCGGCCTGCTTGTCCGGGCGCGAGAATTTTTCATCGAACCACTTCCCGGTGTAGTCGCCGGCCTCGGCATGGAAGGTGCCGATCACTTCCCAATAATCGCGGGGTTTGAATGAGCGAATCTTCTGCTCGCGCTCGACGACGATCGCCAGTGTGGGCGTTTGCACGCGGCCGACGGTGGTCTTAAAGAACCCGCCGGATTTCGAGTTAAAGGCGGTCATCGCCCGCGTCCCATTGATGCCAACGAGCCAGTCCGCCTCCGCGCGGCTGATGGCGGCTTCGGCCAGCGGCTGCATTTCCTCGTCGCGGCGGAGGCGCTCGAAACCCTCACGAATCGCCTGGGGGGTCATGGATTGCAGCCAAAGGCGCTGGATGGGCTGGCGCGCGTTGGTGTAACGAACAATGTTGCGGAAAATCAGCTCCCCTTCCCGTCCCGCGTCGCATGCATTGATGAGCCGGTCCACATCCTTCCGTTTAACCAGCTTGGACAAGAGCTTGAGCCGCGATTGGGTTTTTTCGATGGGCTGAAGGTCAAAGTGAGGAGGAATGACCGGCAGATGGGCGAAGGACCATTTTCCGCGGGCGGGCTCGATGCCAGGGGGGACAGCAAGTTCAAGAAGGTGCCCCACTGCGGAGGCCAAAACATACTGGTCACTCTCGAAATAATCGTCGTGTTTCTTGAAGCCCCCAAGAGCCTTGGCAATATCGCTGGCTACGGAGGGCTTTTCGGTAATGATGAGCGCCTTACCCATGTTGTTCAAATCAAGTTGCTTACAACGGTTCTCAACTGAGACAGTCACCCGCGCAAGTCGGGGGAAGTTGGCCCAAACGCCCTCGCGTGTCAAAGCCCGTTTTCAGTGCTGCCTCACCCTTGGCCGAGGCTCTGCACGACCAAGGGTGCCGGATTAGCCCAGCCTTCTCAGAATGACAGGCGAGCGGGGGAAAATCAGCAAGTATTTGCACAAGAATAAGATGCTTTTGCATTGGGACGCCGGGCAACCCAATATTCTGGCGGTAGTCTCGCAGCCAAGACTGCCAGAGACCCGCCCAGAAGGTGGTCCCCCTCGTCCCCAATCCGAGTTCAAACCAAGGACGGGACGCAGTGGAACGCGGTCGTGCCAACTATGACTGAGGGGCGCTTTTGGCGAAATAAAAGCCTTGACATGTGGCGGTGGATTTGATAGGAAGGACCATAATCAGCCGTTAATCAGGTTCGCGTAAGCGAATTTGCAGAGTCAACCTTAGAGACGATTATGAAACGTTTTCAGAAGAGGGCCGTGGTGGTGGGGGGTTGCGTTCTCCTGGCCTTGAGTGTTGAGTTTTCCGCGCAAGCCGTTTTGCTGGCATACGAACCGTTCGACTACGCAGCCGGCACCGCGCTGGCGGGCCAAACGGGAGGTTTTGGTTTTTCAGATGCTTGGAGCACCACCGGGGGCACCGCAGTCATGCAGTATCCGGGAATGACGTACCCGGGGCTGCCCACACCCGGAGGGGCGCTGTACATCGAAGGTACAGCCAGCGGCAGCGTGAGCATTTTCAGAACCCTCGCTTCGCCGCGTGGCGACGACGGAACCACCACGTGGATCAGTTTTCTCCACATTCGAACCGGCCAGAAAAGCGCCACTTTTGGGCCGGACGGAAGCCCATCCTATTTGCGGCCGATCAACGTTGCCTTGTTCAACGGCACCTCCGAGCGCCTGGCAATTGGAGAGGGAACTCGAAACTCGGGAGTCTCACTGCCGGACACCGATGTGTGGGGGCTGGTCGAACGCGGGGGTGTGAACAACCCCCTGACATCTTGGACCACTGCCCCGCTCAACGTGGAAAGCTGGGCCGTGGTGCGCATTGATCACGGGGCCGGGAACGTGGATAACGCGTGGCTGTGGGTGAATCCGAGCACCGATTCCGAGCCGTCCATCGCCAGCGCGATGGCCAGCATAACCGGCATGGACCTGACTTTCACCCGGATACGCCCGTTCGCAGGCAATCCGACGACTCAGAGTGAGAACATTGGCGCACAGGGCCTCGTGGACGAGATTCGTATCGGAACCACTTGGGGCGACATGCTGATTGTGCCGGAACCCTCGTCGCTCTCGTTGCTTGCCGTGGGCGGGCTGGCACTGCTGCTTCGCCGCCGGGCGAAGGCGTAGTTGTCTGGCGCCCCACCCGTTCGTTTCAACTCAGGTATTCCCGCGGATCGGTAATGCGCCCGGTAATGGCGCTGGCAGCCACGGTTGCCGGGGAGGCGAGAAACACCTGTGACTCCTTGTGCCCCATGCGCCCGGGAAAATTGCGGTTGGTGGCGCTAATACACTTCATGGGCGCGTTCATCCGCCCAAAGGTGTCCACGGGTCCCCCGAGGCAGGCAGCACAACCGGCGTTTTCGGTCATTTGCACCCCGGCCTCGACCAGGATTTCCCAAACGGTTTTCTCCCCCCAACGGGCGGTTTGAAGGTCATGCACGATTTCCGGCGTTGCCGGCACGCCGAAGGTGTCAATCGCCACCCGCCGGCCCCGCAAGACGCGGGCAAACTCGAGGAAGTCGCTGGTCTTCCCGCCGGTGCAGGAGCCAATGTAAGCGCGGTCGAGCTTGATGTTGCCCAACTCCTTTGCCAACCGGCGCTGGCCGGGGTCCGGATGGCAGGCCACGGTGGGCTCGAGTTTGGCCAAGTCCACGACCAGCTCGTAAACGAAGGACTCGTCGGCATCGCGCTCGACGGGGTCGTAGGTGGCGCGCGTGCCGTTTAACTTGCAGCGGTAGTCCACAAAAGCCTTGGTCTGGGCGTCGAACTCGAAGATGCCATTCTTGCCGCCGGCTTCGATGGCCATGTTGGCGATGGTCATGCGATCGTCCATGCTGAGGCTGGCCACGCCTGGACCGTCGAACTGCATGGCCCGGTAGGTGGCGCCGTCAAAACCGATCTCGCCGATGCAGTGCAGGATGATGTCCTTGGCCATCACGCCCGGCTGCAACCGTCCTTCCAGCCGAAAATGCATCGTCTCCGGCACCTTCAACAGCAATTTGCCCGTCCCCATGACGAAACCGGCATCGGTGTTTCCAATCCCGGTGGCAAACTCGTTGAAGGCCCCGGCCATGCAGGTGTGCGAGTCGGTGCCGAACAACACTTCCCCGGGCCGCGTGTGCCCTTTTTGGGGCAGAGCCGTGTGGCAGACGCCGGCGTAACGAGACCCGTATTGCCGCTGGAGCATGCCTTTGGAGGCGTCGAAGACCCATTTCCCGTTCGGGTCGTCTATGACGTCGTAGAAGTACTTGATCCCCTGCTCCCTCACAAACTCCCGGAGAATGTCCACGTTGCGGTTGGACTTCGAATCCGCGGTAAAGATGTAATGATCGGGAATGATCACCACCCGCTCCGGGTCCCATACCCGGGCGTTCTTGCCGAATTCACGCTTGAACACCCCGATGGTGCCCGGGCCGCAAACGTCGTGCGTCATCAGGATGTCGGCTTTCACCCACACATTGTCCCCCGCCTGCACGCGGGCCTTGCCGGCGGCGCGGGCGAGAATCTTTTCTGTCAGTGTCATAAATCAGCTCTGTCCGGGGCTGCAACCCACCCGTCCCGAATTTCCCATCCGGGGCCGTGGCGGAGAGGGTGGCCGGCTGCGCAATCCTCAGCCCCCTGAGTCAGAAGGCTGTGCAACCCACCCCAAGCTAAATGCTGCCGCCCGGGGACGCAAGACTTGCCTCGACCGATTTGCCTCGACCCTGGCTCATCGGGAACCATCAAGCGGGACTGTCCGCGGGAGAATCAACTTCGGGTGGCGCACTTCCCACGCGGTCGAAACCTTCGGCGTCCTGATAGTGCGCCCCCTTCGCTGGCGCCTCGGTGACGAGGGGAGCCGGGCAGTAACAAACCGTCGCGGGAAACGAGAGTTCCAGCCCCCGACCGGCGCGCAGGGACGCCCTCCACGACGCCAACCCCCGCAATCGCGCCCCCAAATTATGCGCGGAGGATTTCAGTCCCCGGCGGCCATGGTCCACATGCCCCGGGGATCCGTCACCGGTCCGCCACCCACCGTTTCGGTCGTTCGATGGAGCCCGACATGCCCGTCGTGAAAGAGGTAGTTGAACCGGTGAGAATGCAAGCCGTAAGTGACGGAGCCGTAAGTATGACCGGTGCTGCTAATGTTGGGGACGCGGGTCGTCTGGATGCAATCCTCGCTCACGCCACTCGGCGGATTGGGGCCGGGGCCGGCGACAAAACAGGGCCAGTCATTGCCCGCCATGTTGCGGCCGTTGGCCAGCTCGGCGAGCAGAATCGTGCCGGCAGGGTCCGCCACCTGCGACACCTTGAAGCCCCGCGGCTCCCAGTCATAGGTGCCGGGCGCCGAACCGCGGAGGTTGTAAAAGATGCCGATCCCTTTGAGATTCATTGACGGCAACGGCGCCTTCGGCGAATTCAGCATGAACCCAATGCCGGCCCAGTTCATCGAGTAGGACCGTCGCGCGGCAAAATTGTTGAGCCAGGCCTCGGCCTTGGGGAACTGGATTTTGTCGGCCGGACAGCGGAGCACTTGCGGGGTGCGTTCAGGGGGAGTGACGCCGAAGAGGAGGTCTTGCTCGCTGCCCTGCCCGCCGATGTAACGGTGGATGTAGTCGTCCCAGGTCAACTGGTAGGTCACATCACCAGTCGAATAGACGGCCGGGGGGTACATCTCCTGCCGGTCGGTGGTCAGGAGCATGATGCCGACGCCAAGCTGTTTCATGTTGGACAGGCAGCGGGTGCGGTGGGCTCGGGCCTGGGCCTTGCTGAGGGCTGGCAACAGCATGGCCGCCAGGATGGCGATGATCGCGATGACCACCAG
>JARKQH010000059.1 GCA_029974925.1 Verrucomicrobiota bacterium
CCGGGGTGGGCGCGGGAGCGCCGGGAGGGTCACCACTTCGCCGCGTCGCGAGTGATGTTCCATTCGTAGTCGTGACGCTTGTTGGGAACCCAGGCGGCATGGCCGTCGCAGTAAACGACGTTGCCGCCCTCGCTGGCGTGGTTATCCGGCTTGTCCCATTCGTTGTTCGTGCCGGCGTCGTCGCTGTCGTGCATGAGCCAGAACGCCGAAGGTCCGGGCCGCATTTTCGAGGGGTGATATTGCAGCGTGTAGGTGTTGACAAACTGCTGGGTGACCTTGTTGACCGTCCGCACCTCGCCGAGGACCTCGTAACTGTGGCCGTTGGTTCCGGGGCGGCCTCCCGGCGCATTGTCGGTGAGGTCCCGAATGACATAAATCCTGGCCCATTGATCATACATGAGATTGGTCCGAATGGTGTTGAACGTGTTGGGGCAGATAAACGCCCCAAGCGACGCAATGTAGGTCGGGTGCAACCACGCCAGGTCGTCCCGGCCGTTGATCCAGGTGTTGGGCGGGGCGCCGCGGGTGTCAATGACCAGATGCCCGTTATAGTCGCCGGCATACATTTGGGAGCCGAGCCCGAGCTGGCGGCAGTTGCTCAGGCAATTGGTCCGCTTGGCGCGGTCCTTCGCCCGCGACAACGCCGGCAGGAGCATCGCCGCCAGAATGGCGATGATGGCAATGACCACCAACAATTCAATCAGCGTAAAGGCTGCTGTTCTGCGGAGAGACCGGGATGAGTTCATGGGGGTTCGCATTAAGTTAAGTGCTGACCGCTTTATTTCGCCAGCCGGAAGAAACGCTGGGCGCTGCCCGCGCCGACGGTGACGGTGTTTTGCCCTCCCTGGACGACCACGGGTTCGCTCACCGGTTCCCAGCCCTCGGGGTCGTCCAGCACAACGGAGGATTGCAGGATGAAGGCAGAGGAAGTGCTGGCCGGCCAGGCGAGCACGATTTGGTTTCCGTTCCTCGTGACCGACAGGACCGGCAACGCCGGCGGCGTTACATCCGCCCACGAATAGCCCAGCCGCCATTCATCCACGGTGCGTTTGGGATATCCGCCCGCGGTGCCGGTGCCCACGCGCCACATGAAGCCATCCAGATAAGCAAGATCAGTCCGGCCGGCCCCCTGGTCTGCCAGGGTGGGCGGCGGCGGATTCAAATCGCCGAAGGTGGAGGAAGGCGGATTAAGCCACAAATCGCAGGTGTCGTCGGTCGTGGTGTCGGGCCGGAAAGTGTAGCGGGCGACGACAAAGACCGTGTCGTTGGTGGTGAACAGATTGGGCGCCAGGGCGCCGCTGGTGGTGCCGCTGCTCTTGTAAATGCCGATTTGGTAGGTGTTGCCCACTCCGTCGCCCAGAATGTTAATCTTGAGCGGAAAGGCAGTACTGGTGCCTTGGGCAAAGCCCGCCGTCGTTTCGTTCACGGTGGAAGTGCCGATTTCGTCAAGGCGGAAGGCGAACGAGAACCAGATCGAACCGTTGGTCTGCGGCGGGGTGAACAGCCAGCGCACGCTCTGGTTGTAGGCGCCATTGTAAGGGCCGAAACTGTAGCGATTGCCTAGGGCGGGTTGCAGGCCGGGCACTTCTAGATTGCCGGCTTCGATCTTCCCGTTTTCCTGCGCGGAGTTCAGGAACCAATTCCCCTGGCCCGCCAGTGCCGTCCCAGGCTCGTAAACGAAGGGATCAAACTGCACCAGGTTGCCGTAGTTCGGAATCACCGTCAGCACGGCGGGGGCGCTGGTCACGGCGCCATGGTCATTGGTGATCACGACCG
>JARKQH010000130.1 GCA_029974925.1 Verrucomicrobiota bacterium
CATCATGCGGTAGAGCCTTGAGGGACCATCGGATCCCAAGCCCGGAACGCCCTGAGCGCGCGTGCACCATCATTGGGCGGAGGCCAGGAACCGCTCGAGGGCCTCCTGAACAATGCGACGCGGAAGGGCGTAGGTCGAGACTCGCGCCGCGCGCGCAATGTTAAGCCCGAGGGCCTTGCCGTCCAAATCCACCAACGGCCCGCCGCAGAGCCAGGGGGGAAGGACTGTGTCGTGCTCGAGCACTTCCTCGAAACCGGCGGCGCGCTGGCTGACGGCCCCCAGCAGGCGGCTGGCGCGTTCCTGGGAGAACGAACCGCGCCCGAGCCGCTCTCCGCCGGCAACCATGAGCTGCACCTGGGCGTCGAATTGACGGTCCTCGCGCTGCACGCGAAGTCTGACGCTCTGGCCTTCGCGAAATTCCCGCAACGCTTCGACCACTTGCTGCCGGTCGGTGACCTTCTCGCCATTGACGGCGACGATGACGTCCCCCGGACGCAGCCCGGCCTTCTCGGCTCCAAACCCGGCCAGGACTTCCTCGATTCGCGGCACCGAACTGCCGTTTTGAAACTGAACGCCAATGAGCGCGCGTTCGGCCCGCACGCGCCGGGGCAGGGCGCTGATGACTCCCACGGCGTGCGGTGTCGGCGCGATGCCGACGGTCACCGCCCATTGCCCGACAACGGGCGGCGAAGCGGCCCATTGGACCGGTTTGAGGCCCTGGGCCTGCACGCGCACCAGCGCAAGGTCGAGGTCTTCGTTGGTCGCGATGACGCTGGCTCGCACTTCCTGGTCTGTGGCGAGCCAGCAGGTCAAAGTGCCCGGCTTCAATTCGCTGGCTTTGGTCAGCACCAACCCCTGCGCATCCACAACCGTGCCCAACGCCACGGTTTCCCCGTTGACATTGAACTTCACGACCGACTGCCGGGTGGCCTCCGAGATGGGAGCAAAGGCCCGCAGCGTGGTTTCCCCATTGCGGAAACGGTCAGGGGGCAGGGAGGCGGGGGGCCGGGGTTGGGCACGCAGGCCGATGGAGCCGGCAAGCACCAGCAGAACCGGCAGAACTGGAAGCAGGCGGTGGCGATGGCACATGGTCAGCGGGCGGCTGAGTCTCCGCGCGGGCGCATCTCAATTTCTTGCAGGGTTGAAGGTGGAGTGCGGGAAGAGAAGATGCCAACGGTTGTTACGCCAGAAGGTTTCCAAGCACAGCAGGGCTTCGTCTCCCGCCTGGCTCCAGAACTGGCCCGGGCGTTTGAAAC
>JARKQH010000132.1 GCA_029974925.1 Verrucomicrobiota bacterium
CATCATGCGGTAGAGCCTTGAGGGACCATCGGATCCCAAGCCCGGAACGCCCTGAGCGCGCGTGCACCATCATTGGGCGGAGGCCAGGAACCGCTCGAGGGCCTCCTGAACAATGCGACGCGGAAGGGCGTAGGTCGAGACCCGCGCCGCGCGGGCACTGTTGAGCCCGAGGGCTTTGCCGTCCAAATCCACCACCGGTCCGCCGCAGAGCCAGGGGGGAAGGACGGTGTCGTGCTCGAGCACGTCCTCGAAACCGGCGGCGCGCGGGCTGACGGCCCCCAGCAGGCGGCTGGCGCGTTCCTGGGAGAACGAACCGCGGCCGAGCCGCTCTCCGCCGGCAACCATGAGCTGCACCTGGGCGTCGAATTGACTGTTCTCGCGCTGAACGCGAAGTTTGACGGTTTGGCCCTCTCGGAATTCGCGCAGCGCTTCGACCACTTGCTGCCGGTCGGAGACCTTCCCGCCATTGACGGCGACGATGACGTCCCCGGGACGCAGCCCGGCCTTCTCGGCTCCAAAGCCGGCCAGGACTTCCTCGATTCGTGGCACCGAACTGCCGTTTTGAAACTGAACGCCAATGAGCGCGCGCTCGGGCCGCACGCGCCGGGGCAGGGCGCTGATGATTCCGACGGCGTGCGGGGTGGGGGCGATGCCGACGGTCACAGCCCATTGCCCGACAACGGGCGACGAAGCGGCCCACTGGACCGGTTTGAGGCCCTGGGCCTGCACGCGCACGAGGGCGAGGTCGAGGTCCTCATTGGTCGCGATGACGCTGGCTCGCACTTCCCGGTCTGTGGCGAGCCAGCAGGTCAAAGTGCCCGGCTTCAATTCGCTGGCTTTGGTCAACACCAATCCCTGCGCGTCCACAACCGTGCCCAAAGCCACGGTTTCTCCGTTGACATTGAACTTCACGACCGACTGCCGGGTGGCTTCCGAGATGGGAGCAAAGGCACGCAGCGTGGCTTCACCATTTCGAAAGCGGTCCGGGGGGAGGGAGCTGGAGGACCGGGGCTGGGCCCGCAGGCCGATTGAGCCGGCAAGGACCAGCAAAACCGGCAGAACTGGAAGCAGGCGGTGGCGATGGCACATGGTCAGCGGGCGGCTGAGTCTCCGCGCACGGCGGCGTTGTTGCGCGGGTCGGAGGTTTCCGCCGGGGCGGCAGCCGACAGGCGGGTCCAGGCCCGGTAATAATCCGTGATGGGCGCGTGGAAGTTGCCGGCCATCGAGCCGCTGATGGCGTTGTGAATGCCGATCACGTGCCCAAACATATCGAACAGCGGACCGCCGGAGTCGCCCGGGCTGATCGTGCAATCGGTCTGAAGGGTGCCGGGCGAGAGCCGGATAATGCGGCCAAGGCGGACCACCAGGGAACGCCGGCGGTCGAATCCTCCGGGATGCCCCAGCGCAAGGGTCCAGTCGCCGGGTCGGGCGCTGGTCAAATCGCCCGGCGGGGCGTGCGGCCATGGCCCGCGGTCTTCGATCCTGGCCAGGCCGGTATCGGTGTCTTCGTCCACGCCCAAGGTCTTGCCGCGCACACGCCTGCCGTCGGGAAAAATGAACGTCACCCAGCGATCCGGGCGGCCACA
>JARKQH010000142.1 GCA_029974925.1 Verrucomicrobiota bacterium
TGACGCCGGGTACCGGGAACGGACGATACGTTCCGTCACCGCCGAGCGGGATGCCCTTGCAGCGGGGCTCGCCGCCCTGCCGGGCCTGCAACTCTTTCCGTCGGCGGCCAATTACCTTCTCGTGGAGATGCGAAACGGAATGACTGCACCGGAACTGCGTTCCGCCCTGATCCCGAAAGGCGTCATAATCCGGGACTGCTCCAATTTCGTGGGGCTAAACGAGCGTTTCTTCCGGGTGGCGGTGCGCAGCGGCGGGGAAAACCGAAGGCTGATTACGGCGCTGGAGGAGGCGTTGAAAGAATCTTGCCTTCCCAGCAGAGGCGGCGCATGACGGCCGCGAAGGCGTCGTCAAGTGGCGCGGTGATGGTCACTGCATCGCCTGACCAGGGGTGACGGAAGGAGTACGCGGCGGCGTGGAGCAGCAGGCGGCCGCACCCCAGTTCGCTCCGGAACAGGCGGTTGTGGCGGCCGTCGCCATAGGTGGTGTCGCCGATGATGGGGTGGAAAACGTGCTTCAGGTGGCGGCGGATCTGGTGCCGCCGGCCGGTGCTGAGGCTGACTTCCAACAGGGAATAGCGGGCCGTGGGGAAGTTCCCGACGGGAAACGGCAGTTCAACAGTGGCCAGGCGGCGGAAGGCGGTAACCGCTTCCCTGAGACTTTCCTCGCCGTCGCCGTTTTCCTCGTAGCGATCCGGAATCGCCCGCAGCGGGTAGTCGATGACGGCTTCTTCGTCGGCGATTCCCCGTACGATAGCCAGGTAGACCTTGCTGACCCGGTCGGATTGGAAAGCCTCGGCGCCGAGTCGAGCCGCTTCCGGCGAAAGGGCGAACAGCAGCACCCCTGAGGTGGGGCGGTCCAGGCGGTGCACCGGATAGACACGGCAACCCGCCAGGTCCCGGGCAAGCTGCAGGGCGAATACCGTCTCATGACGATCCAGGTCGCTGCGGTGCACGAGCATGCCGGCGGGCTTGTTGACCGCCAGGAAGTGGTCGTCCCGGTAAAGGACGCAAAGCTCGTCTTTCATGATGAATGGATGTGAGGTCATGTGCAGCTGATATCTCCGCTCCGGATGGAAGACGGCGCCGGGATGAGCGGCATAGTAGCAAAGAACGCCTGCGTGCACAACCGGCGACAATGAGCCCCCGGAGACAAAATCCCTTTCCTGACGACCACTTGACAATTTTCGACCGGTCTGCTAGCTTCTGAAGCTCCCGAAC
>JARKQH010000151.1 GCA_029974925.1 Verrucomicrobiota bacterium
CCGGGGGGCCTCCCTACATCTGGCGCGATGTTTCGGCTTACGGCACAGAGATTCCGTCCGCTGCTTTCACCGCCTTGGCCGCCCCGAAGGATGCGCGGGATGAGGGCATCGCCGGCCCCTTTGACCTCGGGTTCGAGTTCCCGTTTTTCAGCGGCGCGCAGGCCCCGGGGCTCTACACACAGGTTTACGTGTCGCCCAACGGGTTCATTGCCTTCAGCCCCTTTGCGGGCGACCGGGCGGCGAACACCACGTTGCCAGCCGCCGCCTCGCCGACCAACCTCGTCGCCCTGTTCTGGGACGATCTGGACCTCAGCGCCGGCGGGAAGATTTGGGTGGCCAAGGACCCCTGGGCTGGCGAGTTCACCGTGCAGTATGAGGCCGTGCGGTTCAAGAGTTCGTCTCTGACAATGACGGCGCAGGTGGTGTTGCGGACCACAGGCGAAATTCTGTGCTATTACAAGGCGTTGGGGCGGACCAATAGTTGCACAGTCGGGGTGCAGGACGCCGCCGGCGCGTCAGGGCTGCAGGTCACCTACAACTCCTCGGCTTACCTGCGGAGCGGCCTGGCGGTCCGTTTGACGCCGACTCCCTGGCTGCAGTTCGCGCAGCCGGCGGGCTGGGTGCCGCCGGGGACGACCGAGTTGATCCCGCTGGGCTTCGTGCCCGGGAGTCTGCCAACGGGCGTGTATTCGGCGTCGCTCTGCTTGCGCACCAGCGACCCTCTCCGTCCCCTTTTCCACCTCCCCCTGACGCTCACCCTCTGGGACGGACAACTCACCCCCCTCCAACAGTGGCGGCAGCGCTATTTCGGCAGCCCGGAGAATGCCGGGGACGCAGCCAATGAGGCGGACTGGGATGGGGACGGTTTGCGGAACATCTTCGAATACGCCTTCAACACCAACCCCACCAATGCCAATGCGTCGCCGTTGGTTTTTGAGATGGTTGACGACCATTTCAGGATCAAGTTTCCGCGGACGCGTCCCGCGCCCGCCGGCCTGACGTATCGCGTTGAAGTGTCAGAAGACCTCGTGACCGGTCCTTGGGGCTTCGGTCCGGCTTACACGACCGAGGCGGTTTTTGACAACGGGGATGGAACCGAAACGGTGACACACACGCTGACAGTCGGGGTCAGCGGTGCGAGTCACCGCTGGGTGCGCCTGAGGGTGGCGCTGCCGTGAGGGAGGAGCGCGGCTGTGACCGGGCTTGACATTTTATGATCCACACACTCGACCTGGCAATAATCGGAGTGTATCTGCTCACCACGGTGGTCATTGGCCTGGTGATGCGGAAGCGCGCCGCCCAGGACATGGATTCCTACTTTCTGGGCGGGAAGACGCTGCCCTGGTACATGCTCGGGCTGTCGAACGCTTCGGGCATGTGGGACATCTCGGGGACCATGTGGATGGTGACGCTGGCCTACGTGTATGGCTTGAAGAGTATCTGGATTCCCTGGCTTTGGCCGGTGTTCAACCAGATCTTCCTCATGATCTATCTCTCGGGATGGCTGCGGCGCTCCAATGTGCTCACCGGCGCCGCCTGGATCCGGTTCCGGTTCGGCGACGGCGCCGGGGGCCGGCTCTCCCACATGATTGTGGTGTTGTTCGCCGTGATTGGTGTCGTGGGCTTCCTGAGTTACGGATTTATCGGCATCGGGAAGTTCATTGAGATTTTCATCCCCTGGAACGTGGTGTCGCCGTTTGTTCCGTTCGACCTTGCGCCGGCGCAGGTGCCGCATTTCTACGCGATGGTCTTCACGACGATTGCGACGTTCTACGTCGTGTTGGGCGGGATGTTCAGCATTGTTTGGGCGGATGTGGTGCAGTTTTTCATCATGGTGACCGCGTCGGTGGTTGTGGCGGCCATTGCAATGAGCCGGGTGGATGCGGCCATGCTGGCGAGCCTGGTGCCGTCGGGCTGGCTCAATCCCTTTTTCGGATGGGAATTGGGATTGGACTGGAGTCGTTACCTGCCGGCGGTCAACGACAAGATTGCGGCGGACGGCTTTTCCCTGTTCGGGTTGTTCTTCATGATGATGCTGTTCAAGGGCATCTTTGCGGCGATGGCCGGTCCGGCCCCCAATTATGACATGCAAAAGATTCTTTCGGCGCGCACGCCGGCCGAGGCGGCGAAACTGAGCGGCTTTGTCTCGGTGGTCCTGCTGGCCCCGCGTTACCTGATGATTGGCGGCTTTACCGTCCTGATGATTGTCTTTTTCCGCGAGGACTTTCTGGCGATGGGCGGGAACATTGACTTCGAGAAGGTCCTGCCGCTGGCGATCAAGCAGTTCGTGCCGGTCGGATTGATGGGGCTCCTGCTGGCGGGGCTGTTCGCCGCCTTCATGGGCACGTTCGCCTCGACGGTCAACGCCGCGCCGGCCTATCTGATCAACGACGTTTATTTGCGCTACATCAACCCAAAAGCCGGCGGCCGGCGGCTCATTTACGCCAGCTACCTCATCTGTGTCCTGGTGGTCGTGCTCAGCAGCCTGGTCGGGCTCTACGTCAGCACCATCAACACCGTGATCCAATGGATTGTCTCCGCCCTGTACGGGGGCTATATCGCAGCCAACGTGCTGAAGTGGCACTGGTGGCGCTTCAACGGACACGGCTATTTCTGGGGGATGCTGGCCGGCATCATCGCTTCGCTGGTCTTCCCCATGATCTGGCCCAAGGTGCTGCCCCTTTACTATTTTCCGCTCATGTTCCTCATTTCACTGGCCGGCTGCCTCCTCGGGACGTTGGCCACGCCCCCCACTGACGAGAAGGTGCTGATGAATTTCTACCGCACGACGCGGCCCTGGGGATTTTGGAAACCCATCCATGACCGGGTGGTCGCCGCGGACCCGGCTTTTGCGCGGAACCGCAACTTCAAGCGCGACATGGCGAATGTGACGGTGGGAATCGTCTGGCAGCTTTGCCTGACCATTGTGCCGCTTTACGTGGTGATGAAGCAGGGCTTCCCCCTGGCGGTGGCGGGGGTGCTGCTGCTGTTGACGACGGCTTTTCTCAAACGCAACTGGTATGACAAGCTGGAGAACCCCTGAAACCGCCCGGAGACCCTGGTTATGAAACGACACCTGGCAATCGTCTGCATGGTCACGATGGCAAGCGCCCTCGCGGGTGAGCCGCCATTCCGCGATTTCGTCCGCGTGCAGGGCGACCAATTGGTGGAGAATGGCCGGCCCTTCCGCTTTCTTTCCTGGAACATTCCCAACCTCCATCTGGTTGAGGACAACGTTCCTTTTGCGGACGCCGCGGCCACCGGCTGGCGTTTGCCGGACCAGTTCGAGGTGACGGATGCGCTGGCGACCGTCCGGCAAATGGGCGGCCAGGTGGTCCGCACCTATGTGCTCTCCGTCCGCCGGCCGCAGGACCCGCCCGGTGTGCCGCGCCACGTGCTGGGCCCGGGCCAGTTCAACGAGGAGGCTTTTCGCGCGCTGGACCTCGTTCTGCAGGTGGCCAACCAGCAGGGAGTGCGGGTGATTATTCCGCTGGTGGACAACTGGCATTGGTGGGGCGGACGAGCCGAATACGCGGGGTTCCGCGGCAAGACCAAGAACGATTTCTGGACCGATCCGCAACTCTTGGACGACTTCAAGCAGACCATTCGGTTTGTGATCACGCGCACCAACACGCTCACCGGGCTGCGTTACGCCGACGATAAAGCGATTCTTTGCTGGGAGACAGGTAACGAACTGGAATGTCCGCCCTCCTTCACCCGGCAAATCGCCGGTTTCATCAAGTCGCTGGACCCGAACCATCCGGTGATGGAAGGCTTCCATGCGACGGTCCTGCGGGAGGAGTCCCTCGCCATGCCCGAAGTGGACATCGTCACGACTCATCATTATCCCGGCGGGGCGAAGAGTTTCGCGCAGCTCATTCGGGAAAACGCCGCGCGCGCCAAGGGCCGCAAGCCCTACATTGTTGGCGAATTTGGCTTCGTCTCGACACGGGAGATGGCCGGCGCCATTCAGGCGGTGGTCGAGACGCAGACGGCGGGGGCGTTGGCGTGGAGTCTCCGGTTTCGGAACCGGGACGGGGGATTCTACTGGCATAGCGAGCCGGCAGGCGGCAACAAATACAAGGCTTTTCACTGGCCGGGGTCGCCGATTGCGGACGATTATGATGAAATCCCCTTCATGAAGCTGATGCGCGAGCAGGCCTTCGCCATTCGCGGTCTGACCCCTCCGCCGATTCCCCAGCCCGCCCCGCCCCGGCTGCTGCCCGTCACCACCCCCGTCCTCCTCTCCTGGCAGGGCTCCGTCGGGGCCGCCGGCTACGCGATCGAGCGCGCCTCCCGCAGGAACGGCCCGTGGACCACGATTGCGGAAAACGTGGACGAGAGCTTCACCCAGTACCAGCCGTTGTTCAGCGATGAAACCGTGACCCGTGGCCGATGGTTTTACCGCGTTCGCGCCCGGAACCCGGCGGGAGTTTCCGAACCGTCGAATGTCGTGGGGCCGGTGCGGGTGAGGACGGTGACGCTGGTGGACGAGCTGAACGACTTTGAAAAAGTTCATTCGCGAACGGGCGAGTTGGAGATCAAGTCGCGCGATTGCCGCTCGGCGATGGAGGACGCGCATCGGGCGGGGGGAACGGCGGGCAGCGCGCTGGTGTACCGGGTGCCCGCCCCCCTCGTCGGGGCACGGGTTTTTGTGTTCTTTCCAAAAGCCATCGCGGACCTGAGGCTCAGCCTGTCGGCCGACGGCAACGCGTTTCGCCCGGCGACGGCGGACCGCAAGGACTTTCCCTTCGGCGCCGGGGACTATGGCTACTGGCGGCGCGCGATTTACGAAGTAAGGTCCGCTGGAGCGGCGGACCGCTTTCTGAAGATTGAATTCACCGGCGAGGCGCAGGTCTCGCGCATCGAGATTCAGCACCAGGCCGACGGGCAATGAACGCGGATGCTTCCATCAACCCGTCCTCCGGCGTCACCGACCTGGCCTCGCGGGTCGAGGCGCACTTGTTCGGCCACATTCTCCCCTTCTGGTCCGGCCCGGCGTTGGATCCCGAGCGCGGGGGATGGATGGCCTGGCTGACCAACGACCTCCAGCCGGACCGCACCAAGCCCAGAGGCCTGATTCTCAACACACGGATTCTCTGGACCTTCGCGGCGGCCTGGCGTGCGCGGCGGGAGCCGCGGTTTCTGGAACTGGCCGGGCGCGCTCTGGAGTGGGTGATGGATCGTTTCTGGGATGCCGAACGGGGCGGCGCGTTCTGGCAGCTCGACGACCTGGGACGCGTCGTGGACGATTCGAAACAGGCGTATGGACAGGCCTTTTACCTCTACGCGCTGGCGGAATATCATCTGGCGTTTGATTCGCCAGCCGCGCTGGCGCGGGCCCGCGACGTGTTCGAACTGCTCGAGCGCCACCTCCATGATGCCGCCCACGGGGGCTATTTTGAAGCGCGGCCTCGGGACTGGTCGGCGGCGCCCGTCCCCGCGCACGTCGGGGGAGGGGAACTCGGGGCCGCCAAATCCATGAACACCACGCTGCACCTGCTCGAGGCGTTCACCACGTTGTATCGCGCGTGGCCAGACCCGCGGCTGGCGGCGCGGCTGCGGGAACTCCTTCAGCTTTTCTGCGAGCGAATTCTCGAGTCGCGCACCGGGCATCTCCACCATTATTTTTCCGCCGACTGGAAGGTGCTCTCCGACAATTACACCTTCGGTCATGACATCGAGGGGAGCTGGTTGTTGTGCGAGGCGGCGGAGGCCCTCGGCGATGCGACCCGGGTGCGCCAGATGGAGGGCGTCGCCCTTGCCATCGCCCGGGCCGTCCTCGATGAAGGTCTGGCCGCGGACGGCGGACTGGCCTACGAGGCCAGGGCGGGGAGAATTGTGGATGCAGGCAAGGAATGGTGGCCGCAGGCGGAGGCCGTGGTTGGCTTTCTCAATGCCTGGCAAATCAGCCGCGACTCCCGCTTCCTCGAGGCCGCCCGCCGGGTTTGGGACTTTATTGAGCGTTGCCTCGTGGACCGCGTCCACGGAGACTGGTTCTGGCGGGTCACTCCCGAAGGCCAGCCTGACCTGCGACTGCCCAAGGTGAGCGAATGGAAAGGTCCTTATCACTCCGCCAGAGCCTGTCTCGAAGCCATGCGCCGCTTGAAAAAAACGCCCCCTCGCTGATGCGCCTTATGACGAAAAAAGCCTTCGATCAAAAACTCAAACAATTGCAGCTCCACCACCGGCGTCTTCTCCAGCGCAAAAACCGTCCCCAAAGGCACGGCAACGGAATCTTTGAACGTTACGAGCACCCGGTGCTGACCGCCGAGCATACGCCGCTCGAATGGCGCTACGATTTTGACCGCGCCAGCAATCCCCACCTGATGACGCGCCTCGGAATCAACAGCGTCTTCAATGCCGGCGCGATCGAATGGAACGGAAGAATCCTGCTCGGGGCGCGGGTCGAGGGATGGGACCGCAAGTCCTTTTTCGCCTTTGCAGAAAGCAAGACGGGCGTGGACGGCTTTCGCTTCTGGGATTACCCGGTGCGGATGCCGGAGCTCGAACCGGCGGAAACCAATGTGTACGACTTGCGTCTGGTCCGGCACGAGGACGGCTGGATTTACGGCTTGTTCTGCGCCGAGCGCCATGACGACTCCCGGCCGGGCGACCTCTCGGCCGCCCTTGCCCGCTGCGGCATCGCGCGGACCCGGGATCTGGTGAATTGGGAGCGCCTGCCGGACCTGAAGACCCCCGCCTTGCACCAGCGCAACTGCGTCCTGCATCCCGAATTCGTCAATGGCCAATACGCGTTTTACACCCGGCCGATGAGTGATTTCGCCGCGACCGGGTCGGGCGATGGCATCGGCTGGGGGTTGTGTCCGGACATTACGAACGCGGTGATTACCCGCGAGACCATCATTGATCCCCGATTTTATCACACGATCAAGGAGGGCAAAAACGGGCTGGGGCCGGCCCCGCTCAAGACGCGGGCCGGCTGGCTGCACCTGGCGCATGGCGTGCGCAACACCGCTGCGGGCATGCGCTATGTCCTCTATCTCTTTCTCTGCGATTTGCGCGAGCCGTGGAAGCTGATCAAAGCGCCGGGCGGCTATTTCATGGCGCCCGAGGGCGAGGAACGCGTGGGCGACGTGTCCAACGTGCTGTTCGCCAACGGGTGGGTCGCCCGGCCAAACGGCCAGGTCTTCATCTACTACGCCTCTTCGGACACCCGCACGCACGTGGCGACCAGCACCGTGGACCGCCTGCTGGACTATGTCTGCAACACGCCCGAGGACGGCTTGCGCTCGAGTGTTTGCGTGCAGCAACGTTGCCGGTTGATCGAAAAGAATCTGCGCCGGTGTCGGCGGCTCTCTCAGTGATCCCCGCCCTCGGGATGTCCCCGGGCAAACCGGCCCGCCAGGCCGGGCAGCACAAAGTCTTTGCGGGTGCCCGCCTTTTGTGCATTTATTTGCCAGCATAAATACAAAATCATCATGAAACCTGCGCTCATTTCCCTCCCCTTTTTGACCCTCCTCGCGCTGGCCCCGGTGTCGGCAACCGAGTGGCACGTCGCCGTGAACGGCAGCGACACCAATCCCGGCACCCGGCGCGCCCCGCTGCGCACGATCCAGCGCGCGGCGGACCTGGCCCAGCCGGGCGATGTGATTACCGTGCATGAAGGAGTGTATCGCGAGCGGATCAATCCCCCGCGTGGCGGCACCTCGGACCGCAAACGGATTGTGTATCAGGCGGCTCGCGGGGCGAAGGTGGAAATCAAAGGCTCGGAAGTCATCCGGGGCTGGGAAAAGGTGCAGGAGGGAGTGTGGAAGGTGAGCCTCCCCAATTCCTTTTTCGGCAATTTCAACCCTTACCGGGACCTCCTCCGTGGCGACTGGTTCAGCCCGCGGGGACGGGAGCATCACAGCGGCGCCGTCTATCTCAATGGTGAGTGGCTGACCGAGGCGGCCAAACTGGAGGAGGTGTTGATGCCGCCGGGCTCCAAACCTCCCTGGGTGAACGGAATGGATGACGACTATTTGCTCAACGTGGCCTGGTTCCGGCCAATCCCCTCCACCCCCTCCCGGGCACCGCGCGTTCCCGCGGCCGGTTTTGCCACCCAACAGGGAATCCAGGCCGCGCCGTGCTCCGAAGGGGGCGAGTGCATCGGCTGGATCGACCACGGCGACTGGGTGCGCTATGAAAAGGTGGACTTGGAAACGGGCTTGGGAGGAGCCGCCAGCCAGCTCGAGTTTCGCGCCGCGTCAGCCGCCGCGGGCGGAATCATCGAAATCCGCCTCGACACGCCCGACGGTGATCTGCTGGGCACCTGCACCATCACCAACACCGGCGGTTGGCAAGCCTGGGCGTCATTCCAGACCCCCATCAAGCCGCTCAGCGGACTCCAAACCCTGTGCCTCGTGTTCAAGAGCTCGAAAACCCCGCCCCCGGCAGACCGGAAGATCAACCCGCAACTGTGGTATGCGCGCGTGGACGATACCAACACCACGATTTGGGCCCAATTCGAGGGCGTCAATCCCAACGAGCAGCTCGTCGAAATCAACGTCCGCCAGACCGTGTTTTATCCCGACCAGCCGGGTCGCAACTTTATCACGGTGCGGGGTTTCCTCATGCGGCACGCGGCGACGCCGTGGGCGCCGCCGACGGCCGAGCAGATCGGGCTGATCGGGACGCATTGGAGCAAGGGCTGGATTATCGAGAACAACGTCATCAGCCATTCGGTGTGTTCGGGTATCGCATTGGGCAAACACGGTGACCAGTGGGACAACACCTCCGCCGATACCGCCGAGGGCTATGTCAAAACCATTGAGCGCGCCCATGCGTACCGGATTCCCTGGACACGGGAAAACATTGGCCATCACATCGTGCGCAACAACACCATCTCGCACTGCGAGCAGGCGGGCATTGTCGGGAGCCTGGGGGCGGCCTTTAGCACCGTTACCGGGAACGTCATTCACGATATCCACATCCGACGACTGTTCCGGGGCGCGGAAATGGCGGGAATCAAGTTTCATGCCGCGATTGATTCAACCATCCGGGGCAATCACATCTATCGCACCTGCCGCGGCATCTGGCTGGACTGGATGGCGCAGGGCACCCGCGTGACCCAAAACCTCCTCCACGACAACTGGCCCTCCGAGGACCTGTTCATGGAGGTCAACCACGGGCCTTATCTGGTGGACAATAATCTCTTCCTTTCAGGAACCAGTCTGTTGGATGTGTCCGAGGGGGGCGCATACGCGCACAACCTGTTCGCCGGCAAAATCATCAGCCGCCCCGACTTGAACCGGCAGACGCCGTATCATCCGCCTCATTCGACCACCGTGGCGGGCTTGGTTAAAACCGAAGGGGGCGATAACCGCTTCTACAACAACATTTTTATTGGTCCTCCGGCCTCGGGCGGCGATCCAACAGATCTCACCACCAAAGACCCGCGGTCCGCGGGCGGTTTTGGTTTGTGGATGTACAATTTCCGGTCGGTCCCGATTTTTGCGGCGGGGAACGTGTACTATGGCAGTGCGCGCCCGTATGCGCAGGAGGGGGACGCACTCCTGCTGGCCAACCACCATCCCGGTCTCCGGCTGGTAGAGGAGGGTGGGCGATGGCTGCTATACCTGGACTTGGGCAGGTCGCTCCGCGAGGCGCGCCCGCCGCTGGTAACCACGAAACTGCTGGGCCGGGCGCGTGTGCCGAACCTTCCCTACGTGCATCCCGATGACTCCCCGTTGAAGATTGACCGGGATTATTTCGGCCGCGGGCGCAGCCAGTCCCGGCCAACGCCCGGACCGTTCGAAAAGAAGACAGCGAGTGCGGCCGCATTCCCCGTCCGATAACGGGCCGCCAACCATGCGAGGCCAGCTTCCCGTCCTGATCCTTGCCTTGGGGATCCCGTTGTCCGTGTTGAGGGCCGGCCAGGCCCCTCGCCCCAACGTCGTGTTCATCCTCGCTGACGACCTTGGCTGGAGCGACACCACACTTTACGGCCAGACGAAGTTCTATCAGACACCCAACCTCGAGCGGTTGGCGGCCCGCGGCATGACCTTTACGCGCGCCTATGCGGCCAGTCCGCTATGCTCCCCCACCCGGTCAAGCATTCTCACGGGGCTCAGCCCGGCGCGCACTGGCATCACCGCTCCGAACTGCCACCTGGCCGAGGTGGTCTTGACCGCGTCGGCCGCCCCGACAGCCGCGCCGTCAGAACCGGCGACGCCGGCCCGCTCGGTCACGCGACTTGCCACCAACTACTTTACCCTGGCCGAGGCGCTCAAGCAGGCGGGTTACGTCACCGGTCACTTCGGCAAGTGGCACCTCGGGCGCGAACCCTACAGCCCCTTGGAGCACGGTTTCGATGTGGACGTGCCGCACTGGCCCGGCCCTGGCCCGGCCGGTTCCTATGTGGCCCCATGGAAGTTTCCCGCCTTCAAGGAGCGCACCCCGGGGGAACACCTCGAGGACCGCATGGCAGCGGAAGCGGTTGCCTTCATGGAGAAACACCGGGACCGCCCCTTCTTCCTGAATTATTGGCAGTTTTCCGTTCACGCACCTTTCGACGCCAAGAAAAGCCTCATCGAAAAACATCGCGCTCGTGTGGACCCGGAAAACCCCCAACGCAGTCCGACTTATGCGGCCATGGTTGAGTCGCTGGACGATGCCGTGGGCACCCTGCTTGAGGCGCTGGACCGGCTCGGGCTGGTGGACAGGACACTCGTCGTGTTTTTCTCCGACAACGGCGGGAACATGTACAACACTGTGGACGGGACGACGCCGACCAGCAACAGGCCCTTGCGGGGTGGCAAAGCCACGGTATTCGAAGGTGGCATCCGTGTGCCGTGCATTGTCTCCTGGCCGGGTCACGTGGCGGCTGGCAGCCGCAGCGACGAAGTGATCCAGAGCAGCGACTTCTACCCGACCCTCCTGGAGTTGCTCGAACTCAAACCTCAAAACATGCAAGTCTTTGATGGGATCAGCATCGCGTCCGCTCTCCAGGGACAATCGCTCCCGCGTGACGCCATCTTCACCTATTTTCCTCATAGTCCCAAGGTGCCTGATTCGCTTCCGCCGTCCGTCGTCGTGCATCGCGGAGACTGGAAATTGATCCGCGTCTTTTACGCGGGTGAGAACGGCGGACATCGGTGCATGCTGTTCAACCTCGCCACGGATCCCGGCGAGGCCACCGATCTCGCCTCGCGGGAACCGCGGCGGGTGCAGGAAATGGACGCCCTCATCGAACGGTTTCTCAGCCAGACCGGCGCCGTGCTGCCGCGCCGGAATCCCAGGTTTGATCCGGCCACTCCGCGCGGAGCCGACTCCGGCCGAAAGAAACCGGCGCCCGAACGCAAAGTGTCGCCGCGTTCCACGCCGAAACCCGCATGACGCACCCTCGCCGCACGAGAAAGCTCTTGGTATTATGAAATATTATTCCCTTGCCTCCGTCCTTTGGCTCGGCCTTGGCCTGCTTGGCTTCGGCCCCATCCTCGGCCGCGCCGACCCCCTCGCCAAAATGTTTCGTGAACCGCCCGATTCCGCCCGCCCGGGCGTTTACTGGTATTTTATGGACGGCAACCTTTCGCGCGAGGGCATGACGCGCGACTTGGAGTCCATGAAAGCCGCGGGGATTGGCCATCTCATCTTCCTTGAAGTCAATGTGGGAGTGCCGCGTGGCCCGGTGAATTTCCCGAGCGAAGAATGGCAGGACCTCTTCGTGCATGCTGTGCGGGAGGCCGAGCGGCTCGGCATTGAGATTACCCTCGGCTCCGGCCCCGGCTGGACCGGCAGCGGCGGGCCGTGGGTGAAGCCGGAACAATCCATGCAGCACCTCGTGGCCGCCAAGGTCGAGGTCCAGGGGCCCGGCAGGTTCCAAGGCACCCTGCCGGTGGCACCGCCGCACCGCCCCTTTTTTGGGGACGTGCCCGCCTCCATGCGGGCGCAATGGGAAGGATTTTATCGGGACGTGGCGGTGCTGGCGTTTCCCACGCCCCCCAATCCGGCCACGCTCGCCGACCTGGACGAGAAGTCGCTGGTTTATCGCGCCCCCTTCTCCTCACAGCCGAATGTCAAACCACGAATTGAAGCGCCGGCCGACTTTCCCGAGGATCCGCCAGGCGCCGTCATCCCGCTGGAAAAAGTCATGGACCTTACGGACCGGTTGCGGCCGGACGGCACGCTCGACTGGGAGATTCCCCCCGGCAAATGGACGGTGCTGCGCTTCGTGAGCCGCAATAACGGCGCCTCGACCCGGCCGGCCCCGGAGCCCGGCATTGGTTTCGAGTGCGACAAATTCGATGCGGCGGCCCTCGACGCGCATTTCCAGGAATACGTGGGCCGATTGCTTGCGAAAGTCGGCCGGCGGCCGGCCGGCCGCGGCTGGACCATGCTCCACATGGACAGTTGGGAGATGGGGGCGCAGAACTGGACGCCGCGTCTGCGAGAGGAGTTCGCCAGACGTCGCGGCTATGATCCCCAGCGGTTTTACCCCGTCTATGCGGGCCACGTGGTGGGCAGCCGCGAGCAAAGCGAGCGCTTTCTGTGGGACCTGCGCCTGACCGGCCAGGAATTGGTCATCGAGAATCACGCCCGGCATCTCAAGCGGTTGGGCCGCAAACACGGTTTCGGCCTCTCCATCGAACCCTATGACATGAATCCAGCCAATGACTTCGATCTCGGCGCGGTGGCGGATGTGCCCATGTGCGAGTTCTGGAGCCTGGGCTTTGACACGACGTACAGTTGCCACACGGCAGCCTCGATTGCGCACGTGCTGGGGCTGCCGGTGGTGGCGGCGGAAGCGTTCACGGCGGGACCCGAAGAGGCATGGAAGCTGTATCCTGGCGCGCTCAAGAACCAAGGCGATTGGGCCTTCGCCACCGGCATCAATCGTTTTGCCTACCACACCTTTGCCCACAAGCCGGACGAGGGCCGGCCTGGGATGGTGATGGGACCCTATGGCGTGCATTGGGACCGCGGTCAGACCTGGTGGCCCATGGCCGCTGAATACCACCGCTATATCACCCGGTGCCAGTATCTCCTGCGGCAGGGACGCGCCGTTGCGGATGTCCTCTACCTCATGCCGGAAGGGGCGCCCAACGTGCTGCAACCGCCCCCCTCGGCTTTCGTGGGTGCCAGCCGGCTGCCGGACCGGCGTGGTTACAATTTCGACGGCTGCTCCGTCCAGGTGCTGCTCGACCGGGCCCGCGTCCGGTCCGGCCAAATCGTGTTCCCCGGCGGTGCGGCCTACCCCCTCTTGGTTTTGCCTAACAGCGACACCATGACTCCCGAGCTGCTTCGCAAAATTGAATCGCTGGTCAAGGCGGGCGCCACCCTCGTGGGCAACCCGCCGCGTAAATCACCCAGCCTGGTCAATTATCCCGCCTGCGACCGGGAAGTGGCCCGACGGGCCGAAGCCTTGTGGGGCGGCCTGTTTCCTCCCCCGGAGCAAACCGTCCGCCCCTACGGCAAGGGCCGCATCATCTGGGGACAAGCGCTCTCCGCCTCCCTCTCGGCCCGGCCCTCTCTCATCCGCGAAGCCCGATGGATTTGGTTCCCGCAAGGCGAACCAGCCCAATCCGCTGCTCTAGGGACGGTGCGATTTCAGCGCGAGTTCGTGATCCCGCCGGAGAGGGTGCTGGACTCCGCGCGCCTGGAAATGACCGCCGACAATGCTTTCAAAGCCGAGATCAACGGTGCGCCGGTTCTGGAAGGAGGCAATTTCCATCAAGTCTATGCGGCGGATGTGACCTCCGCGCTGAAACGCGGTGCCAACCTTCTCACCGTGGTCGCCGAAAATGGCGGGGACGCCCCCAATCCAGCCGGCTTGATTGGCGCGCTCCTGCTTGAGTTCAGTGACCGCTCGCAGGAAATCATTCTGACCGATGACCGTTGGACGGCCGCGCTGGCTGAGTCCCCGGCGGCGGCCCAACCCCCCAAGGTGTTGGGTGCGGCGGAGATGGCGCCCTGGAGATTGGACCCGCCGCTGCCGGGGCGCCCCCTCTATCCGGACTACCAACTCACCGCGGCGGTGCTTCGGGACCAGCGGGTGACGGAGGATTTCACCTGTCCGGCCCCGGTACGTTACACCCATCGCCGGACCAAGAATCGCGAGATCTATTTCGTTGCCAATCGCACCGACCAGCCGCTCCGCACCACCGCGGTGTTCCGCGTCGCCGCCGGCGTGCCGGAACTTTGGGACCCCCTCAGCGGCCAAGTCCGGCCGTTGCCGCAGTTCCTGCGGAGGGCGGGCATGACGGAAGTTCCTTTGCACTTTGAACCGTTTGAAAGCTATTTCGTAGTTTTCCCTCTCCAGCGTGGAGCGGCGGTGGCTTCGTCTCACGCCAGCACGAGAAACTTCGCGGACTTTATAGAGCTTCAGACCCTGGCCGGTGCCTGGGATGTTTCGTTTGACGCGTCCATGGGCGCGCCGCCCGCCGTCCGGTTCGAGACTTTGGAGGACTGGAGCCGGCGGCCGGAGCCCGGGCTCAAGTATTACTCGGGCATCGCCACCTATCGGACCACATTTCAACTCGCGTCCGCAGAGATTCCCGGTGCAGGAGCAGAATTGTTCCTGGACCTGGGCCGCGTGGAGGTCATGGCCCGGGTGCGCGTCAACGGCACGGACTGCGGTGTGGCTTGGACCGCGCCGTGGCGGGTGGACATCAGCCGGGCCGTCAGAGCCGGCGCGAACCAGCTCGAAATCGAAGTGGCCAACCTGTGGCCGAACCGGATGATTGGGGACGCCGCCTCGTCCGGCCCCAAGTTTACCCAGACCACTTATCGGCCTTATAAGGCCACGGACCCGCTGCTGCCGTCCGGGTTGCTCGGCCCCGTCCGACTGCTCAGGTCCAGCGACTAGCCCCGAAAAGGCCTAGTGATAATCTTTGCCGTTGAGGCTGCGGGCGACGCTGGCCAGCCAGCTTTCCAGCCCGCTCTTCATCGCCTTCGCGCGTTCAGGTTCCGCCTCGAGCAGATCGCGGACTTCCTCGCTGTCCTGCTGGAGATTGTAGAGCTCGAACTTGACGGCGTTTTCCGGGCTCTGGACGCGATGCAGTTTCCAGGGCCAATCCAGCCAGGCAGCGTGGCCCGGAAAGTTGTCTTCAGGGTAGGAAGGTTTGATGCGCCCGGCGTCGAGCAGCAGGCGGGCGGGATCTTCCATTTGTTTACCTTTGGCCTGTAATTGCAACAGTTCTTCCATCAGGGCCGCGGAGCTGGCCTGCTGGCCACGGATGGGATAGTCCCAGAAGCCGAGGGGTTTGGATCGGATACTGGCCCCGCCCTCGATCAATGGCAGGATGTTGATGCCATCAAGGGGAGGCTGTTGCTCCGCTTGGGCACCGGTGGCGGCCAGGAGTGTCGGGTAAATATCCACGGTCCCGCAAGGGGTGGCAACGACCCGCGGCTTGGGGAATCGCGCCGGCCACTCGAGCAGCGCCGGGACCCGCAATCCGCCTTCGTAAATCAATCCTTTGTTGCCGCGTCCGCCGGTCGAGCCCACTTTTGGCAGCCCCCCATTGTCACTGCAATACCAGAGGATGGTATTGTCCCGAATACCGAGCCTGGCCACTTCCGCCCGCAGTTTGCCAAACGCCCGGTCCATGCCGGTGATCTCGCCGTAAAAATTTGCCAGGGCTGGCTTTTGGTCCGCATACAGCGCCCGGTCCTGGTCACTGGCCTGGTGCGGCAAATGGGGTGAGCCAAACCACACCACCGCCAGGAAAGCTTGCTTCGCTTTAGCCTGTTGCCGAATGAATTCGAGGGCCGCGTCCACGACAATCATGGAACTCTCGCCTTGGAACGGGGTGGCGACTCCTTCCCGGCTGAGGATGGGATCGTTATCAAAAAAGTTGGGGGCCGAAAGCCAGGTATCGAACCCACTGGCGCCTGGGTTCACCGGGCTCCCTTTATAGACCGTGCCCAAATGCCACTTTCCAAAGTGGCCGGTCATGTAGCCCGCGCCCTTCAACACCTCGGCGAGGGTGATTTCTTGCGGTCGAAGGCTGAAGCCCCAGGAGAAGCAGCCGAACCGATTGGGGTGCCTTCCGGTCAGGACACTGCCGCGTGTTGGAGAACAGACGGGCGCCGCCGCATAAAAGCGGTCGAAGCGGATCGCCTCCTTTGACAACTGGTCGAAATGAGGAGTTTTGACAATCGGATGGCCGTTGTAGGCCATGTCACCCCAGCCTTGATCGTCCGCCATGCAGAGGATGATGTTGGGGCCGTTCGGCTTGGCGCCGGCGGTTGCTGCCAGGAGCAGGGCGACCATCGCCCCGAGCGCGATGTTGCGGGTGGTGCGCGAGCGGCCCAGCGGCACCGAAGGCTGGCGGGCGGGCGGTTTGGGTGCGGAGGACTTGCTCAGTGCAAGAGCCGTGGGCTGGATTTGGATGAGTTGAGACATGGTTAACTACCGATGGTTGTGGAGTGGAACGTGGCGCTGAGCAATGCCGCGAACCGCACCCCGCGCGTGCTCACCTTCAGGTCTTGGAATCCGAGGCAGTCCATGACTGCTTCATAGATGGCGACGCCGGTAAGAATCACATCTGCGCGGTTCGGAGGCAGGCCAGGGAGTTGGCGCCGCTGGGCCAGGGGGAGGCGCCATAATTGGTCCCGACGCTGACGGACTTGTTCGCGGGTCAGGCGGGTCGCTTCGATCCGCTCGCGATCGAAGGCTTTCAATCCGGCCTCCATTGTCCCCAGGATGGTGGCTGTGCCACCCGTGCCGACGAGCTGGACCTGGCCATGGCGGGGATCCAAACGAGTTTCGCGCTGCATCGCCGGTTCCAGCCGCGGTTGCACCCTCTCCCTCAGGTAAGTCTGCAGCCATTGGCGGCAGGTGGCCTGCTCGGCCTCGGTCGGCGGATCACTGGGCGGCATGAGTTCGAGCAGCCGGACGGTCCCAAGTGGAAAACTCTCACGGAAATGCTTGTGCCCGCCCTGCCCGAGGATGAACTCGGTGCTGCCCCCACCCACGTCCAGCAACAGCAAGGGGTCTTCAGCCAGCGTGGTATCAGTGGTCACCCCTTGGAATGCCCAATCCGCTTCCAGTTCGCCAGAAATGACTTCAACGGGCAAGCCGCTGGCGCGCGTGATGGCCCCGGTCAAGTCCTCCCGGTTGAGCGCCTCCCGGGCCGCGCTGGTGGCAATAATGCGAATCGGGCCTGCGCCCAATGCCTGGGCAGCCCGCACGAACCGGCTGACTCCCTCGGCCGTCCGG
Source organism: Verrucomicrobiota bacterium (assembly GCA_029974925.1). GTDB lineage: Bacteria > Verrucomicrobiota > Verrucomicrobiia > Limisphaerales > UBA8199 > JARKQH01. The sequence goes on from JARKQH010000151.1 coordinate 17,165, forward strand.
GCAATCGGCCCCGCCTTGAGGCGCCGGTCCTTGAAAAAGCCTTCGCCCAGCCGCGTCTGACAGCTCTGCTCGGTTACGGGCTGGACAAGGTGGCCCTCCACGTCGGCGACCAACAGTTTGATGGAATTGGTGCCCACGTCAATGACCGCGCGGCGTTCTGAATGCATTGATAATACAGTCTAGGCAACCCCCGGGCCCCGCCCAAGCTGAAAGTCCCCCCTCCGGTGATGCGGTGAATGTCCTCGGTGAATTGCTTGCCCTCGAGTGCCGGGGTTGTATGATCAGGCAAGGCTTTCACAAAGACATTATGAAAACAATTCGCACACTCAAACCCAAGCAACTCTATCTGGTCTCGAGCGGGGATCTGCGCCTGTCAGCCAACCAAAAATGCTGGTCCGAGCAGGCCCGGATGGAGGCGCTCCTGACCCGGGCGATTCAGGCGGAGGGATGGTCCGTGGTGCGGGCGCATCCTTACGATGCCCGGAAGAAGCACGGGTTTATTGATTCCCAGAAGATGGGGATGGAAGTGTTTCGCCGTTTGGATCCCGCCGCCCCGCTGATCGTCGCCGAGTCCGTCTGGCAGTACAGCCATCATGTGCTGGCGGGACTCTACACCCACCGCGGCCCCATCCTGACGGTCGCCAACTGGAGCGGCACCTGGCCCGGCCTGGTCGGGATGCTGAATCTGAACGGTTCGCTGACAAAAGCCGGCATTCCCTACAGCAGCCTGTGGAGCGAGGATTTCACCGACGGTTTCTTCCGTGCCGGGCTGCGCCAGTGGCTGCGCGAGGGGCGCATCAGCCACGACCAAAGCCACGTGAAGCCGTTTGAGCTGGTGAAGCTGCCCGAGGCAGATGAGGCGCTGGGCCGGGAGGTCGGACGCCGAATCAAGACGCAGAAGGCGATCCTGGGCGTCTTTGACGAGGGCTGCATGGGCATGTTCAATGCCATCATTCCGGATGAGCTCCTGCACCCCACGGGGCTGTTCAAGGAACGGCTCAGCCAGTCCACGCTTTACGCGGCCATGCAGCAGGTGAGCGACAGCGAGGCCGAGGAGATTCTGGCTTGGCTGCAAAAGAAGGGGCTGCGCTTTTTGTGGGGAACCGACGAGGAGACCGAGTTGACGCGCGCGCAGACGTTGCAGCAGTGCAAGATGTATATTGCCGCCGTGCGGCTGGCCGACGAGTTCGGCTGCGCCGCCATCGGGATTCAATATCAGCAAGGGTTGAAGGACCTGGTGCCCGCCAGCGACCTGGCCGAGGGTTTGCTGAACAACGTGGACCGGCCGCCGGTTAAAGACGCGCGGACGGGCCGGGTCTTGTTCCCGGGCGAAGCGCTTCCGCACTTCAACGAAGTGGACGAATGCGCCGGACTCGACGGCTTGGTCACTTACCGGTTGTGGCGGGAGCTGGGCTTTGCTCCGGAGAACACGCTTCATGACCTGCGCTGGGGGCAACACTTCAAAGGCGACGGCGTCAATGACTATGTCTGGGTCTTCCTGATTTCCGGCGCGGCCCCGCCCGCGCACTTCATCGGGGGTTACCGCGGCGCCACCAGCGAGCGTCAGCCACCGATGTATTTCCGTTTGGGCGGCGGCTCCTTAAAGGGCGTTTCCAAGCCGGGGCACATTGTCTGGAGCCGGGTGTTCATCATGGATGGCAGGCTGCAATGCGATCTGGGGGTCGCGGAAGTGGTGAAACTGCCCGAAAAGGAAACAGAACGTCGCTGGCGGGAAACCACTCCGCAATGGCCGATCATGCATGCCGTGCTGGACGGGGTCACCCGCGATCAAATGATGGCGAGGCACAAGGCGAATCACATCCAGGTCGTTTACGCCCCGAACCGGAAACAGGCGCATCGCGCCTGCCGCATCAAGGCCGCCATGCTGGCGGAGCTTGGGCTTCAGGTGAACCTGTGCGGCAACGTGGAACTGGGCTGAAGCTGCCCCGCAACCGACCTCGAACGGTTCCGGAAGAACCGGGGCGCTTCGGCCCCGCCCCTTTGCCTGGCGGCAGGGCGGGCACGCCCTGCGAGGACCGGGCAGCGGGGGCGTTTGCCGTGTTGGATCGACGTACGGACAAACGCCCGCCGCTACCGGGCGGCGACGCCACTCGAGCCCGCCCGCCCGCTCCTCCGGTCTTGCGGCGGTGGCGCGGCCAAAAAGCGCTCGTCTCGGCGCCGCCCCTGGCTGCGGGCCAGGATTCGCTCCACCTCGCCACCCAGCGCGGCCAGGGGACCGTTCTTGCGAATGACTGCCTCCGCCTTGTCGGCAAGAGCTTGAGCCAGCAAATTCTCCGGATCATCAGCGCCGGTATATACGATAGCCGGCAAACCGGGGTGCATCACCTGGATGTGATTCAGCAGGTCCAAACCGTCTCCCGTCCCGCCGAGATTCCAATCCACGATGACCAGGTCGAACGGGTGGTGCCGTAGCAGGAACCGGGCGGCCGATTCCGACTGCGCCGTGGCGACCTCGAATCCACAATGCTCGAAGTAGAGTGCCAGCAATTCACTCACTCCTTGCTCGTCATCCACGATGAGAAGGCGTGGTTTCATGGATGCTCCGGGTCCGCCGGCGCGCGATTGTCGCCGCCTGCCGGCTCGGGCTCGGCGAACAAGGCCTCCAAGGCGCTGCATACCTCTTCAGCAGATGGTGGAGACAACACCAGTTCCCCTTCAACGGCGGCCCCGACGGTGAGGTGGCTGAAGCGGTAGTGGACGACAATCTGGCCGCCGGTGTAGCGTCGGGCACGCAACCAGCCCGCACCCGAAAATGTGATCTCCAACCGTCGGGTCGTCCCGCAGCGAAAGTCAGACACCCACCGGCCGACGGATTCCGGGTCGTTGACTTCCAGTTGCTGGTTGAAAACCGACGACATCCAGCCCGGGCAGGCGGTCTGAGCCTCAATTTGGACCAGGCTGAATGGCGCAGCCTGGTCCAATCCCTCGATCTGAAGAAAGTTCTGGTCGGAGCCGATCCGCATATCGGCTGTCTGATAGCATGCCGTTGACCGCCAACAGCCTGAACCGACGCCATTGATTACGGAATCCTCTCCGCAATGTCCCGGAACGGAGCGCGGCTTTTTCGCCTTTCGGAGCTGGTCTGGACGTCAAAAGGGCTGAAGTCTGCCATGAATGTGCCAACGGCAGGATCGAAACTGGCGAAAAGTGTCCTAACAACAGACGCAAGAACGCCGCTTGTGTATGGTTTCGAGACAACCTCAAGCCCAGGGATAAGCTCTTGCACCAGCTTGTTACAGGCCCGGCGCGTTCGACACCCCCGTTCGAGCAAAAAAAGAGGCAGGGATGACTGCCCTGCCTCTTGAGATTGTTAGAAGAGTGGTTAGGCTTCTTTCTTGCCTTTGGCTTTGCCTTCGCCTTTACCCTCGCCCTTGCGTTCGCCCGGGGCGCCCGGACCGCGCTTGCGCATCTCCGCGCGGGATTTCTCCCATTTCTCGTACTGCGCAGGCGTGAGGATTTCCTTCATCTTTTTCTGGTTTTCCTCGCGCATGGCCATGGCTTTCTCCCGCCGTTGCTCGGGAGCCAGTTCGCGCAGCTCGCGCATTTTCTTGCCTTCCTCCTCGAAGAGGGCGGTGAGTTTGGTCTTCTGGTCCGCAGTCAAGTCCAGTTCTCTGCTCAAATACTCGACGCGTTGCTGGGCCATTTGACCGCGGCGTTCAGTATCGCCGCCCTTCTTGCCCTGCTTGGCTTCCTGAGCGGATGCCGACCAGGCACAGGCCAACAGGCCGGCCAGTGCCACTGCTGCTAACAAACCGAGACGATATGTTTTCATGTATTGTGTTGTTATTTAATCACTTATGCACGGACCCCGATGGTTGCGGGCTGCACCGTGCCACACATCCAAAGACGTTTTGCCGAGTCATTGGTTACAGCATTCATTCTTGTTTCGCATCAACACGGTCAGTGGCATGAATTGTGCCCTTGCAGTTTTGGAGCTTGGGAGTCGCCCAGGATGGAGATATCCTCTGTTACGCGATCCTTGGGTGGGCATTCGAGCTGAAGATTGAGTGAGGTCGAATTGGGAAGACATAGACTGATGGCCTGCGATAGCTGCGATGTCCTTCCAGGCAGGAGCTTGGTGGTGTTGCGCGCTTCCGCCCGCCTTTCATTGGAACAGGAGTAATTTGAACACCATCCCCTTGAGGCAAAAACGCATCCTGCTCGTGGACGACGAGCCCGGGGTCCGAAAAGCCATCGCCCTGCTGCTCAGCCTCGATGAGCATCAGGTGACCGAGGCGGCTGACGGCGCCCAAGCACTGGAGTTGTTCGCCCCCGAACGTTTTGATCTGGTCATCACTGACCTGACCATGCCGGAGGTGCGCGGTGATGAGCTGGCCTGCCGCATCCGACATTTGGCGCCCCGCCAACCCATCGTCATGATTACGGCATACCAACCGCAGCGCGGCCCTTCGAACCCGGTGGACGCCATCCTGCAAAAGCCGCCCTCGCTGGCTGAACTGCGTCGCGAGATCGCCGCTGCGCTGTCGCGGCCTCACGAGTCGAACTAGGGGGGGTCGGGCAATGACTGCCGTTGCACCTTCAACCGCAGGAAGCGCGCGGGCGCGTTGGAGATGGGCGAGGAGTCGCGGACGGTGATCTGCCAGGAGCCGCCCATGTCAGCGGGAGCAAGTTCCAGGAGACCGGCGGCATCCCAGTTGGTCAGGGTAAGGCTGTCGCAGCCCTCGACGGTGAAGTCCAAGTCAATCGCGGGCTTGCTCCGCCGGTAGGTGATGGCCAGATGGCCGCTCTCCTCGGTGGGCGTGGGAACGCCGGTCGCATCGGGCGATTTCGGCTCCAGCCCAAAGGCATACTCCAAAAGGTTGACAATGCCATCCAGCTCCGGATCCGCGCCATCGCCGCTGACGCTCGGGTCCAGAAGCTCAGCGGCGGTGAAGCGGCTGAAGCGCCAGGCATCAATCGGACGATCGGCGATCGTTACCGTGGCGCTGGCGGGCGTGCCGGCGGTGTAATAGCTGCCCGGGGCCAGAGTCAGGATCACCGTCTCGTCGCCCTCTGCCACGCCATCGTCGCCCGCGGGCGTGACAACCACCACGGCACTGGTTGAACCGGGCGGGATCAGAATGCCGGGGGGGAGGGCAAGGTAATCGGTTCCCTCCTCGGCGGTCCCGCCGAGTTGGCAATGGACGGTGAGCGGCGCAGCGCTGGCCACCGCCCGGGTTAGGGTGAAAGTGCCGGAATGGGGGCCCCACTCGGCAGCGGTGGCATCGGTTGCCGTCACCGTCACCACGGCGCTGTCGTCGTCCGCCATGGTTACTATCGCGGTGGCGGGGTTGTCCACCAGGTAGTTGTCGGCTGAAGAGAGTGTGAGCACCACGGTTTCATCATTCTCCGCCGTGGAATTGTTGAGCGGCGTAACGAGGAGGGAGACACTGGAGAGGCCATTGGAGATCACAGCGCTGCTGCCAAGGGGGGAGTAGTCTGACCCGCTGGTGGCGGAGCCGCCGACGGTGAAATAGACGGCAAGATCGCCGGTGGTGTTCGTTCCGCGGGTAACCGTAAACTGCCCCACATCCGGCACGGGGCCTTCGATAGCCAGGGGATCCGTCGCGGTCAGGGATAAGATGGGCAGGTTGGCGTTGTTGTCGTTGTCGGTGATGGTGACGGTTCCCGTGCTCGCGCCGAGTTTGTAGCCGCTGCCGGGGACGGCCACCAGCTTGAGTTCGACTGTTTCATTCAGCTCATCGGTCGCGTCATCCACAGGTTGAACAGGAAGGGTGACCGAACTTTGGCCGGCCGGGATGGTGGCGGAGGATCCAAAGTCGGCGTAGTCAGCCCCGGCGGCGGCGGTGCCCAGGACTTCAAACAGAACCGTCAAGGGATTGGCTGTGCTGCCGGCGCGCGCAATGACAAACGCGCCCGGATCGGGGCCGTTTTCGGAGGCGGACGCATCGGTCACCGTCAGTGCAACCGTATTGATGTCGTCGTCGTAGATCGTAAACACGTGGGTGGCCTGAGCATCCAGCACCGCACCCACAGGATTGCTGAGAGTAACCACGACTGTTTCGTCGCCTTCGGCCGCCGAATCGTTCACCAGGGCGAGGGTCAGCGGCGTGGAATTGGTGCCGGCGTTCAGATTCAAAGTCCCCGCGGCAAGGGTATAGTCCACGCCACCCCCGGTCGCGGTGCCACCGGTGACCGCGTAATTGACGCTCAGGGCAGAGGGGGCATTGGTGCTCACCACGACCGCAATTTTGCGCGAGCCGCCGGACTCGATCGCTCCCGACTCCGCAAACGCAAATCCGATGGCGGCCGGTCCGACCGCATCGTTATCGTTGAGGGTCAGATTGGCGGTGTAGGTGCTGCCGCGGTTGTACGTGCTGTGGGGGGAAAGGACAATCCGAATCGTTTCCGGCCTTTCGCAAAAGCCATCGTCAATGGGTGTTACAATGTTGGTCACGCTGGCCACCCCGTCGGGCATCAACACCTCGCCGGTCAAAGTCTGGTAATCAGCGCCGTTGATTGCCGTGCCGCTGACGGAATAGTAAACCCGCAGGTCGCCGGCGCTCGTGTTGGCGCGGGTGAACACAAACCGGGCGGTATCGGCGCCAGGCTCGGAGGCGGTGGAATCCGGCGTGGAGACGCTGACGGTGGGCAGTTCATTATCCAGCAGAGTGAGCGTGTAGGTCGCCGGGTTGGCGAGATTATAGGACACGGCCGGTTGCAGGGTGACGATAACCGTTTCGTCACCTTCCAGCAGGCTGTCATTGATGGGCGTGAGAGTGAAGGTGGCCGAGGCGCTGCCGGCCGGTATCGTGACGGATCCTGGGGGCGTTGTGTAGTCCACCCCGTTGGAGGCTGTGCCGCTGAGAGAGTAGAAAACCACGAGGTTGAAATCCTTGCGGCCGGTGCGCGTTACGCGAAATTGGGCGGCATCACTGGGCTCGGCCAGGGTGGCGTCGGCGACCGACAGCGTAACCAACGGCGGATCATCATCGAGAATTGTAACAGTTTGCGCGGTGGTGGTGCCGCGGGTGTAGGCTGCGTTTTCCTGAAGGGTGAGTGTCACCGTCTCGTCCCCCTCGACCAGGAGGTCGTCCATGGCGATGACAGGCACCAGGGCTTCGCTTTGGCCGGCGGCCAGCAGGACTGAACGCGGCATCAGTTGGTAGTCCACTCCGCTTGTAGCCGTGCCGCCGATCGTCCAGAAGACAGTGATGTTGCTGGACACATTCCCCGTGCGATAGACGCGAAAATAGCCGTGGTCGTCACCGCTTTCGGTGGCACGATTATCCGCCGAGCCGCTGGTGCTGACGCTGACAGTGGGTTTGGTGTAAACCTCGTCGTCATCAATGTTGACGCGCGCAACACCCTGGCCCATGACCGCATAAGCGGCGTCCTGCCATACCGTCAACTCCACAAACTCGGGCCCCTCGCTGGTGGTATCGTTTACGGGCAGCACCGTCAGATCCAGAAAACTGACGCCGGCGGGGATGGTCACGCGGCTCACCGTGCCCGTGAGGGCGACGCTGGTTGTGTAATCGCTTGAGTATGTAGCCGTGCCGGAGCGGTGCAGGGCGACTTCCAGTGAGGCGGTCAGCAGACCCGAGCGGACCAGGCGGAACGCGCCGGGGTTGCCCGGGGCTTCGGTCGCATAATCGTCGCGCGCGCTGATGCTGACCCATTGCCCAGGCGTGGCGATGAAGTTGATCCCGCCGGCGTCCCCGCTGCTGACGCTAACGGGGTTCACCCAGCCCCCCGCCGCGCCAAAACTGTAACCGTATTTTACCGCGGCGATCGTGTGGGACCCCGAGGAAAGTCTTCCAAGGTGGTAATTCCCCAGGCTGTCCGTGTAGCCTGCCGTGGTGCCATTGGCCGTGATGCGCACCCCCTCCACCGGCTCGCCGTAGGAGTCGAGAATCCGGCCCGTGATCCGTCGAGTGGTGGGGGAGCCGACGGTGATGACGACGGAGTCGGTGGCCACTTTGCCCTTCATGTCCGAGACGGTGCACTGGACGGTGTAGTGGCCGGTGGTGTTGAAAGCGCGGGCCACCGTGGCGCTGTTGACGCTGTTGCTCCCGTAGGTGTTGTCGCCGAAGTCCCAATAATAGGCGAGCGCGTCGCCATCGGGATCAGAGGCGTAGGCCGTTAGATAAACCGGCGTGCCTGCCGGCACACTGGCCTGGTTTACGCCCAGGGTGAGTTCGGGCGGGTGGTTGCCCGGAAAGGGGCCAATTTGGACGACCACGTCAATCGCCGAGTCTGCTGCCGAGCCGATCCGGGCAATCGGGGTGACGTGCAGATCGGCGGCCGAGTCGCTGAAAGTGCGACCGAGCATGACGGCGCTGTCATTCTTGCCGGGGACCGACCCTGGGGTCGTATCCAGGAGATGGGTGCCGCTGGCGCTGTCGGTCCAGGGATCCCAATGCAACTCAACGCCGTTGAGGAGCCAGGGGTTGCTGGTGAACTTCTGCCGGTGCCCCAGCCAGTAATCGCGGTCGGGGTCCTTGCGGATGCGCACGGCGTAGGTCCGGCCCGGGGTGGGCAGGGGGACGTCCAGCGCGTGAATCCGCTGAGTGCTGCTGGCGGTGAGCGTGGCCACGTAGGCCTCCGGCAGCCATTCGATCTGGCGGCGCATCGAAGGGTTGAAATGATTGTTCATGCTCGCCGTGGACCCCATCAGGTCAAAACTGTCCCCGTACTCGCTGTTGCTGCCGGGACCGATGACACTGTCGCCTGTGGCGGTCCAGAAGTTGGCGTGACGCAGTCCCAGGTTGTGGCCCCACTCATGCGCCGCCACGCCGGCGCTCGAACTCTTGAGCCAGATGCCGGCTCCTCCGACGTAGCCCAGCCCGCTGAAACTGCCCGGCCCGCCGTTGTATCGAATGGCGTTGAGGATGTAACTGGCGGAGTCGTATCCCTGGTTGCGCGCCAGTTCCAGCGCGTCCGTGCGCAACACATACTCGCCCTGGTCCTTGTAGTACTGCTCGGTCTGCGGCAGCACCAGCAACGGGGTGACCGTGGGGATTAGCGACATGGTGTTCCACGAATTCTCGATGAAGAAGTTGTTGACGGTGTTGATCGCGTCGTAACAGCTCGTTTCACTCTGAGGGTCGGCGGTGGGGTTGTCCGCGAACGCCAGCCGGATGTACAACAGCGTCTTGGGGCCCTGGGTCCAGCTATCCGGCAGCGTGGGCGGCTCATCGCCCTCCGCCCCGCCACCCTCGCCGGGCGACGGCTCATCGTAAAGGGCGATCAGGTCGTCCACCGCCACGCCGCTTAGCAGGGTGTCCGGGCGGGTCATCTGGCGAAGCCGGTTCCCATAAACGAACGCCTGATACCGTTTCCCACCCATCACCACCTCGCGCCGCACTTCCAAACGCGCCTCGCCAGCCTCATCAAAGTAATCCGCGATGAGCACGCCGTAGAACCCGCGACCGCTGACCGCCTGTTCAAGGCGTTCCAACACTTCCACCGGCAAATGCTGTCGCGCTTCGGCCGGGAGCGCCTCGGCCAGCGCCTGACGCGGGTTCTTTTGGATCAGCTCCCGCAGGGCCGACCGCCGGGCCACGGCCAGACGCACCCCTTCCGCAACCAGCGCTTCGCGTTCCCGCCCGTTCACAGCCTTCTGATAGCGGTCGCTCCAGGCTGCAAACGCAGCCTGTGTTGCCGAAGAGGGGGAGGGCACTGCCGCCAAGGCTTCGCCGGCCGCCGTCGAAACCCAGAGGCCGCCAGCCAATAGAAGGCATTGCTGAAAGGGGGTGCTGGGAAGGAGTGGATGAAAGGCATTCATGTGAAGTGCGACGAGTGTAGCATCCAACGGACCGCCGGTGCAACATGACCTTGATCGCGTCTTTATTTGTCACAATCTTCCCCTGGCTGCCTCCGGCTTCTTCATCCCCTTTCGCTGCTGTAAATGCGCCAGCTCATCCCGTCAATATTTGTCCTTGCGAGGCGGGGGCCGAGCCATTAGGTTTCGTGCCGGTTGCGCGGTTAGCTCAGTGGTAGAGCACTTCCTTGACACGGAAGGGGTCAGAGGTTCGAACCCTCTATCGCGCACCATCTTCCGCGCCTTCTTGCTCGCCGGTTGACATCCCCTGATAGTGCGATAATTTTATGTTGTTCGGGTAGCAGTACGTTTCTTCAGCGGGGTTCCCCACCCCCACCTCCTTGGCGTCTGCTGCCCGAAGGGCGCATCTCAGTTTCTTGCAGGGTTGAAGGCGGTGTGCGGGAAGAGGAGGGACCAGCGGTCGTTGCGCCAGAAGGTTTCCAGGCACAGCAGCGCTTCGTCGCCCGCGGTGCTCCAGAATTGGCCGGGCCGCTTGAAC
>JARKQH010000166.1 GCA_029974925.1 Verrucomicrobiota bacterium
TAATACGAGTCAATGCGAAGGCCATTGCGCCACGGACTCCCGCCTTGCCAACCCGGCGCGGGTTGGGCAAATTGGCTTTACCAACAACGGCAACTGGCGGATGACGACGACCCAGGCATACGATGCCGTCAACCGGCTGACGGAGGTTTCCTCCGCGCCCGCCGGCGCCAACGCGGGGACGTATTGCTGCGCGTATGACGGCAACGGGAACGTCATGGCGCTGGTCAGCGCGGCGGACGGTTCGGTGGCAGCGCGGTACGAGTATGGGCCGTTTGGGGAGTTGATCCGGGCGACGGGGCCGGTGGCCAAGGCCAATCCCTTCCGGTTTTCGACGAAGTATCAGGATGAGGAGACGGGGTTGGTGTATTACGGGTACAGGTATTACGACCCGGGCACGGGGAGGTGGTTGAGCAGGGATCCGATTGAGGAAAAAGGCGGGCTCAACCTATATGCTTGCGCAACTAATAATCTTGTAAACCACATTGACGTTCTAGGACGGTGTACCTTGCCCCCACGAATATGCTGCCCTGGTGCACGCGATCTGCCTTGCGATCAAGTGTGCAGGAAGGCTTGTAGCAATGGTGCTTTGAACGGTTACTTCGCTTATGGGGGCGTCGTGTGTAACAACGGCCAGGCATGCCCCTGTATTTGCGGTGATCCGGTGAACGGTTGGACTACCGGACTATGCCCTGACATCGATAACATCATCATGTACCACGAGAACCTGCACGTGAAGAAGACGTGGTGCCATACGTGTGGAATGTTTGCGGCGGGGCCGGAAGATCTTCCTTGTACTGACTTCAAGCAGGAAGAATGTGAGCAGCGCAGAATAAGCCTGAACAGTTTAAATGCTATTCTGCCCTCAATGCCCGAAGGTAGATGCCGCGATGTGGCTCTTGGCATTGTTAAGATGCTTGATAATTTTATCAGCAAGAACTGCCACTAGGAGGAGAGCGGTATGGCTAAGGTGTTGTTGTGGGCACATGTCGCTTTTGCGCTGTCGGTGGGAATGCAGGCTTTTTCAGAACCGACCAACTCAGCGCCTGCGGAGAAAGCCTCGGAGGCGGTCAGAGCTAAGGATGTTGCGGCACTGCCCATCGAGGCCGCGTTTCGCCGCGGGATGGGGAGCATCAAGGAGCAGGTCAATCTACTCGATCCCAAAGGCTCCATTGCCGTGTGTCGAACCAAAGGCGCTTGGCTGATTTGTCTTACAAATTACGCTGACATTCCGGAGCGATTCCTAGAAATGAGCGTCATGGACAACGGGCCGATTAGTTACAGGTTTGCTTCTGCTGTTACAAACATCACCCCAACGGATTGGCTGAAGTCTGGTCGCAAAGCAAATCTACAAGGGAGCAAAATGCTCATGAGACCTGAAGCTGCTTTCCGCAAAGGTTTGAATGCGCTCATTCAGTGGCGGCATCAAGACCCCTCTAGACTAGAGAATGAGCAGGGCAGGATCACGCTCAGTCCGGATGCAGACGGTTGGCTTATGGACGTGTTCGGGTATCCTGGTCCCGGCCTAGGCGGATGGTGGATTACGATCCGAACGAATGGAGATGTTCTGGTTCGATCCGGGATTTAATAAGTACCTACTTTAGCTGCCTTCCCGATTTGACATCGGCTTTCCAACGCCCCTCGTTCGCGGAGACTGAGCGGGGCCGGGCTTCCCCTTGAAAGAGCTGCGCCACGAAAGCCGGCAAGACTTGACTCCCCCGGTGACCTTTCTTTCGCCGCCGTGGAATCGCGGACCATCGCGATGCATTGGGACTGACGGCTTGCAGGAACTCCGGGATGCCACCACCCCCAACCCCCTCCGCGAGCGGAGGGGGCTGGAATTCTGGGGGCGGGGGACCGGGGGTGGCGGCCTGACGGCCTTACCCCCGGCTACTGTCTGAAACCCTTTCAGGGTTTTGAAGACGGGTTGGGGAAGGGCAGGGGAAGTCCCGAACTGATGACGGACGTTGCGCAAGGGTGGGCAGGTGTGGCGACGAGACGTCGCCCCCCCCGCCACCGGTGAAATCGAGGTTCGCAGCCGAGCGCGCGCCCTACCCTGCCGGAGGCGGGGGCGGGCGGTTTGGGCGTGACTCCTTCATGATTTTTTGGAATGTTACAATTGAAGTCATGATGTGCTTGAGTTTCAGACCGGCAGCCAGCCTCCGCGGCAGTTTATTCTTGCTCCTGTTTTCGGCCATGCTCTGCCCGGCCCAGGTCCGGATCACCGAGTTCATGGCTGCCAACTCCGGGTTCTTGCTGGATGAGGACGGGGATTCCTCCGATTGGATCGAGCTCTACAACTCCGGCTCCAACACGGTGAACCTGGCCAATTGGTGCCTGACAGACTCGGCGTCGAATCTGAACAAGTGGCGGTTCCCGGTCACGAACCTGCCGCCCGGCCAGTTTCTGGTGGTTTTTGCGTCCGAGAAAAATCGGCGGGTGCCGGGCCGCCCCCTTCACACCAATTTCAAACTGGACAAGGAGGGGGAGTATCTGGCGCTGGTTGAGCCGGACGGGGTGACGGTGGTTTCGGAGTATGCCCCCGCGTTCCCCGTTCAAATGGTGAATGTGTCCTATGGGCTGGGTATGCAGCAGTCGCAAACGCTGGCCTTGACCACCAACGCGGTCGGGCGCATGCGGGTTCCCCCCGACGGTTCGCTCGGGTTGACCTGGACGCAGCCGGATTTCGATGACACGGGATGGAGCCGCGCCACCAACGGGCTGGGGTATGAACTGGGCACGAGCGAACTGCCGCCGGCGGCGATTCGCATCCTGAACGCGGGCGCGATCGGATACTGGCGTTTGAATGACACCTCGGGCACGGCGGCGAATCTTGGGACGCTGGGCTACCAGGCCAACGGCGCCTATGGCGGCGCGCCGCTGTTGGGCCAGGCCGGCCTGCGCCCTCCCACCTACGGCGGGTATGAATCCAACAACCTCGCGGTCCGATTTGGCCCTTCGACCGGGTATGTGACCACCGGCCAGCCCCTGCTCAGCGGCCGTTTCGCGTTTACCCTTTCCGGGTGGTTCAACGCGCAGTCCCTCAGCACCTCCCGCATCGGGTTGTGGGGGCAAAACGATGCGATTGAATTTGGGTTCATCAACCCGACCACGCTGTCGGTCTGGACGGCCGCGGGGGGCAGCCTGGACGTGAGTGTGAGCATCGCCCTCAACACGTGGCATCATGTGGCCGCCGTCGGCGACGGCAGCACGCTGAAGATTTATCTCGACGGGCAGTTGCTCGGCACCGGCGGCGGCAACACGCTGGATTACGGCAGTTCGGACTATCCCTTCAACATCGGCGGCGGCGGGGTGTGGGATGCCGGCGGCAACCAGTTCGACGGCTTGATTGACGAGGTGGCGGTTTATGACCGGGCGCTGAGCGCGGACGAAGTGTTGCTGGAATTCCGCTCGGCGGCGGGCGGTTTGGCCGGTTTGGATTACCTCAGTTATTTGAACCCGGAGGGGTGGTGGCGGCTCAATGAAACCAGCGGCAGCATCGCCCACAACGCGGGGAGCCTCGGTTCGGCGCTGGATTTTCCCTACGTGAACAGTCCGGTGCTGGGGGTGGCGGGCATCCGGCCGCCGTCGCAGGCCGGTTTTGAAGCCGACAACTACGCGGTGCGGTTCAACGGCTCGAACCAGCGGGTCGAATCCAGCACCTTCCAGCCCGACCTGAGCACCCCGGTGTTCTCCGTCAGCGCCTGGGCCCGGCTCACCGGCGGCAGCGGCGAGCGCGTCGTGGTCAGTTCCCGCGATTATGGCACTCCCCGGGGCTACATCCTGGCCGCTTCGACGTCCCGCTGGCGCTATTACATTGCCGACACCAATGGCTTCCGGGCCCTGGAGGGTCCGCTGCTGACCTCCAACACCTGGGTTCATCTGGTGGGAACTTTCGACGGCGCCACGGCGCGTTTCTACGTCAACGGCGCCCTGGCCGCCTCGACCAACCTCGGCCAGTTCCAGCCCAACGTGGCCAACAAGTTCCGCATCGGTTACGGCAGCTACACCAGCTCCGCCGGATTCTTCCCCGGCGAGGTGGACGAGGTGGCGTTCTTCAAGCGCGCCCTGAGCGGGGCGGAGGTCACCAATCTCTACACCTGCGCCGTCACGGGGGTTGCCTCCAGCGCCGCAACGAATTTCTATTACACCCCTTTCATCCGCACCCCGGTCCAATCGGCCCTGTTCGGCATCAACAGCGGCCTGTACTGGCGCGCGCCCTTCACCGTTCTCAATCCCGCGGACATCGCTTCCCTCCGGTTGCGCGCGCGGTACGACGACGGCTTTGCGGCCTATCTCAACGGCGTCGAAGTGGCCGCGGCGAACGTGCCGCCCACGCTGGCGTGGAATTCGTCCGCGCTGTCGGAGCGGACGAGTTTCCAGGCGGTGCAATGGCAGGAGTTCGATCTCACCGCCCAGCGGGGCTGGCTGGTTCCAGGAACCAACTGGCTGGCCGTTCACGCCCTGAACCTCAGCCCGACCAACTCCGACTTTCTGTTCCAGTGCGAGCTGGAGACAGGGGTGGCGGGGACCGCGTTCTCCGCCCCGCGCTACTTTTCGGCGCCCACCCCCGGCAGCGCCAACGGGTCGGGCGCGGCGGACCTGGGGCCGATTCTCAGTGGCGTTGCCAGCGTGCCCGCCCTGCCCGCGCAACCTTACGCCACCAATGCCATCATCGTGACCGCCCGGGTCCAGCCCGCCTTCGCCCCCGTCGCCTCCGTGACGCTCAACTGGCGGGTCATGTTCAACCCCCTGACCCAAACCCCCATGCTCGACGATGGACTGCATGGGGACGGCGCGGCGGGGGACGGTGTTTATGGCGCCATCATCCCCGCCGGCGTGGCCGCCGCCGGCCAGATGATCCGCTGGTTCATTACCGCCTCGGATGGCAATGACCGCACCTCACGCTGGCCCGTGTTCAATTCGGCCACCGACTCGGAAGAGCACTTGGGAACGGTGGTGGCCGATCCCTCCATCCAATCCGCCCTGCCGGTCCTGCATACCTTCATTCAAAACCAGTCGGCGGCAGACACCCGGACCGGCACGCGGGGTTCGATCTTCTACCTTGGCGAGTTTTACGACAATGTTCTGCTGAGCCTTCACGGGCAGAGTTCAGCCGGCTGGGCCAAGAAGTCCTACAACCTCGATTTCACCAAGGAACACCGGTTCAAGTACCAGCCGGGCAAGGCCCGGCAGAAGGATGCCAAGCTGATGTCGAACTGGGGCGACAAATCGCGCGTTCACAACGCCCTCACCCACGAATTCATCGCGCGGGCGGGGGGCGTCAGCCACTGGTGCTTCCAGGTCCGCGTGCAGCGCAACGGCGCTTTCTGGAGCATCGCCGATCTCATGGAAGACGCCGATGACGTTTGGCTGGAGCGCGTGGGCCGCGACCCCGACGGCGCGCTTTACAAGATTTACGACGCGCTCACCGGCACCGCCAGCGCCGAGAAGAAAACCCGGCTCTATGAGGACAAGAGCGATCTCAACGCCCTCATCACCAATTTGAACGAGGCCGTGCCGCTGGCCACCCGCACCACCTATGCTTACGACAATCTCGATCTCCCCCAGATCACCAGCTACTTCGTCGGCCTGGCTTTGTCCAGCAGCCAGGACCACGGCCACAAAAACTATTACGCCTATCGCGATTCCAATTTCACCGGCGAATGGGCGCTGTTCCCCTGGGACACCGACCTGACGTGGGGCCGCAACTGGCTGGACAGCGCCGGCTACTTCACCGACACCCTCTACGTGGACAACGTCCTGAACTTCTACAATCCCTCGCAGCAGAACAAGACCGCCAACCGCCTTTACAATCTCATGTTCGCCGTGCCCGATTTTCGCGGGATGTACCTGCGGCGGTTGCGCACGATCATGGACACCCTGCTGCAGCCGCCCGGCACGCCGGCCACCAACCTCATCATTGAGGCGCGGATCAATGAAATGATGGACCTCATGGACCCGCCCGCGGTCGGGACGTCGGACGCGGACCTGGACTATGCGAAGTGGGGAAGCTGGGGGAACGGGTACGCGATGCGGCCGGAGGCGCAGCGCATCATCACGACGCATCTGCCCGGCCGACGCCTCTGGCTCAACAGCGGCAGCGCGTTGCTCAACGGCACGCCCATCCCCCCCAGTCAGCCCATCAACGCCACGCTCCTCATCGCGTCCGTGGACGCCAACCCCGTCTCCGGCAATCAAGCGGAGGAGTTTGTCCGCCTGACCAACCCCACCGCCTTGTGGCTGGACGTCTCGAACTGGAAATTGGACGGCGCCGTGCGCTTTACCTTCAAACCCGGCACGGTCGTTCCCCCCTACGCGCAACTCTACGTCTCCCCGAATCAACGGGCCTTCCGCAACCGGGCCACCGCGCCGCGCGGCGGCATGAACCTGTTCGTGACCGGGCCGTATTCGGGGCAATTGTCGGCCTGGGGCGAGACGGTTCGCCTGCTCAATCCCGTTGGCTGGGAAATGGCCTCGCTGGCCTACCCCGGCAACCCGTCGGACGTCCAGCGCTACCTGCGGGTGACCGAGATTATGTACAATCCGTCGCCGGCGCCCGCGATTACCAACGATGCCCAACAGTTCGAGTACCTGGAATTAAGGAACATCTCCACGAGTGTTACGCTCAACCTCACGGGCGTTCGTTTCACCAACGGCATCCAGTTCAGTTTTACCGGCAGCGCCGTCACCAGCCTTGCCCCCGGCCAGCATGTTCTGCTGGTGCGCAACCAGGCCGCTTTCACCGCCCGATATGGCGCGGGGGCGTTGATTGCCGGCGAGTTTGCCGGCGCCCTCGACAACGCGGGCGAAAACCTCCGCCTCGAGGATGCGGTGGGCGAGAAAGTGCTCGAGTTTGCCTACAACAACGAATGGTATCCGACGACCGACGGCCTGGGTTTCTCGCTGGTGATCGTCAACGAGCTTGCGCCTTGGAACACCTGGGGTGAAAAGGCCAGTTGGCGCCCCAGCAGCAACGCCGAGGGCTCGCCCGGCGGCGCCGACACCGCCCCCCTCGCCCAGCCCCCCGTTCTCATCACCGAGGTGCTCACCCACACCGACCCGCCGCAACTGGACGCCGTGGAGCTGCACAATCCCACCGCCACCAACGTGAACATCGGCGGTTGGTTCCTCACCGATGATTTCTTTGCCCCGAAGAAATACCGGTTGCCGAATCCGACACTCATTCCGCCGGGCGGCTTCGTGGTGTTCAACACCGACCAGTTTGGCGTGGGCGACACCGGCTTTGCGTTCAGCGAGCTGGGCGAGATGGTCTTCCTTTTCAGCGGCGACGCCCAGGGGAACCTCAGCGGATACTATCACGGGTTCGATTTTGGCGAGGCGCCCAACGGCGTGAGCTTCGGCCGGCATGTGGACAGCCAGGGCAATGACCACTATGTGCTGCAGGCTTTCAACACCCTGGGCACGAACAACGGCCCCCCGCGTGTCGGCCCGGTGGTCATCGCCGAGATTATGTATCACCCGCCCGACCTGCCGGGCGGTGTGGACGACGATTTGAACGAGTTCATCCGCCTTGTGAACATCTCGGCCACCAACGTTCCCCTGTGGTGCCTGTTCACCAATCAGGCCGGGTACGGCGCGGCGGCACGAACGAATACGTGGCGGTTGCGCAATGCCGTGGATTTTGATTTCCCGACCAACCAATCCCTCGCGGCGGGAGGCCAGCTCCTGATTGTTGGCTTCGACCCCGCCACCAACGCCGCCCAAGTCGCCGCGTTCCGCCTGACTTACAACCTCGCGACCAACATCCCCATTTACGGTCCGTGGTCAGGCAAACTGGACAATTCCAAAGAAACCATCGAGTTAAAATACCCGGATGTGCCCGAGGTGACCCCCACCAACGTCATCATCCCTTATGTCCTCGTGGACAAGGTCACCTACCACGACACCCCGCCGTGGCCGATGGGCGCGGACGGCCTGGGCCTTTCGCTTCAGCGCCGTGCCCTCGCCGAATTTGGCAACGACCCCCTCAATTGGCGGGCGGCGCCGCCCCCCGGCACCCTTGCTGCCGATACCGATGCCGATGGCATGGCCGATTGGTGGGAAGTCCTCAACGGCCTGGTCGTCGGGATCAACGACGCCGCGCTGGACCCGGATGGCGATGGCATGACCAACGGCCAGGAACACCTGGCCCGCACCGACCCCCACGACAGCGCCAGCGCGTTGCGGCTGACCGCCACCCTGGTTGGAAGCGCCCTGCGGCTTAGTTTCGAGGCGCAAGCGGACCTGGCCTACACCGTGCAGTACAACCTCAACCCAGGCTCAGCCAATTGGCAGCCCTGGCAGCAAATCCCTCCCGCCGCCATCAACCGAATCGTTACTCTAACCAACACCCTGGTCTCCCAACCGCGCTTTTTCCGCATCCTCGCCACCCAGGCGCCCTGACGTCAACGCAGCCGCCGACCGGAGACGGCATGGAGACGTCTCGTCGCCGTGGCCTCCCCGGCGCGGAATGACCCCGCGAAGTGAAAGCGGCGCAGCCGCGCCGCACTCCAGGACACGTTCGGAACCGGCTCGCCCCTTTGGACTGCGCCGCCGCCGCGGCGCTTTGGATTGTCCCGGCTGGGAGACCTCCCTTCTCTTTCCGCCCCGTTTGCAGCCGCCGGAACCAGGTCTCCGCGCACGGCTGCGTTGTCTGCTTTGACGACTCTGAGATCTCCCGACAATTCCGTGTGGTCTGACAACGAGTCTGGACCTTATTCAGCCTGCCCGTGTTCCGATTCTCTCGTCGCGGCTCCCCTTGTTCCACCACCCCTGCGCCGCGCACTTGTTCCATCGCCTCAAATCCAGAACGACTGCTGCTGAGGGGGAACCTTCACCTGGCGGAGGATTCGGCCAGTTACACCCATGGGGCAATTGCACCACCAGGTTCTCCTCCACCGACCCGGTTGCCTCAACCTTCACTTCGCCCAGCCGATCGTTTGCATTCATCACGGTCAAATGAAGAGGCCGCTAACAAATTGCCTTCGGAACCACCGTGAATTTTGCTTGCAGATTTTACAATTGGCCGTTAAAATTTGTTGTCTTTTCGGCATGGGCGGCGTGTATGCACAGCCAGCGGAGCGCCAAGTGACCCGTTTGGGCCACCCCGCCCCGATTTCTGGCGGTCCCTTTTCAGCCGGCTCGTTTTCACTCAGCATAACAGCGTCTATGAGTATTCTCGAGGATTCAGAACAGGCGGACCGTTTTGTCAGCCTGCGCTTACACCCTCTCCTGGCTCTCGGGATTGACGTCGGAAGAACCAACTTAGGGACGGGGATCTCCGTCCCCAGGCTTCTTGGGATCCAGCACTCGGAACAACCTCTCACCAATGCAGATGATGAATTCACTCTATAAACTCCATAATGAAGAAGTGAACGCTGCGTTTGAAATCCTGATCGAAGCCATAGAGTTGGAGATCAACAACTTGAACTACCTGGGGAGTGAGGCCTTCAAGAAAAGGGATTACCAAGACGCCAAGGAGCTTGCCCAGCGAGCCGAACAGTTCGCTGCCTTCCGGACGAAGATCGTCGCTTTGTCTTCTGAATGGCATGAACTGAGGTCCTCCGGGAGGACGCTGCCGCCCCGTCTGGCCAACGCCACGACTCGAAGGCGCCCAGTCAAACTTCGAAAGGGAATGCGTACGCCTGAAAGTGCCTATTATCGGCCCCTTCTCCAAACGCTCGTCGAGCTCGGTGGTGCCGGTGAAATGAGCCAGGTGCTCGACAAACTCTACCCTAAAATGGCCGCCGTACTCAAACCTGTTGATCACGCCCCGCTCCCCTCGGGTCCCAAAACCGGGCCGCGCTGGCGAAATACCGCACAATGGGCTCGCAATACCCTTAAAGAGCACGGGTTCCTTAAAGGCGACTCGCCACACGGCGTATGGGAGATCACAGATGCCGGTCGCCGCTGGCTTGAAGAAAGCCAGAACAATTGTGCATCGTTCCTTTCTGCTCCCACAGCCGAAGCTGCTGGCCACCGATGAGCACCACATTCCCAAGAGGCGCTGGCTTCACCCGGGTGCAAGGCCGGTGGGTTTCGGCGCATCCTACGCCGGGAGCCAAGCTCCCGGGCTCGAACGATGTGCCTAACCACAGGGCCAAACGGCGGTGCTTTAGCTGCGACCAATACGAATGGGATCGGCAGCGCGAGGCCGGCCAATCTCAAATCCGATTGCCAGTGGACGGCTCCCTGTGTCCCAACCCCACATGAACCCGATTATCCGGAATTTCCTTCCTTCGATCGCTCGCGGTGTTTACCGCTACGACCAACACTTTTGCGAGGTTGCGTCTCCACGGGACTTTAACCGGTTTGCCACGGGCAAGCTCCGTCTTCTCCCGATCAGCGTTTTGCCTTGCCTCAAACTAAACGGCGACACCGATTGGGAAACCTTGCGGGACCGTTGGGCTCTTGCTCCTGCGGAACTCGAAGACGCCTCGCTGACCACTCGCCGTGCCGATCTTTTCTTCGCCCGGCACTCTTATTTCGCCAACGCGCTCGAGCGCCAGCCCCCGTGGGCCTCCCCGGATAATTTCCTGGAAATCCAGTTTGTCCGGCGCATCCTGGCTCCGCTCCTGAACGACCATGGAATGGAAGCGGTAAAGCCACAGCACCCCGTCGGGCCCTACGTCCTTGATTTCGCTCTCCTAGGCTCCGTGAAATATGCCTTCGAGGTTGATGGTTTCACGAAGTTCCAGAGCCGCCCGGAGTTGGACCAGTTCCTTGACCGACAGAACTACATTATATCCAGCGGCTGGCAGCTCTTTCGCTTTTCCTATGGTCAGATCATGGCAACCCCTGCCGCGACCATCGCCGCCTTGCGAACGGTACTTGAACGCGACTCCCGCCTGCGAGCGGTTCTCCGGAATCATGCGGGCACGCCCTCCACCTCCCACTCCACCACGATCGAAATTGTTAACGACTTCTACCGCGTCCAAGATTTCTTCGTCGAGGCGGCCCTGTCGAGCTGCAACCCCCGCGCATCTATAACCTTGCACGACGCCTTCGGATTTGACTTCCCCTTTGTCGCAACAGCCATCAGCGCCCTGTACGAATACCTGAATGCGGTCGAGTCGGTGGTCAACGTTTCTTTTGATTTACCTCCGGTTGCCGTCTCCAGTTCCATACCGCTCGATCGAGAGCCTCCTCTTCATCCCTTGGTAAGTCTAAGTCTTGCGTCGCCACATTCCCACCCGAAGATTGTACTAAGCCCCAGTGCAGTTCGCCAAATCGCTTTCAGCGCGCCGCCTCCGCCCGCTGCCGCTGGAACCACGACGTTTCGGCAGGGACTTTCTTTGGAGGAAATTCACAATCGCCTTGATTATTTCACCCGCGAGATTTTCGGCTATCCCCGCGGCACAAAACCACTCCAAGATCGTATCCTGAAACGGATTTTTGAGGGTGAAAATGTGCTCGGCATTTCGGCCACGGGCAGCGGCAAGTCTTTATGCTTTTGGCTCCCCGCCCTTTTACGTCCAGGGGTGACGCTGGTGGTCTGCCCGCTTCGCTCTCTTATGCGCGACCAGCGTCTCAACCTCAATGCTTACGGCATCGCCTCGGCCGAGTTCATCAACACCGATGTTCCAGCCGTTGAGCAGCGCCGGATCCTGACTGAAGCGCGCCGTGGCGAGTTGCGCCTCCTTTACCTCTCCCCCGAGCGCCTTCGCATGAAGAAATTTCTGGCTGAGCTTGCTCAACTCCAGGAAGTGGTCCCGATCAACCTGCTTGCCGTTGACGAGGCCCACTGCATCTCCGAATGGGGTCACGATTTCAGGCCTTCTTATCTAAAACTCCCCTTTCTTCGCGAAATGCTCAATAACAGCAATCCCGATCTCCAGCTCGCTGCGCTCACGGCTACCGCCGGACCGCTGGTTGAGCAGGATATGCGTGGAATCCTTAAACTGTCTGAAGCAGATGTTGTCCGCGAAAAAAAGGCTGACCGAGAGCACTTCAGCTACCAAATCGTTCAGGTTCCCGAGAGCGCTTCCAAAACCAAAATTTTCTACGATATTCTTGTCCACCATCTGCCAAAAGCACTTAAACAACCGTCGCTTTCTGGAGTGTTGAGTCACGTCAACGCGCGCAACGAAAAAGCCATTGGGATCGTTTTTTGTATTTACGCGGACCCGCACGGGCAGCACTCAACCAAGGATGGGGTGGCCCACTTTACCTATGAGATCAAGCGATTGCTTGAACCCGACAGTGCCTTCACCAAGTTTGATGGCAGCCTCCGGTTCCGCCAGGATGCGTTCTCCACAGGTCGGGTTCGGGCTTTCGCCTCCAAGGAACCCTCTTTGTGTCCGAACTGCGGCTCTTACGAGTATGTCTCCCTCGCCAAGGCTCCGCCGCGGCAAGGCCAGCGTGTCCCCCGCACGGCCGACGATGGCGCTGCCGAGCCTGGCGGGAGCTCCGTGGGCGTCAAGATCTGCCTTCACTGCGGGCATAAATTCCACGGCAGGGACGCCGTCTTACCTAACAACTGGGACGAAGTCCTTCGCACCAACTGAGGTGCTCCCCATTTGTCCGACCAATGGAAGCGGTTTTTAGACTAATGTTTTGACCGTATTCTCTTTCCCCGTTTTGAACCGAAAGGGGCTGGGGGCACACAGGCCATTGCCAGTCCCCTCCCGGCTCGTTGCAGGGGTGCTCGTTAATACCTCCCAAGGCGTCCGATAGTCAAGCCCCTGATGCGGCCGCTCCCGGTTGTAAAACCGGAAGTAGCCGCCCAGACCCGCCCGCGCCTCGGGCAGGTCACC
>JARKQH010000221.1 GCA_029974925.1 Verrucomicrobiota bacterium
TCGAGTTGGATGACAGGCGCCGGCATTTCAAGGGGATTGCGTGTTCCGGAGCTTGACGGTCACCGGCATGCCCTGGCGCAAACCTTCGTCCGGATTCTCAACGACCACCCGCAGGCGATAGACCAGTGACGTGCGCAGCTCGGTGGTTTCCACCGTCTTGGGCGTGAACTCCGCCCGCGGCGAGATATAGCCAATCTGGCCGTGATACGGCTTGTCCGGTCGCGAATCGGTGTAAATGTCCACCGCCATGCCCGGATGAATTTTGCCCAGGTCAGGTTCGCGGATGTAGGCGCGCACCCATACCGGCTCGCGCAGGGACAAGGTCAGGACGGTGGCCCCCGCCTGAACCACGGCGCCGGGTTCCTGGGCGCGTGTCAGGACCACCCCCGCTGAGGGGGCCCGCAGCACCGTGTCTTCCAACTGCAACTCCGCGCGGGCCACGGCTGCCCTGGCTCGGGCCCATTCCGCGCGCGCCTGCTCAATTTCTTCCGCGCGGAAACCGGCCTCCAGCAGCCGAAGTTGTTCTTGTGCGGAAGCCAGCCGCGCCTGCGCTTCGCGCGCCCGCGCTTCCGCGTCGTCGCGGTCCTGTTCCGACACCGCGCGCGTGGCCAGCAGCTCTTGCTGGCGCCGAAAGGTGCGCTCCGCGTTGGTCAGGGTGACCTCGCGTTCCCGCAACACCGCGCGCGCCTGGGCGATCTCCTCCGGACGGTAGCCCGCCTCGACCAGCCGCACGCGGGCCCCCAGCGATTCCATCTGCGCTTTGGCTTCCGCCAGGGCCCTTTCGTACGGCGCGACGTCCAGCCGGGCCAGGACTTCGCCGGCCTCGGCTGCGTCCCCTTCGTCCCGCAGCACTTCGATAATCCTGCCCGACACCCGGAAACCGAGATTCACCTCGCGGATGTCCACGTTGCCGTAAAGTTGAACCGGCCCGCTGCCAACAGCGCGTTTTCGGTTCTGGGTCCAGATCAGGGCGCCAGCGCCGAGCGCCAACAGCAAGAGCGCGAATACGATCTTCTTTTTCATGGGATAATGGACGGGGCAGGGGATGGGTTGGGGATAGGGGATTTGGCCGGCGATGTGGCCGGCTCTCCGACGCTCTGGCGGCTGGCCAGACCGTCCAGCAGGACGCGGACATGTTCTTCAATCAGGCCCGCGACCCAACGGGCTTTCGCGCCTTCCAGATGCTTCCATCCCAAGCGGCGCAAAATGCCCTCACGGGCCATGGCAAAGAAATATACCTGGCCCATGAGCAGGTGGGTGCGCACGATCACCTCGCGCTCCCGCGGGTCGCGTCCCAGCACCAAGCCAACCAGAAAACACAAGGCCTCATGGAGTTCGCGGAAGCCGCGAGTGTAAAGTAGTTCGAAGCCCGCGGTCGGATTAAGCTGCTCTCGCACAATCAATTGGCCAATGGCTGTCGCTTCATTCCGGCTTAACATGCGGAGGTAAACCTCTCGCAGAAACGCTTGCAGCAACGCCCGCGCCTGCGCCGGCGACCCTCCGCCGGACCGGCGCAGCAGCTCGATTTGCCCCAACACGTCGCCCAGCCGCGCCCGGATTTCGCCTACCACGGCTTCAATCACGGCCAGGTAAAACTTCTGTTTGTTGCCAAAATAATACGAAATCGCGGCCACGTTCTGCCCCGCCGCCCGCGCAATCTCGCGCACGGTGGCGCCGCGCGGGCCTTTCTCGCCAAAAACGCGGAGTCCGGCCTCAAGCAGCCGGAGCCGCGCCCGGTCCCGCCTGCTGGCGCCGCCGGACGACAAATGGAAGGTCATTGCCATCAACAGGGCAAACTTAAACAATCGTTTTAAAAAGTCAAACGGATGTTTGATCCAGGCGGCCGCAGCCGGCCCGGGTGTCGCCGCTGACGCCATTCCGATTGACCGCTCCCGGCGGTCGCGGCAGACTCCCCCAGCAATCTATGAGCAAGCGAAGTGGTTGGTCTGCCGCCTTCCTCCTGTTCGGCGCGTTGGCCGCCATGGCGGCCGTTCCCGCGGCCCCGCGGCGGGTCGAGAATTTCAACCGGGATTGGAAGTTTGCCCGGGGAACGCAGCCGGGCGCCGAAGCGGTTGGATTTGATGATTCGGCCTGGACACCGGTGCGTTTGCCGCACGACTGGGCGATCAGCGGTCCCTATGAGCCGCAAGGGGATCCGCACACGGGCAAGCTGCCCTGGCGCGGTGAAGGCTGGTATCGGAAGACCTTCACCCTTCCGGCTGGCGATGCCGGGAAAAGGGTCTATCTCGACTTCGACGGCGTGATGGCCATGCCGACGGTTTACGTGAATGGCCGCAAAGCCGGCTGTTGGGACTACGGCTACATGTCGTTCCGGGTGGACGCGACCGAATTCGTCAAGGCCGGGGAACCGAACGTGGTGGCGGTGCATGTGGATACCCGCCCTCATCGCTCGCGCTGGTACCCCGGCGCCGGCATCTATCGCAAAGTCCAGCTTGTGGTGACCGAGCCGGTCCACGTGGGGGAGTGGGGCGTCTTTGTGACGACGCCATCGGTCACGGCGGAGGCGGCGGCGGTCCGGGTCGAGACCTGCGTTGCGAACCACACGTCGGCGCCGGTTGACGCCAGCATCGAAACCACGCTGCGCGACCCCCGGGGCCGGGAAGTGGCCCGCCTGCGCTCGGAATTGGCGGTGCCCGCGGGCAACGCGAAAACGGGGGCAGCCACCCTGTCGGTTCCCCGGCCGCAATTGTGGGACGTGGCCTCGCCGCGGCTTTACACCGCCACGACGCGCGTGTCTCAGGCCGGGCGCCTCGTGGACCAGGTCGAAACCCCGTTCGGCATTCGCACGTTCCAGTTTACGGCCAATGACGGCTTTCATCTGAATGGCCGCCGCGTGCAGCTTCAGGGTGTTTGCCTGCATTCGGACCTTGGCCCCCTGGGCATGGCCTTCAACCGGCGCGCCATGGAGCGGCAGCTTCAAATCATGCGGGACATGGGCGTGAACGCCGTTCGCACCAGCCACAACCCGCCCGCGCCGGAGCTGCTCGACTTGTGCGACCGCATGGGGATGGTGGTTTGGGATGAGGCGTTTGACAAATGGGACGGCACCGCGACGCTGCCCAAAGGGGTTTCCGTCCTGGAGCACGGGCGGAAACAGCTTTCGAATTTCGTCCGCCGGGACCGGAATCATCCGTGCGTGGTGGTCTGGAGCGTCGGAAACGAAATTACAGAACTCGAGAGCCTGAAATATCCCGATTCCCCAGGGCTGCTTAAGGCGATGGTCGGCCTGGTCAAGGAGTTTGACACGACCCGTCCGGTCGGGCTGGCCCATTGCATCCCCGAGTCGGCCAAATCCCAGCTTCCCGCCGCGTTGGATGTGACCGGCTGGAACTACGCGCGCCGCTATGCGATTTCCCGCGAACGCTGGCCCAACCTCCCCATCATTTACACCGAGTCCGCCTCGGCCTTCAGCACCCGCGGTTACTACGACGATTTTCCGATGCCGGCGAAAAAGGACGATTATCCCGTCACCGCCCGCATCAGTTCCTACGACCATAATTGCGCCTACTACTCGGACCCGGCGGATGTGGAATTTGCCCTGATGGAGCGGGACCGGTTTGTGGCGGGGGAATTCGTCTGGACCGGCTTTGATTATCTTGGCGAGCCGGCGCCATTCATTGCGGAAGGGTGGGGTCATTTCACCAAGCGCAAGCTCGCCCGCGAGGAGGAATCGCGCATCAGTTCCTTTGGCATAGTGGACCTGGCGGGCATTCCGAAGGACCGCTTCTACCTCTATCGCAGCCACTGGGCGCCCGAAAAGAAAACCATCCACATCCTTCCGCACTGGAACTGGCCCCAGCGGCTGGGCCGGAACGTCCCCGTTTATGTCTATACCAGCGGTGACTCCGCCGAGCTGTTCCTGAACGGGAAATCACTTGGCAAACGAACCAAGAACCCCGAAGCCGAGGTCGTGCGAGACCGTTACGCCCTGCGGTGGCTGGAGGTGCCTTACGAGCCGGGGGAGTTGAAGGTCGTGGCCTGGCAGGGCGGAAGGCGTCTGGGCGCCGCCATCATGCGCCCGGCGGGCGAGCCCGCCGCCCTCCGGCTGACTCCCGATCGCAAAGCGCTCGTTGCGGACGGCGACGACCTGAGCTTCGTGCTGGTCGAGGCGGTGGATCAGCAGGGCACGCTCTGTCCGCTGGCGATGAACGACGTGAAATTCCGGATCGAAGGTCCCGCCACCCTCGCAGGCGTGGGCAACGGTGACCATCATTTCCCGGCCGAGTTTGACTCCGACCAGGTCAGCCTGTTCTATGGCAAGGCGATGCTCATCGTTCGCACCACAGAGGGGCGGGGCGGTCACATTCGCGTGACGGCAGCCAGCCCGGGCCTGCGCGAAGCCACGGTCTCGCTGCGCTCCCGCTCCCCGCGGTAGTTGGGGGTTCAACCGCCCCTCCGGGAGTGCTCGGTCTGACTAGGGGCTGGGACGTCTCGTCCCAGTGGATCGCGGATTCCGACGGCGTGGGAGTGTGGAGACGGGACGTCTCCACCCCCCAAACAAAGCGCCGCGGCGGCGGCGCACTCCAAAGGGGCTTTCCGATTTCGAAGACGTGCGAGAATCCCAACGCGCCTTGGAGTGCGGCGCTGCTGCGCCGCTTTCAATCCACCCAGTCATCCTCCCACGCCACCTATTCCAACCCCTTACTTCACGAAATCCCGATCCCACGCCACCTATTCCACCCCCTTACTTCGCGAAATCCCAATCCCCCGCCAGCCTCTCCAACGCCTCACGCCGCGAAAATCCAAAGCGGCTCTTTCCCAACCTACGGACACCCCCTGCCAACCGACTTGTGTTCCCGCCTGTATCCCGGCACATTCCTTGACATGCAATCACCTCGCATGCCCTGGCCCCACGCGCCCGTCCATCGGCTGGGCGAACGGTGCACTTATTTCGTCACAGCGGGCACCTATCTCAAAGACCACCATTTCCGCGGACGTGAGCGACTGGCGGTGCTTCATCGCGGTTTGCTCACAGTGGCCCGGGATTTCGGCTGGCAACTCGACGCTTGGGCGGTGTTCTCAAACCACTACCATTTCATCGGACACGCTCCGCCCGGGGCGGACGATGGTTCGAGCCTGTCGCAGATGCTGGGAGTGCTCCACACCAAGACCGCGAGCTGGGTCAACCGGCTGGATGAGAGGCCGCGCCGTCAGGTATGGCACAATTATTGGGACACCAAACTGACCTATCAGAAATCCTATCTGGCGCGGCTAAGCTACGTGCACCGCAATGCGGTGAAGCACGGGCTGGTATTGGTCGCGAACCACTACCCGTGGTGCTCGGCCGCTTGGTTTGAGCGCACTGCCGTCCCCGCTATGGTCAGGACTATCTATCGTCTTAGGCTGGACCGGGTGAGCGTTTTCGATGAGTTCGAGCCCTCGTCTGAATGGTGAACCAGCGCCCCGCCTTGAGCGGCGCCTCGCAAGCAATGCCATGCGCCTTATTAGCCCAAAGCGCCGCGGCGGCGGCGCACTCCAAAGAGCCGAGGCGGTTCCGAATGCGTCTTGGAGTGCGGCGCGGCTGCGCCGCTTTCATTTCACACGTTCGTCCTCCCACGCGAGCCTCTGCCTCTCCAACCCGTCACGCGTAGAAAATCCAACGCGCCGCGGCGGCGGCGCACTCCAAAGAGCCGAGCCGGTTCCGAATGCGCCGTGAAAATCCAAAGCGCCGCGGCGGCGGCGCACTCCAAAGAGCCGAGCCGGTTCCGAATGCGCCTTGGAGTGCGGCGCTGCTGCGCCGCTTTCGTTTCACACGTTCGTCCTCCCACGCGAGCCTCTGCCTCTCCAACTCGTCACGCGTAGAAAATCCAAAGCGCCGCGGCGGCGGCGCACTCCAAAGAGCCGAGCCGGTTCCGAACGCGCCTTGGAGTGCGGCGCTGCT